>NZ_JBLWIJ010000011.1:0-994 GCF_051365025.1 Arthrobacter sp. R4
CGCCTCCCTCAGGAGGCGCGACACACTGGGGCGCGAAAGGTGTTCAGCTGTGGCGATGTCGTTTTGCAGCATGCCTTCGACGAAGTACCGGCGGGCCACGCGTCCCAAAAGCCGGTCGTGCAGGTCCTCTTCCGCCCGGCCCACCGTACTTAGCCTGACGCGGTCAAGGCTGACGGGCGGGCGCAGGAACCTGGAGCCCGCTTCGGACAAGGCCCACTGCTTCCTCCACCGTCAGCTGCGCGGGAACGCGGATATGCGCCTCGTCCGCCTCCGGTGGTTCCAGCGTCGCGAGTTGGGAGGCCAGAAGCGTTGCCGGCATAAACTCGTGTTCCCGCGTTTCGAGCCGGCGGGCGATGATGTCCGCCCCGCCGTCAAGGTAGACCAGGACCAGATCAGGCACCTGGCTTCGCAGCAAGTCGCGGTAGGAGCGCTTGAGCGCCGAACAGGCGACAACACTGGGCTCGCCGTTGCTGACTCCGCCGGTTATGGCTGAGCCCACCACCCCCAGCCACGGGATTCTGTCCGCATCAGTGAGGGGAATACCCGCTGCCATAAGGGCCTTGTTCGCCGCCGGATGAAGGTCATCGGCGTCGACAAAGGTAATGCCAAGGCTCTGTCCCAGCGCAGCACCCAGGACGCTCTTGCCGCTTCCCGACACGCCCATGACCACCATCGGCCGGATCATCACGCTCACGACGTACTCCAATCAACTGCGGTGGACGGCACAGTTCCCGCCGCCGCCGGACCGAAGCTGAGGAGGACCTTGCCGGATTCGGCGGAGTTGCGGGCTGTTTCGAAGGCTTCGAGGGCCTGGTTGAGGGGGTAGGTGTGGGTGATGACGGGGTTGATGTGCAAGGTGCCGTCGGCGAGGGCTGTGATGACGTCGTCGATCTCGTCATTGAACCGGAACGAGCCTTTGAGGTCCAGTTCCCGGGTGATGGCCAGGGAGATCAGGACCGGCTGGGGTCCGGTGGGCAGGAGCCCGACCATGACC
>NZ_JBLWIJ010000012.1:0-21727 GCF_051365025.1 Arthrobacter sp. R4
TATCAACAAACTTGGCACACTATTGAGTTCTCAAACAACAGACACACCCGGCACCACCACAACCAAACAACAGCCATGGATCGCTCCGGAGCAACTTTTCAAACTTACCGGCTGTCTTCCATCTTGTCAAACCGGCGTCCGCGACCTTCATCAGCCTGAGGCTTTCGTGTCGGTTTTTTCGGTCTGACTCCGTGGAGCAGCGCGGAAATAAACTCTACCACCACTTTGCCGGGATGGCCAACCATCCCTAGGGACGGGCCCTCCGGCAGAACCTTCGGGGTGCTAAAAAGCCCGGAATCTCAAGGATTCCGGGCTTTTTCAGCGGTCAAAAGTGTCCGCTAGCTCACACGTCCGCTGCGGCACCGGGCTTGAAATAGGCGGCCCCCAGCGGCGGAAGAGTGACAGTCAACGTTGCCGGCTGACCGTCCAGTGGCTCAGCGCTGGCCTTCAGCTCTCCGGCGTTGAGCACACCCGATCCCCCGTAGGCCGGAGAGTCCGTGTTCAGGACTTCCCGCCAAGCACCCTTTGACGGGACACCCAGGGTAAAGCCCACGTGGGGACCACCGGAGAAGTTGATGGCGACAACCAGCGGATTGCCGTTCTTGTCCCACCGGACGAAGCTCAGGACGTTGCGGTCCGCGTCCCCGCCATTGATCCACTGGAAACCGCCGGGTTCGTTGTCCCTTTCGTACAGCGGGGGCGTTGAACTGTACAGCTCGTTCAGGTCCTTGGTCAGGAGCTGCACGCCACGGTGGGCCGGAATGTCGGCAAGCCACCAGTCCAGGCCGTGCTGTTCAGACCATTCGGCCTCCTGGCCGAATTCTGTGCCCATGAAGATGAGCTGCTTGCCCGGATGGGCCCACTGGTAGGCGAGGAAGGTCCGCAGGTTGGCCAGCTGCTGCCACCGGTCGCCCGGCATCTTCCGGAGCATCGAACCCTTGCCGTGCACTACTTCATCGTGGCTGATGGGCAGCAGGAAGTTCTCCGTGAACGCGTAGACCAGCGAGAAGGTCACCGTCCCGTGGTGCCACTTGCGGTTGACCGGGTCTTCGGAGGCGTACTTGAGGGAATCGTGCATCCACCCCATGTTCCATTTGAGGCCGAATCCGAGGCCGCTGTGGCTGGTAGGCGCGGTCACGCCGGGGAATGCCGTTGATTCCTCTGCAATCATGACTGCGCCCGGGTGGGTCTTGTACACCGTGGCGTTGACTTCCTGAAGGAACGAGATCGCTTCAAGGTTTTCGCGCCCGCCGAAGCGGTTGGGCTGCCACTGTCCGTCTTCGCGGGAGTAGTCCAGGTACAGCATGGAAGCCACGGCGTCCACGCGAAGGCCATCGATGTGGAATTCGTCCAGCCAGTACAGCGCATTGGCCACCAGGAAGTTCCGGACCTCGGTGCGGCCGAAGTCGAAGATCAGTGTTCCCCAGTCGGGGTGTTCGCCCAGGTTGGGGTCGGCGTGCTCGTACAGGGGTTCGCCGTCGAACTGCGCCAGCGCCCAGGCATCCTTGGGGAAGTGGGCAGGTACCCAGTCCAGGAGCACACCGATGCCGGCCTGGTGCAGCGTATCCACCAGGAAACGGAACTCGTCCGGGTGTCCGAACCGCGAAGTGGGGGCAAAGTAGGACGTGACCTGGTAGCCCCAGGACCCTCCGAACGGGTGTTCTGCCACCGGCATGAACTCAACGTGGGTGAACCCGAGCCACTTGACGTACTCCACCAGTTCCTTGGCCAGCTCACGGTAGCCGAGGCCAAGCCGCCAGGAGCCAAGGTGGACTTCGTAGACGCTCATGGGCGAATTGTGCGGGTCCCGCTGCGCGCGGGCCTCCATCCATTCGGCGTCCTTGAACGCATAGGAAGGTTCCACTACGCGGGAGGCCGTCAGCGGCGGGACCTCCGTGCCAAAGGCCAGCGGATCAGCCTTTTCCACCCAGTGTCCGGCCTTGGTCTTAATTTCGAATTTGTAGCACGCCCCTGCTAAAACGCCGGGAAGAAACACTTCCCAGACTCCCGAGGAGCCGAGGGACCGCAGGGAGTTTTCGCGGCCGTCCCAGGCGTTGAAGTCGCCCTTGACGCGGACAGCCTGGGCGTTCGGGGCCCACACGGCGAAAGATACGCCGTCAACGTCACCCAGTGGGGATTTGTAGTGCTGGACATGGGCGCCCAGCACCTCCCAGAGTTTCTCGTGCCGGCCCTCGCCGATAAGGTGCAGGTCCACTTCCCCCACAGTTGGCAGGTAACGGTACGGTTCGTCCATCGTGAGCGGAGCCGCGCCCGGGTATGTCACTTCGAGCCGGTAGTCCGGCACATGGCCCGGCTGCTCCGGTTCGAGAACGGCAACCCAGACGCCGTGGGCCTCGTGGGCCATGGGCACGGCGCCGGATGCTGTCACCACGGACACGGCTTCAGCCAAGTGCTTGATCGTCCGGACTGTCACATGCCCGTGGTCATCCAGATGGGCACCCAGGATGGAGTGCGGCGCGTGGTGCTCCCCGTTGGCTACCCTGCCCAGGGTGTCCGGGTCCACATGGAGGGGCACCCGGGGCCGATCGGTACGTGCTGAGCCTGTCATTTTGTTACCTTCCGATGCCGCCCCGGCCTGATCGCCGGAGCCTTTACCGCTGAGCAGCCGCCTGGAGGCGTTAGCTGGAATCGCCAGCCAGTCCGGCCTGTTCCGCAATTCATAAACAACTTCATACAGCGCTTTGTCCAGCCACAATGCCACAAACAGGGGCGAATGGCGGTCGATGGTGCCGGGTGTGACAGATGTGTAGCCGGTGAGGAATGCTTCCGCGCAGTCCTCCACCCACGATTCCGGTACGAGCGCGCCTTCCTGTTCGCGTTCGGCGGCCCCCGCCGCGTAGTCGAACGAGCGGAGCATCCCTACGACATCGCGCAGCGGGACATCCGGAAAATTGCGTTCGGCGATGGGCCGGAGGGGTTCGCCCTCAAAGTCCAAAATCGCCCACCGCGCAGCTCCGCCGCGTCCGGGCACCTGGAGGATCTGGCCAAGGTGGAGATCGCCGTGGATCCGTTGCAGCGGACCTGCGGGAACGCCGTCGAGCGCGCTCAGCAGGGCGTCGAGTTCCCGGTCATAAGGCCCGACGGCGGCGCCAGCCTCCGTCCACGTCTTCCGGACGCGTTCGGCTACTCCGGGTGCGATGACCGCGCCCGGGACCGCTTCTTCAGACACGCCCAAGGCCTCCGCGAGGCGGCGGTGGACAGTTGCCGTCGCGGCTCCCAGGGCATGGGCCTCAGCGGTGAAGTCTGTTCCGGTGCGGGCAGCGTCCACGGCGAGCCGCCAGGCGTCCCGTCCGCCGGCGAGGAACTCGTGCGCGACGGCAAGTTCACCGTGGGCCACAGAATAGGAGTTTGCCCCGGGGACATTCCATTCGCCGCGGACCCAGCCCAAGGTGGCGGGAACCTCTGAGGTGCCGGCAGCAGTCAGTGCCGCCCCCACTTCGACTTCGGGGTTTGCTCCGTTGGACAGCACGCGGAAGAATTTCACGATCGCCGCCGACTCGCCGTCGTCCACGATCACTGAACTGTTGGACTGTTCCCCGGACAGCACTTTCACTACGCCGTGTGCCGTGGGCAGACGGTAGTCGGACGGCGACCGGTAGCCGGCCGCATTCCCTGCAATTGCTGCGCTGGCGGTACGGATCAGTTCCAGCCAGGCGGCGACAAAGTCAGGATCGTGAACGGCATCGTATACCCAGGGCCATTCATCGTCCGCGGCGTCATGGCCAACCAGCGCGCGCTCCAGTTCGCCGGCCTGCCCTGCACGCCGGCTCAGCGGAACCTGGAGCACATCGGTCCGCCGTCCGCCGTCGGCCGTTGCCGACGTGACAGCCAGGAGGAAAACCTCCAGCCGGGCCATCGCTGAGCGGTCTGCCAAGCCAAGGCCGCCCACCTGTTCCAATGAGAAGTCGGCTGTCTTGACCGGGAACCAGCGTTGGCGCGGGAGCCATTCCTGCAGCAGCGCAGCCAGGGCCGGGGTGAGGATCGGCTCGCTCATATCAGTTCTCGATGGACAGGATTGGGAGCGCTTGCGTATAAGGCGAAGCCGGGTTAGAGGCTGCCGAACGGATCCGCAGCCAGAAGAAATCGTGGCTGCCGAGCGTCAACGTCAGCGTGCCGTCCCCATCGACTCCGGGGAAGGGCTGTCCGCCGAAAACATCGCGGAGGCCGCGGCCCGCAAACTGGGGAACACGGAGTTTCGTAGCCACCGGATGCTGGGAGAGGTTGAAGGCGCAGAGAATCGTCTCGCCGTCCTCCCCCGCGGTGTTGTCGTCCGAGAGTTCCCGTAGGTAGGCCACCACGGCATCGTGATCGGCCTCAACGTGCTTGAACGCCCCCAGTCCGAAGGCTGGGTGGTTCTTACGGACGCTGAGGATTTGCCGCGTCCAGCGGAGCAAGGATCCCGAATGGGCTGCCTCCGCCTCGACGTTGGCCATGCTGTAGTTATACACAAGCGACTGGATCACCGGTAGATAAAGCTTCCCGGGGTCGGCGTTGGAGAATCCCGCGTTACGGTCCGGGTTCCACTGCATCGGCGTGCGGACTGCGTCGCGGTCCTCGAGCCAGATGTTGTCCCCCATGCCGATCTCGTCCCCGTAGTACAGGAACGGGCTTCCAGGCAAGGACAACAGGAGCGCGTTGATCAGTTCGATCTCCGCCCGGGAGTTGTCCAGCAACGGTGCCAGCCGGCGCCGGATACCAATGTTTGCCCGCATGCGCGGGTCCGGCGCGTACCACCCGAGCATTGCGGCGCGCTCGTCCGCGGTGACCATTTCGAGGGTCAGTTCATCGTGGTTGCGCAGGAACGTCCCCCACTGTGCCCCGTCCGGGATCTCGGGGGTGTCGTGCATGGTCGCGATGATGGGTGCGGCCTTCTGGTCCCGGAGCGCGTAATAGAGGCGGGGCATGATGGGGAAGTGGAACGCCATGTGGCATTCGGGTTCTTCCTCCGTACCGAAATACTCCACCACTTCGTTGGGCGGCTGGTTGGCCTCGGCGATGATGACACGGCCCGGGTAGCTCTCGTCGACCATTCTCCGCAGCTTCCGCAGGAAGTCGTGCGTGGCCGGCAAGTTCTCGCAGTTGGTGCCCTCCTCTTCGAAGAGGTAGGGAATGGCGTCGGCGCGGAAACCGTCAATACCCTGGTCCAGCCAGAACCGGACCACGTCGAACAGCGCTTCGATAACCTTGGGATTTTCGAAGTTCAGGTCGGGCTGGTGGCTGAAGAAGCGATGCCAGAAAAACTGCCGCCGGATGGGGTCGAAGGTCCAGTTGGATTCCTCCGTGTCCACAAAGATGATGCGCGCATCCTGGTACTTTTCGTCGGTATCGCTCCAGACGTAGAAGTCGCCGAACGGGCCGTCGGGATCCTTGCGTGATTCCTGGAACCAGGGGTGCTGGTCCGATGTGTGGTTCAGCGGGAGGTCGATAATGACCCGTACGCCACGGGCATGTGCTTCGGCCACCAGGCGTTTGAAGTCGCTGATGGTGCCAAATTCATCCAACACGGAGTTGTAGTCCGAGATGTCGTAGCCGCCATCGCGCAACGGGGACTGGAAGAACGGCGGCAGCCACAGGCAGTCCACTCCGAGCCACTGCAGGTAGTCAAGCCTGTCGATCAGGCCGCTGAAGTCACCGGACCCATCGCCGTTCGCATCCGCAAAGGCCCTGACCAGCACTTCATAGAACACGGCCTTCCGGTACCAATGCGGGTCGTGTTGAAGTCCTGGCGCGTTCAGCTCGAACGTGCTCTTAGGAGTAAAATGCTGGCCGGATCCTTGCGGGTTAAAACTCACTGATGCATTCTCCTCACGCTCAAGATGTGTGCGGGCTCGACGTGCGAGTCCAGGCGGACGTAGTTGTATTCGCCCCATTCCCAGGTTTCACCGGTAATGAGGTCCTCCACCCGGAAGCCGCCGTTGGGCGACAGGTCCTCCGGATCGAGCTCCAGCGCTGCCAAGTCCAGGGAGACGGTGCTTTCCCTGGTTCCGTGCGGATCTACGTTGACTACCACGATGATGGTGTCCTTGGTGCCGTCCGGGAGGGTCTTGTGCTTGGAGTACACCACCGTGGCGTCATCAGTGCTGTGATGCACCGTCAGGTTCTGCAGGTCCTGCAGCGCCGGATGGGCGTGCCGGATGGCGTTGAGCCGGGTGATGTAGGGCGCGAGCGTGCGCCCTGATTCCGCAGCGGCGTCCCAGTCGCGTGCCTTGTACTCGAACTTTTCGTTGTCGATGTACTCCTCAGCGCCGGGCCGGGCGACGTGTTCATACAGTTCGTAACCGGCGTAGACACCCCACAGCGGGCTGGCAGTGGAAGCCAGGGCCGCGCGGATCTTGAAGGCCGCCGGGCCGCCGTACTGGAGGTACTCCGTCAGGATGTCCGGGGTGTTGACGAAAAAGTTGGGCCGGAAGAAGGCGGCCGACTCATGGCTGACTTCGGTGAAGTAGCTTTCGAGTTCCTTCTTGGTGTTCCGCCAGGTGAAGTAGGTGTAGGACTGCTGGAATCCTGCCCGGCCCAGCGCGTGCATCATCGCCGGCCTGGTGAAGGCCTCGGCGAGGAACACCACACCGGGGGCCTTTTTGTTGACTTGGGCAATGAGCCATTCCCAGAACCAGACGGGCTTGGTATGCGGATTATCCACGCGGAAAATCTTGACGCCGTGGCTGACCCACAGCAGCACAATCCGGAGGATTTCCTTTGACAGGCCCTCCGGGTCATTGTCGAAATTCAGGGGATAAATATCCTGGTATTTTTTGGGCGGGTTTTCTGCATAGGCAATGCTGCCGTCCACACGCGTGGTGAACCATTCCGGATTGCTTTCCACCCAGGGGTGGTCAGGGGCGGCCTGGAGGGCCAGGTCCAGCGCAACTTCCAGCCCGAGTTCGTTGGCCCGGGCGACGAAGGCATCAAAGTCCTCGAAGGTACCCAGGTCCGGGTGGATAGCATCGTGGCCACCTTCCTTGGCGCCGATGGCCCAGGGCGAGCCGGGGTCGTGGGGCCCGGCGATCAGGGTGTTGTTGGGCCCCTTCCGGTGCTGCACACCGATCGGGTGGATGGGCGGCATGTAGAGCACGTCAAAGCCCATGGCGGCCACGGCGTCCAGCCGCTTGGCAGCGGTCCGGAAATTGCCCGAGGTCCAGGCACCCGTGGAGTGATCCCGGACGGCGCCCTCCGAACGCGGGAAGAATTCGTACCAGGCGCCGCGGCCGGCGAGGTCGCGTTCGACGAACAGGGGGTACTGCTCGGACACGGCAACCAGTTCACGGATCGGTTGGCGGTCAACGACGGCCATAACTTCCGGGCTGAAGCCGGCGGCCAGCCGCTCCTCGTCGGTGAGGGATGCGTTGGCCAGCATGGAAGCGGCCATCCGCAGGGTCCGGCGGTCGGACGCGTTGCGGAAGGATTCCTCGGCGGCTTCCGATAGCAACGCCGCTCCCTCTGCCAGCATCAGCTCGACGTCGATCCCGGCCGCAACCTTCACTTCGGCGTTGTGATGCCATGTTCCATAGCGGTCATGCCAGGCCTCGATGAGGAAAGTCCAGTTTCCCGTGCCCGACGGCGTGAGGATACCTTCCCAGCGGTCCGTCCCCATTCCGCGTTCCCCACGCGGGGCTGCGAGCCTGACCCGCTGGCGTTCCTTGCCCTTGGGGTCCAGGAGGACGGCGCTGACTCCGAGCATGTCATGGCCTTCACGGAATGCAGTGGCTCCCACCACGATTCCTTCGCCCGGCAACGCCTTGGCGGGAAACTTTCCTCCCTCCACCACGGGCTGCACGTCGGTGATGGGAAAACGGCCAAACCGCAGACCGTCAGTGATTCGGCCCTTCGGCTTTTGCTTTGCTGCTGCACTGGTACCTGATTTAGTCGTCACAGGCTCGACGTTAGCGAGAAATCACCGAGATTGCTAAGCCTGCGCAGTTTTTCACGTGGGCGATTCGACTTTTCCGGGGCCTCATCTGTCATTTACCTAAAAGAAAGCTAAAGCTGTTCCGGCCGCCCATGTTGTCGATTAGTGTGGCGCAGGTGAAGGCAATCCGCAGATTTACCGTCCGAACCGTTCTCCCTGAACCGATCAGGCCGCTGGCCCGGTTGGCTACCAACCTGCGCTGGTCCTGGCACCGGCCCACCCGCGAACTTTTCGCGGGCCTGCACCCCAAGGTCTGGGAGGAAAGCGGCCAGGATCCCGTGAGTTTCCTCGGGCTGGTAAGCCGCGAAGAGTTCCAGCGCCTGGCGGCAGACCAGTCAGTGGTGGAGCGCGTACGCGCCGCCGAGGAGGACCTCGACCGGTACCTCGAGGAACCACGCTGGTACCAGGGCTTGGGATCCGACGCTCCAACCTCCATCGCCTACTTTTCGCCGGAGTTCGGTATCACCGAGGTGCTCCCGCAGTACTCGGGAGGCCTCGGCATCCTGGCCGGCGACCACTTGAAGGCGGCCTCGGACCTTGGCGTCCCCCTGATCGGTGTTGGCCTGCTGTACCAGGCCGGGTACTTCAAGCAGTCACTCTCGCGCGACGCCTGGCAGCAAGAGACGTATCCGGTACTGGATCCTGACGGACTGCCGCTGACCCTGCTGCGCGAACCATCGGATGACGGTAACGGCCGCCCCCTCCAGATCTCTCTCCCGCTCCCCAACGGCCGGCGGCTGCTGGCACACATCTGGCGTGCCGACGTCGGACGCGTTCCCCTCCTGCTCCTGGACTCAAACGTTCCCGGCAACGACGACGCCGCGCGCGGGATCACCGACCGCCTGTACGGCGGGGGCGGGGACCACCGGCTCCAGCAGGAACTCCTCCTGGGCATGGGAGGCGTGAAGGCGCTGCGGGCATACCAGCGCCTCACGGGCCGTGACGCCCCGGAAGTGTTCCACACCAACGAAGGCCACGCAGGATTCCTCGGAATTGAACGCATCCAGGAACTGATGTCCGGCGAGGACGCGCTGAGCTTTGAAGAAGCCCTGGCGGCCGGCCGCGCCTCCACGGTTTTCACCACCCACACGCCGGTCCCGGCCGGCATCGACCGGTTCGAGGTTTCGCAGATCCAGCACTTCTTCCAGGCCGGGCTCGCTCCGGCGGTACCGGTGGACAGGATCCTTGAGCTGGGCCGCGAGAACTACGCCGACGGCAACCCGTCGGTGTTCAACATGGCAGTGATGGGGCTGCGGCTCGCGCAGCGGGCCAATGGCGTTGCCAAGCTCCATGGCGAAGTGTCCCGCGGCATGTTCTCCGCCCTCTGGCCGGGGTTCGACCACTCCGAGGTGCCCATTACGTCGGTGACGAACGGCGTGCATGTGCCCACCTGGGTGGACGGCCGGATCTCCAAACTGGCCAGGGAGCAGTTCGGCACGGAGGCTGAGGCCAACGGCCGGTGGGACTTGGCATACAACGTCAGCGACGCCGACGTCTGGGCCCTGCGCCGTGCGATGCGTGCGGCGCTGGTGGAGGACGTCCGCCGCCGCCTCCGCGCTGCCTGGAAGAAGCGCGGGGCCGCCGACGCCGAACTCGGCTGGACCGACAGCGTGCTGGACCCCGACGTGTTGACGATCGGCTTTGCCCGCCGCGTGCCCACGTACAAGCGACTGACGCTGATGCTGCGCGAACCAGACCGGCTGAAGGCGCTGCTGCTGCACAAGGAGCATCCCATCCAGTTGGTCATCGCCGGCAAGTCCCACCCGGCCGATGACGCCGGCAAGAAGATGATCCAGGAACTGGTCCGCTTCACCGACGATCCTGAAGTCCGGCACCGGATCGCTTTCCTGCCCAACTACGACATCGCCATGGCCCGCACGCTGTTCCCCGGCTGCGACGTCTGGCTCAACAATCCCCTCCGGCCCTTGGAGGCCTGCGGTACATCCGGGATGAAGGCTGCCATCAACGGTTCGCTGAACCTTTCAGTGCTCGATGGCTGGTGGGACGAAATGTACGACGGCGAAAACGGCTGGGCGATCCCTACCGCCAACAACGGCGCGTCCCCCGAGGAACGCGACGACATTGAGGCGGCCGCACTCTATGAACTGCTGGAGACCCAGGTGGCGCCGCGCTTCTACGGCAACACTGTTTCCGAAGGCGCCGGCGCTGCAGGCCCCTCGGAATCCGGCACTGAAAAGGTCCCCACGCATTGGGTGTCCATGATCAAACACACGCTCTCCCACCTGGGCCCTGCTGTGTCGGCCGAACGGATGCTGCGCGACTACGTGAACATGCTGTACCGGCCCGCAGCCGAAGCGGGCCGCAGGGCTGTCACGGATTCGTACGCCCAGGCCCGGGATCTGGCGGCCTGGACTGCCGAGGTCCGCGCCGCCTGGCCGCTGATCCATGTGGAGCACGTGGATTCCGTGGGCGTTTCAGAAGACCCGCAGATTGGCGACACCCTGCAGGTCAACGCCTATGTGGCCCTCCATACGCTCGCCCCTGAAGATGTCTCGGTGGAGGTGGCCTACGGACGGGCCGAAGAGAACGACACCCTTGCAGACGTCACGGTGATGGAGCTCAAACCCCAGGAGGATCTCGGCGGCGGACGGCACCTGTTCAGCGGGTCACTGCTCATTGACCGGGCGGGCTCGTTCGGCTACACGGTCCGGGTCCTGCCCACGCACGAGGCACTGGCTTCCAAGGCGGAACTGGGGCTGATCGTCAACGCCTGATATTTGCATTGACCCAGCCGGCGGGTGAACGCGCCGGCTGGGTCAGAGCAGCACTGCCGTGACGTTGAGGTCTTTGCCGGCGTAGCTTTCGGCGTCCTGGAGGATCTCGCAGATGATGCCGAAGGACCGGTCGCCCCGGAATGGCGCGGCCACCTGCCACAGGACGGTGACGGGCAAGTGGCCGTCGTCCGTGATGCTGTCCGCAAAATCGTGGAGCGAATCGTTAAGGGCATCCAGATTGATGCCGTCGTGCTCCGGGAAGTTCAGGACTTCGCCGAAGGTCTCAAGCACGGCTTTCTTGCTGTCGGCAGCCGGCACCACAAGGCTGCGACGGCCGGCATCTGCAACCTGCTCCTGCAGCTCTTCCAGGCTCCAGGTGTCAGCGGAATAGATCTTCATGGTTTGCCTAGCTGCCTTCTGCTGACTACGTGCGGTAAATGTTGATCGAGTTCGCCTGGACCACATCCGATTCACCCGAGGCCACAACGCTTCCCTGGCGCAACTCATGCAGCGGGGACGTCGTGAGCCTGAGCTCAAATAACCTGTGCGGTGTGCCGTCGTCATTGGTGACCTGGGGCAGGGTGATCTTCACGTCAGTGTTGCTGCCGTTGACCACCACCAGCCCGGCCAGCGTTCCGTCGTCCGAGCCGAGCAGGAGTTGCATGGTCCGGTGCCGCGGGTCATGCCAGCGGTCCATGGACATGGGTTCCCCGGACTGATCAAACCAGAAGAGGTAGGACTGCTCATCCCGGACAGGGAAGTCGTGGGGCTGGCTGGCCAGGAATTCCTTGCGCAGCCTGATGTACCTCTTTGTGCTGCGCAGCATTTCATGGGACTCAGGGGTCCGGGTCCAGTCCACCCAGGCGATCGGGTTGTCCTGGCAGTAGGCGTTGTTGTTCCCCTGCTGGGTCCTGGCCAGCTCATCCCCTGCCGTGATCATGGGCACGCCCATGGAGATCATCAGGGACGCCATCAGGTTGCGCCGGGATTGCGCGCGCTCGGCCAGGATTGCCTCGTTCTCAGTGCGCCCCTCGAAACCGTGGTTGTAGCTGCGGTTGTCGCCGTGGCCATCCCGGTTCTGCTCACCGTTGGCTTCATTATGCTTGCGGTCATAGGAGACCAGGTCATTGAGCGTGAAGCCGTCATGGGCCGTGATGAAGTTGAGCGAGGCCAGCCGGGAGCGCCCCGACCCTTCAAACAGCCCGGCAGAACCGGACAATGCGTCGGCCAGCCTTGCCACCGAACCGCCTTGGCCGCCGGCTTCGATGGCGGCGCGGTCAGCGAGCCAAAAAGACCGCACGCCGTCCCGGAAGTGGTCGTTCCAGTCCACCCAGCCGCCGGGGAAACGCCCGGTCTGCCAGCCCCCGTAGCCCACGTCCCACGGCTCGGCAATGAGTTTCACGTCCGACAACACAGGATCCGCCGCGATGGCCACCAGGAACGGGTGCCGGGGATCAAATTCATTGGCCGCGTTCCGGCACAGCGTTACGGCAAGGTCGAACCGGAAGCCGTCGATGTGGAATTCGTCCACCCAGTACCGGAGGGAGTCCAGCACCAGCTGCACCACGCGGGGTTCGCCAAAATTCAGGGTGTTTCCGCAGCCGGTGGTGTCCACATACCTGCCGTGTCCGTCCGTCCGGTAATACTTGTCCTCGCCTAGGCCACGGAAGCTCAGCGCCGGCCGGTCAGGCCCGCCCTCAGCCGTGTGGTTGTAGACAACATCCAGGATCACTTCCAGCCCGGCTGCATGGAGCAGCTTGACCATGCCCTTGAACTCATCCTGGATGGCCTGCGGGCCGGCTTCCTGCGCGGCTTGGGTGGCGTAGCTGGGATGGGGCGCGAAGAAGGCGGCGGTGTTATAGCCCCAGTAGTTGGTCAGGGCAAGGTTCTGGAGGTGGGGTTCGTCAAGGTGGAAATGCACGGGCAGGAGCTGGACCGAAGTGATCCCCAGGCTCTTGAGGTGCTCAATGATGGCCGGGTGCGCCATGCCGGCGTACGTACCACGGAGTTCCTCGGGCACGTCCGGGTGAAGCATGCTCTGGCCGCGGACATGGGCCTCGTAAATGATCGTGTTCCGCCAGTGGGTCCGAGGGCGTGCGTCGTTGCCCCAGTCGAAATCGGCGGCCATCCTGACGTTAGTCAGGAATCCCTCCCGCTGGTCCACCGCCCGGCCGTAAGGATCGAGCAGCAGCGGCTGCCCGCCGTCGTCGTCCAGGTCAAGGGTGGGGACTGAGAGCGGCAACGATTCCTCTTTGGACGTCGCCCGGAACCCATACCGCGAACCGATGGGGAAACCATCGACGATGCCGTGGTGGACGCCGTGGGTGACGTTCGGCAGCGCCTTGAGCTGCCATTCACCGCCCGGCGCCTTGTACGCGATCTCCAGGCTGGCCACGCCGGGCGCGTACACGGCCACGTTCGCGCGGGACTGCGGAACATGTCCGCCCCCGTTGTCCGGGCGCGGAACGCTGACACCGAGGGGACGCGCCGTGGAGGCGTCCATGGTGGAAGCAGTATCGAAAAGCGGCATAACCATCACCTAAATATTAGCCGCCGGCGCGAAAATGCCAGTGCTTCCAGTTATGTGACGGTGCCCCCTTAAGCAGCCGCCACCCTTCCTCCGTACGCTGCGGTGTTACTTCGTGGCGCGCTGCCGGGAAACCTCGTAAAGGGAAATGCCTACGGCCATTGAGGCATTCAGCGATTCCATCGCGGAGTCGATCGGGATGGAAACGATCTGGTCGCAGTTTTCCCGGACCAGGCGGCTAAGGCCCTTGCCTTCGGATCCGACCACGATGCACACCGGTTCCTTCGCGAGGGTGAGATCCGGCAGCGAAACGTCGCCGTCACCGTCGAGCCCGAGGACGAAGATGCCCATGTTCTTGAACTGCTTCAGGGCGCTGTTCAGGTTGGCGGCGCGTGCCACCGGAACCCGGACTGCCGCGCCGGCGCTGGTCTTCCAGGCCGAGGCTGTAACGCCGACGGACCGGCGTTCAGGGACAATGACGCCGTGGCCGCTGAAGGCTGAAACGGAGCGGATGATGGCGCCGAGGTTGCGGGGATCGGTAATGCCGTCCAAGGCCACAAACAGCGGCGCGTTAGCGACGTGGCCCTTCTTCCAGCGATTCACTGTTTCCTCCGCCAGGTCATACGCATCCTGGTACTCGTAAGGCGGAATCTGAAGGACCAGACCCTGGTGGACTGCGTCATCGGTCATACGGTCCAGTTCGGGCTTGCCGGTTTCCAGCAAAGGGATGCCACGTTCGGCCGCGATCTTGAGGGACTCCTTGACGCGGTCATCCATTTCGATCCGGATGGCGATGTGCAGTGCCTTGGCGGGGATGCCCGCACGCAACGCCTCCACCACGGAGTTGCGGCCGGTGACGACCTCTTCGGTAGCCCGTCCCTTGGGACCGGTCCGGGCCGCGCCGGCGCTGCGGGCGCCGGTCCCACGCTTGGCGGCCGACCTCTCCGCCAACTGCTTGCTCTTGTGGGCCTTGTGGTAAGGGCGGTCCTCCGCCTTGGGCGTGGGGCCCTTGCCTTCGAGGGCCTTACGGCCGTGACCACCGGTTCCGATGGTTGGGCCCTTCTTCGCTTTAACCGATCGGCGACCATTGTTGGCCATTGTGTTCCACCCTTGATTGTTTGACTGAGTCTGCCTACCAGTCTACTGAACCAAGTAAAATCGCCGGTTCAGTCCCGCTGCAGGCTCCAGGTGGCTCCGTCGGGACCGTCCTCGACGGCGATTCCGGCTGCCTTAAGCGTGTCCCGGATGGCGTCCGAGGCTGCCCAGTCCTTGGAGGCCCGGGCCTGGGCGCGGGCCACGAGCTGGGCTTCAACGAGCACACCGAGCGCCTCCGCTTCCCGGCTGTCCCCTGCATCGGAGCCTGCAACGGCGTTCAGGCCCAGGACTTCAGTCATGAGGCTCACCATGCGCTTGGCCGCGAGGGCAATGACGTCGTCAGAGGCAGCCAAGGCGGCGTTGCCGGCTCGGACAACCTGATGTAGAGCGCCGAGAGCCCTCGGAATATTCAGGTCATCATCCATGGCCGCTTCGAACTCTTCGAACAATTCATCGATGGGCGACCAGGATGAAGACTTTGCGTCGCCGAAGTCGCTGTATTTTGCCGCAGCCTTGGCCTGAAATCCATCAATGCGTTCGACGGCGGCCGCAGCCTCCTCCAGGGAGGTGGGCCGGTAGTCCAACACGGAGCGGTAGTGGGCCTGCCCCAGGTAGTACCGGACGACGCGCGCCGGGGCCAGTTGCAGCATCTCGGCAGGGCTGACGGTGTTGCCGATGGACTTGGACATCTTTTCGCCCTGGTACGTGACCATGCCGTTGTGCATCCAGAAGTTGGCAAAGCCGTGGCCTGCTGCCTGGGACTGGGCCATCTCGTTCTCGTGGTGCGGGAAGCGCAGGTCCAACCCGCCTCCGTGGATGTCGAACTCGGTGCCGAGGTATTTGGTGACCATGGCGGAGCATTCCAGGTGCCAGCCAGGGCGGCCGGCGCCCCAGGGCGAGGCCCAGCTGGCCGTCGTCGGCTCTCCCTCTTTGGAGCCCTTCCACAAGGCGAAGTCGCGGGGGTCTTTCTTTCCCCGCGGATCGGCATCCTGGGAGCCCTGCATGTCATCGATGTTCTGGCGGGTCAAGGATCCATACCGGTCCCAGGATCGCACGTCGAAATAGACGTCGCCGGAGTCATCCAGCGCGGGATAGGCGTGGCCACGGTCGATCAACTGCTGGATCAGTACATGCATCTCGGGAATGTGTCCGGTGGCACGCGGCTCATACGTTGGCCGGGACACGCCAAGGGTGTCGTAGGCCTTGAGGAACTCCTGCTCGTAGCGGTAGGCCAATGCCCACCACTCCTCCTCGCGCAGCTCCCCCGGTTCGGGCGAAAAGCCCGGCGCGAAGGACGCCTCAGACTTGGCAAGGATCTTGTCATCGATGTCGGTGACATTCCTGACAACCGTGACGCGGTACCCGCGGTACGTGAGCCAGCGGGTGAGCTGGTCGAACGCAATGGCGGAGCGGATGTGTCCGACATGGGGCATGCCCTGGACGGTAGCGCCGCAGTAGTAGAGGCTCGCCTTGCCCGGTTCGAGGGGGACGAAGTCTCGGACTTCGGCGGATGCTGTGTCGTAAAAGCGCAGGGTCACCGCTCCAGATTAGCCGAAGAGTGCACGTTACCCAGGGGATACACCAGCGCGGTGGCCATGGCCGAGATACCCTCACCCCTGCCAGTGAACCCCAGCCCGTCGCTGGTGGTGGCCGTGACGCTGACCGGAGCGCCAGCAGCTTCACTCAGGACGCGCTGGGATTCTTCCCGCCGTGGCCCGAATTTGGGCCGGTTGCCCACAAACTGCACGGCGACGTTGCCGATCTCGAAACCGGCAGCCCGCACGATCCTGGCGGCCTCGGCAAGGAGCGTTACGCCGGAGGCGCCGGCAAACTCGGGGCGGTCCGTTCCGAAGTGGGTTCCCAAGTCTCCGATTCCAGCCGCCGAGAACAGTGCGTCTGCCGCGGCGTGGGCTACGGGGTCCCCATCAGAGTGGCCTGCAAGGCCACGTTCACCCTCCCAGTGGAGACCTCCCAGCCACAATGGGCGGGGTTTGTCCGCGGGGGCGAAGGCATGCACGTCCAGCCCGATTCCAGTGCGCGGCAGGATCATGTTGTCCTGTCCCATGTTCAGCCTTCCACCCAGCGGGTGCCCAGCGGCCCCTCCAGGAGCCCTTCGGCGAGGATCAGGTCCAGAGGCGTGGTGATTTTCAGTGACTGGGTTGAGCCACGGACGGCGAAGACCTGCGTGCCGACCATTTCCACGAGCATGGCGTCGTCCGTGACCGCTGCCGACTGCTTCTCATCCAAAGCCCGGGACGCCTCATGCGCCTTCAGGAGGGTGCTGAGCTGGAAACCCTGAGGCGTTTGGACCGCGCGGAGTTCCTCCCGCGGCGCGGTCCCAGTGACGATTTCCGGCGCCAACGCGCTGTCCTGGCCCGTGGTGGCTGCGACCGTCTTGACGGTGTCCACCACCGGGATAGCGGGGATGACCGCTGCGGCCCCGGCGGCCAACGCGTCAGCGACCCGGTGGAAGACGGATTCGGGAGTGAGCGCCCGCGCGGCATCGTGCACAAGGACCGCCTCAATACCTTCCATCAGGACAGCGATGCCGGCCCGGACGGAGTCCGCACGCGTGGCGCCGCCGTCAACGATCGTCAGGACAGGACCGCCGTCGGCCAGTTCCTCCCGGAAGTCCTCGCAAAGCCGGCGGAGGCCGTCGTCCCCAGCCGGCAGGGCAACACAGACCTGGCTGCTGATTCCGGACGCGACGACGCCCCGCAGGGCATGGGTCAGAAGGGGTTCGCCGCCCAGCGGAACGGCAGCTTTGGGCATGCCGTAGCCGAGCCGCTGCCCTGAACCTGCGGCCACCAGGATCACTGCGGTGACAAGGCGGTTGGGTGTTTCACTCATGCGGACTAGCCTACGTCCCCGGGGGCAGCCCCGGCCGGACCTGCATCCGGGCAAAAAGAAACCCCGGCGACACTTGCGTGCCACCGGGGTTCAATTCTTAGGAAGCCAGGACCTCGTCGAGAACGCTGGCAGCCTTCTCTTCGTCGGTCTTTTCGGCCAGCGCCAATTCTGAAATCAGAATCTGCCGGGCCTTGGCCAGCATTCGCTTCTCACCTGCGGAAAGGCCCCGATCGTGATCTCGGCGCCAGAGGTCGCGGACGACCTCAGCTACCTTGATGACGTCACCGGAAGCAAGCTTCTCCAGATTTGCCTTGTATCTGCGTGACCAGTTGGTGGGCTCTTCAGTGAACTCGGCACGGAGCACATCAAATACGTGCTCCAGGCCTTCCTTGCCCACTACGTCCCGGACCCCAACAAGGTCAACGTTTTCTGCTGGAACTTCAATGGTCAGATCACCCTGAGCCACCTTGAGCTTGAGATACATTTTCTCTTCGCCCTTGACGGTGCGCATCTTGATTTCTTCAATTTTTGCAGCACCGTGGTGAGGGTAAACTACTGTCTCGCCGACCTCAAATACCATGTGGACATTCCCCTTTCCCGCAGACCAGTTTATCACGATTCGGGCATATGACTGGCCGCGAAAGGGGCCCGGAACCGCATGAATACGCGGAAAATGGGCAGAATCGACCCCCTTGAACCCCTTGACGGATGCAGATAATAGTGCATCGAAGGGGCGCTGCCAAGGGCAATGTGACCATCCGGAATCCGCGTTTGGGCGGGTTTGCGGATAGGCTATGGGCTGAATAATGTTCCAAGACTCTTGAGGAGTACGTGACGTGCGTTTCACTGCGATGAACCGGGCCCAGCGCGGCAAACTGGCAATGGCGGCAGCTGCCCTGGGCCTCGGCCTGGTGACCGTGACCGGGTGCGGCTACATCACCCCCCAGCAGACTTCGCACCAGTACTCCGCGTCGGATGGCATCCGCGCGGACCTGGGCCCCCTGCAGCTGCGGAACTTCCTGATCGTTTCTGCAGGCGAAGACCAGCCCGGCCGCCTGCTCGGGGCGGTGTACAACTCGTCGTCAAAGGACGTCAAGCTGACGGTCAACGGTGCTGAAGGCTCGCAGACGCAGGTATCTGTGAAGGCAAACTCCTACACGCTGCTCAACGACTCGACCGACGAAGCGATCCTCAGCACCAGCGGCGGTATTGCCGGCTCCCTGGTGCCGGTCAAGGTCACCGAAAGCGGCACCAACGTGACCGACACCATCGACGTCCCCGTCCTGGACGCAACCTTGGAAGAGTACAAGGAGTATGTCCCGGGCGGCAGCGAGCCCACCGGAACGAGCTCACCGACGCCGACGCCGTCGACCTCCTCTGCGGCCGCAGCGCACTAGGCACTTTCCGGGTCCGGAACCCGAACGCACAAAGGAGGGGCTCCCCGTGGGGAGCCCCTCCTTTGTCCGTCCGGCGCTGTCCGTCCGGCGCTGTCCATCCGGTCTTAGGCAGCCCGCCGGCTCAGGGTTCGAACTTGTAGCCGAGGCCGCGGACCGTCACCAGGAACCGCGGCGCCGACGGATCCGGCTCAATCTTGCTCCGCAGCCGCTTGACATGGACGTCAAGGGTCTTGGTGTCGCCGACGTAGTCGGAGCCCCAGACCCGGTCGATGAGTTGGCCACGCGTCAGGACGCGCCCCGAGTTCCGGAGCAGCATTTCGAGCAATTCGAACTCCTTCAGGGGCAGCAGCACCTGTTCACCGCCCACGCTCACCACATGCCGCTCGATGTCCATCCGGACGGGTCCAGCCTGAACCGTGGAGGAGATCAGCTCTTCCGGTTCGCCCTGGCGGCGGAGCACAGCCCTTACCCTGGCTACCAGCTCGCGGGAGGAATACGGCTTGGTCACGTAGTCGTCGGCGCCCAACTCCAGGCCCACTACTTTGTCGATCTCGGAATCCTTGGCGGTCAGCATAATGACCGGGACACCGGACCGCTGCCGGAGCTGCCGGCACACTTCAGTCCCGGACAGGCCCGGGAGCTGTAGGTCCAGCAGAACCAGGTCGGCGCCGTTACGGTCGAATTCGGTGATGGCGTCCAGGCCGTTGTCCACGACCTCCACCTCGAAGCCTTCCTTGCCCAGCAAATAGGACAGCGGGTCGCTGAACGACTCTTCGTCCTCAACTATCAAGATCCTGCTCAAGCGCTAGCTCCTTGTTCGTGTGCGCCGGCGGCGCGGGATTCATGGGTGTGCTGGGCGGCGTGGTGCTTCGACCGTGCAGAGGGCGGGCTGGAGGCCGGTTCGTCCTCGACGTCCTGCCCCTCCATTTCCGGAAGCCGCAGCGTAAAGGTGGAGCCTTGGCCGGGCTGGGACCACAGGGTGACCTCGCCACCGTGGTTTGAGACAACGTGCTTGACGATGCTCAGTCCAAGGCCTGTTCCGCCGGTGTGCCGGGAACGTGCCGCGTCCACGCGATAGAAACGCTCGAACACGCGCTCCTGGTCCTCCGGGGACAATCCTTCGCCCTGGTCAGTCACTGAGATGGCGATGAGTCCTTCCTTGGCACGGACCCCCACCCCCACCCGGGTGTTCTCCGGCGAGTACCGGATGGCGTTGTCAATCAGGTTGCGCAGCGCCGTGACCAGCAGGTCAGGGTCCCCGTAGACCTTTCCGTCCACGTGCCCGCCCACGACGATCTTGATGTTTTTGCTTTCCGCGGGGAGCTGGGACCGGTCCACGGCCTCATGGATGACGGTGTTGATATCCACGGGCCTTCCCTGCTGGGTGACACTGGCTCCCTGCAGGCGGGACAACTCGATGATGTCCTGGACGAGCGCCGCCAGGCGGCCGGACTCCTTGTGCATGCGCTTGGCGAAACGGCGCACGGCGTCCTCGTCGTCAGCCGAGGACTCCAGCGCTTCGGCCAGGAGGGAGATCGCCCCCACCGGAGTTTTCAGCTCGTGGGACACGTTAGCCACAAAGTCGTTGCGGATTTCTTCGGTCCGGGTGATTTCGGTGCGGTCGTCGGCCAGCAGGAGAATGTATTCCTCACCGAGCATGGCTGCGCGCACCTGCACGATGATGGTTCCCTGGCCGAGGGGGCCACGGGGCAGCTCCAGCTGTTTCTCGATAATCACGCCGTCGCGGCGGACGCCGGCGGTCATGTCCAGCAACGGCTTGTGAACCACGGTATGGCCGCGCACCAGGCCATAGGCGTAGGCCGCCGGGCTGGCCCTGACCACACCGTCCACGGCATCCACCACCACAAAGGCACGCCCGACGACGGCCAGCACCTCAGCTGCGCCCGCCGGCAGTGCGAGTTCGTCGACGTCGATATCGACCAGTTGACGCTGCTTTTCGCTGACCCTGAAAGCAAGCACGCCGAAAGTGCCGAACGACAGGCCGACGAGGCCTGCAATGACACCGATGAGCATAGGATCCACGTTCCCAGCTTATGCTGTGGGAAATGCGGTATTGCCGCATCAGACCCTCCGAGGGAGACGGTTCAACTAACGTTCATCTGCCGAGTGCCAATCGTTCACCAGCCGCTGGCAGAGTATGGAGTTGGACTGCCGAACGGCGACACGAACCCCCGCCGGCGGACAAGGCCGGCGGGCGGTTCCAAGGAAAGGACGCCAACGTGCGTAAGGTTTTTCAGGAAGAACTTGCCCAGGTCGGTGAGCAGCTCGTCGAGATCTCACAGCTGGTCAGCGAAGCGATCGGAAAGGCAACGACGTCTTTCCAGGTGGCGGACGTGGACTTGGCCCAGGACGTGATCGCAGCCGACGCCCGGATCGACTTCCTCCAGAACAGCCTCGACGAGCGCGCTATCGACATCCTGGCCCTGCAGGGCCCGGTTGCCAGCGACCTCCGCATGCTGGTGGGCTCGCTGCGCATGAGCGCGTCGCTGGAGCGGATGGGTGACCTCGCCCGCCACATCGCCCAGTTGGCCCGGCTGCGCTTCCCCTCCACGGTGATCCCGGCCTCCATGACCGATACGTTCAAGGAACTGGCTGAACTGGACCAGCTGATCGCTGCCAAGCTGACGGTGTTGCTGGAAACCCGCAACCTGGAAGTTGCCCGCGACATCCTGAAGGCGAACAGTGCCATCAACGACCTCCACCTGAGCGTGTTCAAGGCAATCGCCAGCCCGGACTGGCAGGAATCCCCCGCTACCACCGTGGACGTGGCCCTCGCCAGCCGTTATTTCGAGCGCTTCGCGGACCACGGCGTTTCCGTGGCCCAGAAAGTCACCTACCTCGTGACCGGTGCCTGGCAGCCGAACGGCACCGAGCACAGCTGACAGCTGCGTTTGTGCCCAGCAAACGACGGCGGGCCGGTCACCTCGAGGTGACCGGCCCGCCGTCGTTTGCTGGGCACAAACGCAGCTGTCAGCTGTGCTCGGTGCCGTTCGGCTGCCAGGCACCGGTCACGAGGTAGGTGACTTTCTGGGCCACGGAAACGCCGTGGTCCGCGAAGCGCTCGAAATAACGGCTGGCGAGGGCCACGTCCACGGTGGTAGCGGGGGATTCCTGCCAGTCCGGGCTGGCGATTGCCTTGAACACGCTCAGGTGGAGGTCGTTGATGGCACTGTTC
>NZ_JBLWIJ010000013.1:0-313942 GCF_051365025.1 Arthrobacter sp. R4
CCCCGCTTGATCGGCTGGAAGTCCTCGTCCAGGTCGTAAACCAGCGGGATGCCGGTGGGGATGTTCAGGCTGGCGATCGCTTCGTCGCTGATGCCGTCAAGGTGCTTGACCAAGGCGCGCAGCGAGTTGCCGTGGGCCGTGACCAGGACAGTCTTGCCGGTCTTCAGGTCTTCCTTGATGTCCGATTCCCAGTACGGCAGGAGGCGGACCAGGACATCCTTCAGGCACTCGGTGCGCGGGAGGGCCGCGCCGAGGTCGGCGTAGCGGGGATCGTGCGCCTGGGAGAACTCGCTGTTGTCGTCCAAGGGCGGCGGCGGGGTGTCGTAGGACCGGCGCCATTCCATGAACTGGTCCTCGCCGTATTCAGCCAAGGTCTGTGCCTTGTCCTTGCCCTGCAGCGCACCGTAGTGGCGCTCGTTCAGGCGCCAGTCGCGCTTGACGGGAATCCAACCACGGTCAGCCTTGTCCAGGGCGATGTTGGCCGTGTTGATGGCCCGCTTCAGGAGCGATGTGTAAAGGATGTCCGGGAGCACATCGTGCTCGACCAGAAGCTCGCCGCCGCGTGCTGCCTCCTCGCGGCCTTGGTCGTTCAGGTCAACATCCACCCAGCCGGTGAACAGGTTCTTGGCGTTCCATTCGCTGTGGCCGTGGCGCAGCAGAATCAGCTTGTAAGTCATGATTTTCATCCTAGCTGAGCGCCGCTGCCGCCCGCCCAGCGTTACAGCGCAGGGTCACGCGGATCCGTCACGTTGGATAGGGTTGGGCGGTGGTTCAAAAAGCTGAACGGGTGGCCGCCCCCAAGATGGCCGGCACGAACAGGACCGCCAAACCGGTGGGGAACATTACCCGCGGCACTACCAACCCCAACCGCATGCGTCGGGTGGACCGCTGGCTCACCGGTCCCCAGGCCAGGCGCCTGCGCATGGCAGAGGATCCCCTGGTGGTCGACCTGGGCTATGGCGCAACGCCCGCCACCGCCGTCGAACTTTTTGAACGCCTTCGCACCATCCGGCCGGACGTCCGCGTGTGCGGCATCGAGATCGAACCGGAGCGTGTCCGCGCCGCGAAGGAGTTGGAAGAGCCCGGGCTGAGCTTCCTGGTGGGCGGTTTCGAACTGCCCGTGCCCGGCCGACCGGTGCTGGTCCGAGCCTTCAACGTGCTGCGCCAATATGAGGAAGCGGATGTGGAAAGGATCTGGCGGCTGGTTCAGGGCAGGCTCGCTCCCGGAGGACTGTTCATTGACGGCACGTGCGACGAGATCGGCCGGCGGGTGACGTGGATTGCCCTCGACAGCGAGCGGCCGCTGTCCTTGAGCATGTCGGTGCGGTTCGGAAGTTTTGTGCTGCCCTCGGAGGTGGCGGAACGGCTGCCGAAAGCGCTGATCCACAGGAATATCCCCGGTGAACGTATCCACGGCCTCATGGCGGCGATGGACCGGGCATGGCTGGAATCGGCGCCGCTGGCGTCGTTCGGAAACCGTCAGCGCTGGCACGCGATGTGCAAAACACTGCTCGACGGCGGCTGGCCCGTTCAGGACGGACCCTCGCGGTGGCGCCTGGGTGAACTTACAGTGGGCTGGGAAGCTGTAGCGCCGGGTGTCTAGGTCACCACGGCCCGTAGGGCCCGGTGTTGCGGCTGCCTCCGCGACCGGCGTCCTTCACTGCAGGACGGACGTCGGCGAGGTAGACCGAGGCGGCCACCACGGCGGCCAGGCCAAAAAGGCCCAGGGTGCCGAACAGGCCCCCGCCGCTGCCGAGTAGCGAGAAGACGCCCACAAGGGTGGCACCGCCGGTGAGGGCGAGCCAGAAGGTCTTGGTCCGCTTGCCGGTGGCTTCAAAAGCGTTCGACCTGTGCCGTGCGCAATCAACCAGCGCCCAGAGTTCAAGCCCCAGGGCCACCACGGCAAGGACAAAGAAAACTGCCCGCTCCACATAAAAAATCATCACTTGACCGTCCACCATCCCAGCCTAGCCTTCCAGCGAGTCGAGCGCCTGCTTCAAATCGGCCCAGAGGTCCTCAACGTTTTCGATTCCGACGCTGAGGCGCACCAGGTTCTCCGGAACGCTCAGCGGTTCGGCAGTGTGGCGGCGGCGCCGTTCGATCAGGGACTCCACGCCGCCCAGGGATGTCGCGGGCAGCCACAGTTGCAGGGCACGGACAAGCGTGTCCGCGGCGTCGGCGCCACTGAGATCCCCGACCGGCGCGATCTGGATGCACACGATCGATCCGAAGCCCTTCATCTGGGCCTTCGCCCGTTCGTGGCCAGGATCATCGGCAAGCCCAGGGAAGTGGATGCTTTCGACCCGCGAGTGGGCGCCCAGCCGCTCGGCGAGGACCGCCGCCGATTCCTGCGAGCGTTCGATCCGCAGGGCAAGCGTCCGCAGGCCGCGCAGCGCCAGCCAGGCTTCGAAAGGCCCCGCGATTGCACCGTGGATGGTCCGGTGGTGCAGCAGCGCCGCGCGGATGTCCGGGTTTGGCGTGACCAAAGCACCCAGGACGACGTCGGAGTGCCCGGCGAGGTACTTGGTGACCGAATGGAGGACAACGTCTGATCCCAAGGCCAGAGGCTGCTGCACCAACGGGGTGGAGAACGTGTTGTCCGTGACAACGATCGCCCCGGCCCGGTGCGCGGCCTCCGTGAGGGCAGGAATATCGGCGATGCCCAGCAAGGGATTGGTGGGGCTTTCCAGCCACAACATGCTGGCCGTTCGGGCGTCCGGACCCTTCGGGGTGATCTGCTCCTTGACCGCTTCTGTGTCGGCGATATCCACTGTGCGGAGCTCAATGAAGCCCTTCTGGGCAAGCTCTGCGGCCATCACCAGCGAACCCGAGTAGCTGTGGGACGGCATGACCAGGACGCCGCCGGCGGGCACCAAGGACAGCGCTGAACTGACCGCCGCAAGTCCCGACGCGTACAACAGGCCCGGCAGAGCGGACCCTTCCAGCTGGCCCAGGGCCTCTTCAAAGGGGTCCCACGTGGGGTTGGCGTACCTGCCGTAGCCGCGGTCGCCGTCGGCCAGCGGTCCAGTGCCGAAATAGGTTGAAGAGAGCACGATAGGCGGGTTCACCGGTTCGTCCCGCTCACGTGCCGGCCGGCCGGCGGCGACAACCACGGTGTCGGCTGAAAGGGACGCGGCCTGGTGTTGGGTGAGACTCATGGGGCTAGCGTACTTCGGACCGCTGCCTCCCTAGAAAGCCGTTACCTGTGCGCCCGGGGACGGCAGCAGGCCAGGGCCCAGTCGGTGAATGTCAGTGGGGTCGGTAGGCTTGTTAGGTGACTATCCAGAGCCCCGGGCTTTTTATCGCGTTTGAAGGCGGCGACGGCGCCGGCAAGTCCACGCAGGCGGCCCGGCTGGCCGAAGCCCTGGAATCCCGCGGCCTGAAAGTGCTGCGGACCCGGGAGCCTGGGGGCACGCCCATCGGCGAGAAGCTACGTTCCCTGGTACTGGATCACGGCCACGGCCACATCGATGCCCACACCGAGGCGCTTATTTTCGCGGCGTCCCGCGCTGCACATGCAGGCCAGGTCATACGTCCCGCGCTGGAGCGGGGAGACATCGTCCTCACGGACCGCTACATCGATTCCTCAGTTGCCTACCAGGGTGCCGGCCGTAACCTTGGCACCGAGGCGGTCCGGTTACTCAACGAATGGGCCACCGAAGGCCTTCGGCCCGATCTGACAGTCCTGCTGGACGTGGACCCGGCAGACGGCCGCCGCCGCCGCACCGCAGGGGACGCAGCCGAGGACCGCCTGGAATCCGAGGCCGATGAATTCCATGCCCAAATCCGGGAAGCGTTCCTCCAGCTCGCGGCGTCCCGCCCTGAGGCCTACTTGGTGCTGCCCGCACACCTCGACGTGACAGAACTGGGGGCACGGATCCTGGCCCGCGTGGATGCGCTCCTGGCCTCCTCCGGCCGCGGTGCGGCATGAGCGTCTGGGACGATCTCCAAGGCCAGCCCGCCGTCGTCGAACAGCTCCGGCAGGCTTCCCTCGGCGAGGGGCTGACCCATGCCTGGCTGTTCACAGGGCCACCCGGCTCGGGGCGTTCCAACGCTGCCAAGGCGTTCGCAGCGGCGCTGAACTGCGACCAGGACGACGTGACCCGCCGTGGCTGTGGAACCTGCCCCGCCTGCCTGACCATCCTGGGTGAGACCCACTCCGATGTGACGTTCGTCCGTACCGAAAAAGTCACCATCACCATTCTTGAAGCCCGGGAATTGGTGTCAAAGGCGGGGAACAGGCCGTCCTCCGGCCGGTGGCGGATCATCGTGGTGGAGGATGCTGACCGGATGACCGAACGCACCACTAACGTGCTGCTCAAAGCCATCGAAGAGCCCACGCCGCGGACCATCTGGATGCTGTGTGCACCCTCGCCCGCGGACGTGCTGGTGACCATCCGCTCCCGCTGCCGCGCCGTGGCACTCAGGCTGCCGCCTGCGGCGGACGTGGCCGCCCTGCTGGTCAAACGCGACGGCGTTGATCCGGCACTCGCCGAACAGGCCGCCCGGGCGGCCCAAAGCCATGTGGGGATAGCCCGCCGACTGGCCCGGGACCCCGAGGCCCGGGAGCGCCGGCTGGAAACCGTGAAGTTCCCGCTGGGGCTGCGCGGCGTTACCGCCGCCGTGATGATGGCCGAGAAGCTGGTGAAGATCGCCACGGCAGAAGCGAACAGCTCCAACGAAGAGCGCGACGCCGCCGAGAAGGCTGCACTCCTTGCCACGCTGGGTGCGCCCGAATCGGGGACGCTGCCGCAGGCAATGCGCAGCCAGGTCAAACAGCTCGAGGACGACCAGAAGCGGCGGGCCAAACGTTCCATCACCGATTCCCTCGACCGGACCCTGACGGACCTGCTTTCCTTCTACCGGGACGTACTCATCATCCAGCTCGGGAATGCTGTGGAGCTGGTGAACGTTGAGCTAAGGGGTGAACTGGAGGAATTCGCCTCCCGGTCCACCCCGGAGGTCACCCTCGCCCGCATGGATGCCATCAACAAAGCCCGGGAACGCATCACTACTACCAACGTTGCTCCGCTGTTGACTATTGAGTCCATGGCAGCCAGCCTGATCTAGCCCCCTTACAAGGAGACACTCTCGATGACTGCTCGCCCCCTGCCCGTACGCCCCCGGTCCCTGGGGATTGGAGTGCGGGCCGCCGGCGCCCTGGTTCTGGCCGTGGTGCTGGCTTCGTGCACCCTTTTTGACGGTGGGGAGCAGGAGCAGGGCAGCGCGACAGCCAAGGCAGATCCGTCGATCGTCGCTGCGGCGCCGGAAGGACTCGATTCCTTCTACTCGCAGGAGGTCGTGTGGGAGCCCTGTGAAAGCGGCTTCCAATGTGCCAAGATCACCGTGCCCATGGATTACAAAAAGCCCGACGGCGAGACGATCCAGATTGCTGCCCTGAAGGCTGCGAGTACGGGCAAAAAGACCGCGACCCTGCTGGTCAACCCGGGAGGGCCGGGCGCATCCGGCTACGACTTCGTCAAGGATGCTGCAGGCACGCATTTTTCCAAGCCCGTGCGCGACAGCTATGACCTGGTGGGATTCGATCCCCGGGGCGTGAAGCGGTCGTCCCCTGTTACCTGCATGACCGATGCCGAACGCGACGCCGCCCGCGCCAAAATCTACGCCCTAGACACCGACGCCGGGCTGGCCGCCGCCTTGGCGGATAACAAGGCCATCGCTGCTCAGTGCGCCGAGCAGACAGGTCCGGCCCTGGGGCTCATCGACACCGTCAGCTCGGCCAAGGACCTGGACATCCTGCGCGCCGTGGTCAACGACAACAAGCTGAACTACCTGGGTTACTCCTATGGCACGTTCCTGGGCTCCACTTATGCTTCGCTGTTCCCTGACAACGTGGGCCGTATGGTCCTGGACGGCGCCCTGGATCCGTCCATCAGCAATGAGGAACTCACCAGCGGGCAGGCCCGTGCCTTTGAAAAGGCCATCCGGGCCTATGTTGCCGACTGCCTCCAGGAGGACGGCTGCCCCCTGAACGGTACCGTGGACGACGGCGTCCAGCAGATCCGCGACCTCATCGGCGCAGTCCAGCAGACGCCGCGTACGGCCAAGGACGGACGCCTGGTGAATGCCAACATGTTCGTCAGCGGACTCATCACGCCGCTCTACAACGACGCAAGCTGGCCTGCCCTGACCCAGGCCCTTGATGCCGCCATGACGGGCGACGTGAGCCTGATGCTCCGGCTCGCCGACCTCGGCGCGGACCGCACTTCGAACGGTACGTACTCGTCCAACTCAACCTTCGCGTTCAACGCCATCAACTGTCTGGACTACCCGATGGTCTCGGACACCGCAGGCATGCGGGCCGAGCAGCAGCGACTGATGAAGGACTCCCCCACTTTGGGATACTTCTTCGCCTACGGCGGCACGAACTGCGTGGACTGGCCGTTCTCGAGCGTGCGGACCCCTGCCCCCGTGGAATACAGCGGTGAGGCCCCCATCGTGGTGATTGGGACCACGGGCGACCCCGCCACGCCAGTGGAATGGGCAGCGTCCTTGCGGAAGCAACTGGGGAATGCGTCCCTGCTGACCTGGCAGGGTGAGGGACACACGGCCTACGGCCGGTCCAACGACTGCATTGGGGACGCCGTGGACAGCTACCTCGTGGAAGGCAAGGTTCCCGCCGACAACACTGTCTGCTGAGCAGGCCGTGGCGTCCATTTTGACCCGGGCGCAGGGACTCTATTACAGTTGACTCTTGCATGAAGCAGCCGGTTTCTTCCGGTCACGTCATGCGGTGCTTCCTTAGCTCAGTCGGTAGAGCGTTTCACTCGTAATGAAAAGGTCATCAGTTCGATTCTGATAGGAAGCTCGGGATAAACCCCGTGTTGTCGTTGATTTCGACGATGACGCGGGGTTTTTCGCTGGTTAAGCCGGACCCTTCCCCGTCGGCGCCGATGCCACCCCGGCCCGGCGCGAGCTGCCCGCAGCCCCGTTGACATACCTTCCACCCGCGCGGAATATGGTGGGCATCGAGCTTCCCGGCGGGCGTCTGCAAGGCCGAGCACCCAGGCTGCCCACCTTTCACGGAACGGTGGTGCGTTATGAGGGACCTCACGCCCGATGATTTTCGCAGAATGCACGATGAGCTCATGCGGCCCCTGGCACCCGGCAGCCCAACGCCGTTGCCTGCACAGTCGGATGCACGGCCTTCTCATGAGCCGACCAGGTATAAGTTGCAGCTCAAAAACAAGACTTGGACGCTCACGCTCCCGGACGGGACCACGCACGCCACTACGTATGACGGCGCCATGGAGTACATCTCGTCCGCCAGTGTGGACAACGGCAGTGAGGTGCGTCTACTTGACGAGGTCGGGTTGATTTACAGGGTCCTTCACTTTCCTCCCGCATCCCAAGCTCCGGCAGGTGCGACCCCCGCTCCGCCTCACCGAGGGCAGCGCGGTCCCGCCCCGGCAACTGTGATGCCAGCCGTGACCGCCAGCGCAGCCGCTGCTCCCGAGTACCGGCTGTTCCTACAGTCTGCGCCGACAACCACGCCGTACACACCGTGGGGTGACTGGAGGGTGCGCCCCGGCAGGGCCGACAGCTTGGAAATCGAAGCAACCAGGGAAATCGCAGGCCACAGCCTGACGATTGTGGCCTACCTGACCGCCGACAAAAACCACTACGGCGTGAACGCGTTCGCCAACATGGGCGGAATGTTGAACGCGGCATGGTCGCAACGCCAAGCCCTCATGGCCTCCCCGACCGTTAGGCAGTCGATGCAGGGTTCAGGCTGCCTTGCACCGTTGCTGACTGAAGGCTCTTTTGACGACGCCGGAATGGGCACATGCTCGCTCCGTCAATACCGCAACGGCCCAGAATTGGCCTTCATGCTCCTCTGGCAGGACGGCCAGCGGGCACCGCTCGGAGCAACGGCCCACACCAGGTTCCTGGTTCACCGCACATTCCACATGGCTGCGACAGTCATCGCCGAGCTCCTCGTCCTGCAGCACTCGCTGGCCAGCGGGCCACACGCCCCTGAACAGGCCAAACCCAAATCCGTCTGGGACGAGACCGCAAGCACCCTGGACTGGCTGGACACGAATCTCACCCGGGTCAGCAAAATCATGGACACCTTGGGAGCGATCTTCGACTTCTGAGGGAGTTGTCCCGGAAATCAAACGACTGCCAATGGCATCAACACCCTGTTGACAACAAAATGTTGATGCCACATGCTGGGCGATGAAGGCGAAGGGCGCCTTGAAAATCGGAGTACAGATGAACCATGACGAGGCAGCTGGCAGTTCGTTTGATGCGGCCGCAGCGACACAACAGGCGCAGGCCACGCGGTTGTTGATGGACCGGGGTGCTTCCGAACTTCCGCGCCGGCCCTGGCAGCATGAGCAGCAACCGCCTTCCGCGAGCGATCTCCTTCACCACATCTTGTGGCGGGCCAACGGCAAAGGGCGCGGAGCGCCAGTAGATGCGGTGGACTTGCGTGCCGGCCTGGCCCTCATTTCAGCAGCGCGGGCGGAGACCGATGGGCTGGAAACGGCGCTCCTGTTCCTGGCGCGGGCAGAGGGGCTGACGTGGCCCCAAATTTCCCAAAGCCTCGGCCTGCGCTCCGCACAGGCGGCTCAACAGCGGCTTGACCGTCTCGCCGGCAGGCCGTCGGCGGGAAGGGCGGACTGACATGGAACCAGCGTCACTACCACCGGTCGGCTCGAAACCCGCGGGTCCGGCCGAGGACGTGTTCACAGGAATAGGCGCGAGCCCCGGTTCCGTCTGCGGGACGGCACGGACGGTTCGGAGCATCGATGAGTTCTCCGCCGTGAGGCCTGGCGACATCCTCGTCTGCCGCACTACCGATCCAGCGTGGACGCCGCTCTTTGGCGTTGCCGCCGCGGTGATCACGGAAACTGGCGGGATGCTTTCGCATGCGGCCATCGTGGCCCGGGAGTTCGGCATTCCGGCCGTGCTGGGCATAGCCGACGCCCTTACCAAGATCAGGACGGGCACCACGCTCGTGGTGGACGGCAGCAACGGAACGGTCCGCAGACAGCCCGCACCTCCCGGGGCGGCTCCGTGATGGGCGGTAAGCCCTCGATGCTCCTCACCCTCCACGCCGTGAGGCTCCTCGGCTTCGCCGACACCGAATCAGCTGCCCATCGGTTCGGACACGACCCAAACGACGTCGAACGTCTCCTGATCGACGCCGGCGCTCAGGGATGGGTGGTGAGCTGGTCATTCGGAAATACCAGGGGCTGGTCCCTGACCGTGGCGGGGAGGACCGAAAACGAGCGGCTCCTTGCCCAGGAGCTGGACGGCGCGGGCGCCCACGAGGCGGTGGCTGGGGTACTGGCAGATTTTGAAGGGCCCAACGAACATGTGGTCGCCGCGTGCAGCAAGCTTCAACTCGACCGGCTCTCCGCCGGACAACGGCCAACCATTGGGATCGATCAGCCAACACTTCGAACCTTCACCCAGGCCCTGGCTTCCCTCAATGAGCTCGAGGTCCGATTGGCCGCCGTGCTGCCTCGGTTCACCGGCTATGCGCAGCGCCTTACGACAGCCATGGAAAACGCGGCCATGGACCCGGCCTGGCTCATTGCCACCGACCGTGACTCCTTCCACCGCATTTTGTTCGAGCTGCACGAGGACCTCATCGCCAGCCTCGGCATCCGGAGATAACCCTTTTGTGCCGGCCCCGCCCTGCTATTGCTGGCGCGTCCAGACCCACCCACTGAAGCCAACCTATGATGGCGTCATGGATGACCACGAGCTGGCCGAAATTGCCAATGCACTCTACGCGCTGCCGCTCGAGGAGTTCATAGCCGCCCGCACGGCTGCAGCGAAGGAGGCAGCCGGAGCCGCAGAAGGACTTCCCGCCGCCGTGCGCGCCTTACCCAAGCCTTCCGTGGCTGCCTGGGCGGTTAATATGCTCGCTGCGCACCAGCCGGACATCCTGGCTCAGCTCAACGAGTTGGGCGGACGCATGCGCGCCGCCCAGTCCTCCCTTGACGCGGCGGAGATGAGGGAGCTGGGACGGGAGCGCCGCACGCTGCTGGCCTCAGCGGTGGATGCCGCCTGCTCCGTCGCGGAACAGCATGGGCGACGGATCAGCGGAACCGTGGCAACCGCCGTCGAAGAAACGCTCCGGGCGGTAACAGCCGACGAGGGGGCGGCCGCCGCCGTCCAGAGCGGGCGGCTCCTGCAGGTCCTGTCCGCCGACGGCGTGGACACCGTTGACCTCGACGGCGCCGTGGCCGTCCCGGGGGCGGTGGCAGCTCCACAGGCGGCCGGACGCATCCCCGTCAAAAGGAAGAAGCCGGATACGACGGCGGATGTCCCGTCTGCCGCTAAGTCGGATAAGCCGCGCCTCCAGGCCGTGCGGCAGGCACCGCGGCCAGCGTCGCCGTCGGCCCTTGAAAAAGCCCAGGACGCGGAGCGAACGGCATCTGCAGCAGCCGACGAGGCAGCACGGCAGGCACAGGAACGGCGCGACGAGCTGGCGGCGGCGGAAGCCGACTTTGCGCGCCTCACCCACGAGGCACAGGAACTCCGTTCCCGACTCAAGGCCACTGAGGAGGCGCTGGAACGCACGCGGAAGCTACGGGAGACTGCTGCCGCGGAGGCCAAACAGGCCGCCCGCGCGGCGGACAAAGCGCAGCGCTCTGCAGTGCTGGCGCGTGAACGTGTCCTCCGGCTGGGCAACACGCGGAGCTGATGCGCCGTTATTGTCAGACCCCGGTTGCACACTGGATTTATGGAAAACCAACTCGTTCAGGAATTTCACGTCACGTACTTCGACGCCGATTGCGGCCGGATCCGGTCAGAGAGCTTTGACACCCGTGAAGAAGCCGAACGCTTCGCGGACCGCTCCTGCACCGCTGAGGACTCCTGGGCCGTGATCGACTCCGTCGCAATCGAGCAGGCCCGGATCGCCGCATAAAGCAGAAAGCCCTGCCCAGCCCGGACAAGCCGGGAGGGCAGGGCTGCCGGCACTCCATCAGGGAGCGCCACGCCTGTTTTGGAGCTTTAGGCGAAGTCGGAGACTGCAGGGTCCGGGCCGATGCGGCCCTCGCCGCGTGCGCTCCGGTCCAGTCCGTTAATGGCTTCAATGTCGCCGCTGTCGAGGGTGACCTCCAACGCCGCAAAGTTTTCCCGGATGCGGGATTCCGTGACCGACTTCGGGATGACCACGTTGCCTACGGCCAAGTGCCAGGCAATGACCACCTGCGCCGGGCTGGCCTGGTGCTTGGCAGCAATGGCCGCCACTATTTCATCTTCCAGGAGCTCGCCACCCTGGCCGAGCGGAGACCACGCCTGGGTGAGGATCCCCGCGGACGCACCGAACTCACGCAGTTCCCGCTGGCTGAAGTACGGGTGCAGTTCTATCTGGTGGATCGCCGGAGCCACGCCGGTTTCGTCGATGAGGCGCTGCAGGCCCTCAATAGTGAAGTTCGAGACACCAATGGAGCGGACACGGCCGCGCTTCTGGAGTTCAATCAATGCCTTCCAGGTGTCCACGTACTTGTCCTGTTTAGGCTGCATCCAGTGGATCAGGTACAGATCCAGTGTCTCGAGGCCCAGCCGGTCCATTGATTCCTCGAAGGCCGCCAGCGTGGCCTCGTAGCCCTGGTCCGAGTTCCACAGCTTGGTGGTGATGAAGATTTCCTCGGCGGAAAGGCCGGAGGACGCGATCGCGCGGCCAACGCCTGCCTCGTTGCCGTAGATCTTGGCGGTGTCAATATGGCGGAAGCCAGCCTCGAACGCCTGGCGTACAACCTTCTCGGCGACACCGTCCTCAACCTGCCACACACCGTATCCGAGCTGGGGAATAGTGTGTCCGTCGTTAAAAGTAAGTGTGGGGGTAGAAGAAGTCATTCAGCCATCGTGCCAAATGTCCGGCCCCGTCCGCAGCCAAACAGCGGCCGCTAAGCCACACGCGTAAACGGGAATACTCTCGGGCTATGGACCAGCGGCGTCCTCGGCAAGGCGGCGTTCGGCGTCGGCCACCTGTTCGAACACTGATTCAGCGCGCCTCCGGACGGACGCGGCTCCCACAGGAACCGGGCCCACGGCCAGGCGCAGCATCGCAGCCGCCTCTGCAGTAGTGGCCAGCGAATTTCCGGCTTTGGAAAGGGAGCGGTGGACGCCCGCGAGCGGCCCCGGAATGTCCAGGCCGTCGCTCGGCGAACGGCGCTGGGCCTCCACGCAGATCAGGCGGACCCGGTCAAGGAGTCCTGCCAGTTCGTTGGCGATCTCAACCAGTTCGGCGTACAACTGGTCGTCCTCGACGCCCTCCAACACCTGGTGGTACCGGTCAAGGCCACGATGGAACCTGTCGTGGGCCCGACGCCACAGGCCCTTGCCAAGTTCGGCGTCGTCTTTGCGCCCCTGGCGGGCGCCGGTAAAGAATCCCAACAAGAACCTACAGGTACTGGCCGGGACCGTGGTCCGGTTCCTGCGGCTGTCCCGGCTGTCCCGGCTTTCCAGGTCCGTGGCCCTGAGCTGCGGCAGAAGCACGCTGCGGCTCACCATTTTCGCCAATGACGACGCCCGGAGCAATCACCGTTCCCGGCGGAAGCTGCCTGAGCTGGAGCTGGGCTGCAGCGTGCTCCCTCGCGGCATGCTGGGCCGCGATGGCCGCCTGGATTCCGTGGAAAAGGCCTTCCAGCCAGCCCACCAGCTGGGCCTGGGCGATGCGGAGCTCGGCGTCGGAGGGCGTGCCATTGTCCGGAAAGGGCAGGCTGATCCGTTCCAGTTCCTCGATCAGCTCGGGCGCCAGCCCGTCTTCCAGCTCCTTGATGGAGCGTTCGTGGATCTCGGCCAGGCGTCCCCGGGCGGCATCGTCCAGCGGCGCAGCTTTGACTTCCTCCAGCAACTGGCGGATCATCGTGCCGATCCGCATGACTTTCGCGGGTTCGTCCACGAGGTCCTGAAGGCTCGTCTTCGACTTCGCACCGGCGCCTGCCTCGGCACTACCCTGCACAGGAAGCCCTGCGGACTCGAGAGTTGTGCCCTCCACAGGGAGGGCTTCTGATGGCTGAGTGTCTTTCGGATCGCTCATGCGTTCATACTCTCACGAGCCGGCGGCCCCAAAGCCAGTCAATGAAGCTGCTTGACCAGAATGGAGCCCTCGTCCGCGATGAAGCCTGATTTGAGGTAGAAACCCACCGCATACGTGTTCGCCGGAACCCAGACCTCCAACACATCGCTGCCAGCCATCCAGAACTCCATCGCCGACACGAGGGCGGACCCGATTCCCTGGCGTCGCCAATCGAGGTGGACACCCATCTCCATCAGCAAGATCTCGGCCCAGGGGCCGGCGGTGCGCCTGCGCTGGACAATGCAGTGCAGGAAGCCCACAGTCAGGGAACCGTACTCGGCGACCCAGAACAGCACTGACGGATCGGCAAGGAAGTCCCGGGCGCCGTCGGGCGTTAATGCCCCCGACGGCGCCACGGAGGGATCCTCGTCAAACAGGTTGTCAGCCTCTGAGAGCGTATTGAAAAGCTCCACGTCCTCTGGACCGAGCCTGCGGATCGCCACGCCGGCAGGCAGTCCCGTCACTTCAGCAGCACCGGCCCTGCGGGTTGGTGTCCTGGCGGTCCGTGCGTTCCCGCCAGAACTCACGTTCAGTCAGTTGTGGCTCATGGTGTCCCGCCGCACGGTGGTACTCCACGTACTTGGAGTACGCGTCGGCGCCCAGTACGCCGCCAAGGTAACGTGAAATTCCCCGGAATCCCGTGACGATGGCGGTCAGACCGGGGTTCATCAGTGGTGCCGTGCCTTTTCGAACCGGAGGTCCGCCGGCAGTTTGTTCCATTCAGCCACGAGTTCCTTTTCCGCTGGCGTGGGGATGATCCCTGCTGGCGCGAAAACCCTGGACGGGCGGGCCTGGTCCTCGTGGTCCCTGTTCGCAATTCCGGCTTGGTGGTTTCGGAAGGCCTTGGCAGTAGCCAGGAGCGCTGTGGCAATCACGATAATGCTGAGGACCACAAAAATGACGGACAACCAGCCCTGGATCGCAGTGTTACGGACCACCGCTTCCATAGCCGCCACGGTCTTGGCGGTACCAAATTCGGTCTTGCCGTCAGCCAGGGCCTTGGAGAAGGCTGCGTTGTTCGCGAAGTAGCCAACGGCGGGGACCGGGGAGAAGATCTTCTGGAAACTGGCGGTAATCGTGACCACCGCGGCGAAGGCCAACGGCAGGGCCACAATCCACAGGTACTTAAAGGTTCCGCGTTTGGCGACGATGGCCAGGCACACCGACAAGGCAATGGCAGCCAGCAACTGGTTGGCGATGCCGAACAGCGGGAACAGCGTGTTGATGCCGCCGAGGGGATCCGTCACACCCATCAGGAGTACGGCACCCCAGGCGCCTACCATGATGGCGGTGCACAGCCATGCGCCGGGGCGCCAGGAGTGCTCCTTGAACTTCGGGGCAAAGTTTCCGATCGAATCCTGCAGCATAAAGCGGGCAACGCGCGTGCCGGCGTCAACAGCAGTGAGGATGAACAGCGCCTCGAACATGATGGCGAAGTGGTACCAGAAGGCCATCATGGCCGTGCCGCCGATGAACTGCTGCATGATGTGGGCCAAGCCCACTGCGAGGGTGGGAGCACCGCCGGTCCGCGAGACAATGCTTTCTTCGCCGACGTTCCGGGCCGTCTCCGTCAAAAGGTCCGGGCTGATGTTCACACCCGCCAGGCCCAGGCTGTTAACCCAGGTGGCGGCCGTTTCCACTGTTCCGCCGGTCAGGGCTGCGGGGGCGTTCATGGCGAAGTAGAGGCCACGGTCGATGGAGATTGCCGCGACGAGGGCCATGATTGCCACAAAAGACTCCATCAGCATCCCGCCGTAGCCAATAAAGCGTGTCTGCCGCTCCTTCTCCACAAGCTTGGGCGTGGTGCCGGAAGAGATCAGCGCGTGGAAGCCTGACAACGCGCCGCAGGCGATGGTGACGAAGAGGAACGGGAACAAAGCACCGGGGAAGACTGGCCCGTTCTCCCGGCTGGCAAACTCGCTGAAGGCCGGAACCGTGATTTCGGGCCGGACCACGATGATGGCCAGCGCGAGCATCACGATCACGCCGATCTTCATGAAGGTGGAGAGGTAGTCACGCGGTGCCAGCAGGAGCCATACCGGAAGGATGGCGGCAATGAAGCCGTAGATAATGAGGCCCCAGGCGATGGTCACCTTGTCCAGGGTGAAGAAGGCAGCGCCCCATTCCGTCTCGGCAACAATGCCGCCGCCGATGATGGCGGCCATCAGCAGCACAAAGCCGATGAGTGAGACTTCCATGACCTTGCCGGGCCTGAGGAACCGAAGGTAGACGCCCATAAACAGTGCGATGGGAATAGTCATGCCTACGGAGAAGACGCCCCACGGGCTTTCGCCCAGGGCATTGACGACGACGAGCGCGAGGATGGCAACGATGATCACCATGATGAGCAGGGTGGCGATGAGCGCAGCGGTACCGCCGATGACGCCCAGTTCCTCGCGTGCCATCTGGCCCAGGGAGCGCCCGCCCCGGCGCATGGAGAAGAACATCACCAGGTAGTCCTGAACGGCTCCGGCGAGGACGACGCCGACGACGATCCAGATGGTGCCCGGGAGGTAACCCATCTGGGCGGCGATGACCGGGCCAACCAGTGGTCCGGCACCGGCGATAGCAGCAAAGTGGTGGCCGAACAGGACGTTGCGGTCGGTCCGGACGTAATCCCTGCCGTCGGCCTTGTATTCGGCGGGAGTCGCACGCCGGTCGTCAGGCCTGGTGATGTAGCGTTCGATGACCTTCGAATAGAAGCGGTATCCGATGAGGTACGTGCAGACCGAAGCGAACACGAACCAGATCGCGTTGACCGTCTCGCCCCGAATGATGGCCACCATGAACCAGGCAACGCCGCCAAGCAGGGCGATGGCTGCCCAGAGCGCAATCTTGGCGGGGGTCCATTTCTTTTCCTCGGCCTCCCGGATGGTTTCGTCAACGGCAGTTGCCGGTAGCTTCGGGTCAGTGGCCAGTCGGCCGCCCCCCGACCGCGGGTCACTCAGTTCATCTGGCGTTCCGGCCATGTCTCCTCCTTGAGATTTCCTTCGTCAGTGATTTGCTCCTTGGCACCCTACCAACGGCGCGCCCACGGAAGGCCGGCACTGCGGCCGGGTCGCGTGTTCTTGCGATGAACGGCGGGCACGAAGCGGGAAGCGGTGGACCCGCAGGGTGGTAGCTGGCGCCGTTCCATGCTGAGCGCACGGAAGGCCTCCGTCCGGGGTTCCCCGGACGGAGGCCTTCAGCGTTCTGGTCTTACGCGTGCGAGTACGTGAGGCAATCCGCGTTGTCAACGCCGGGGCCCACATGGACTTCAGGGGCATTGCACATCAGATGGTCATTGTGGACACACTCGGACCGCTGGCACGCTCCAACATCTGCCAGGACCTTGGGCAGTCCGCCGTGCGTGCCGGTATCGATGAAGGTGGCGCAGCTGGCGTGGTCAGTACTCCCAGCAACCGTGATGGCATGGGCTGTGCAGCCTTCGTGGTCATTGAAAGAGCAACGGGTAACACTGCAATCGGCAACATGAGTTGTCATAAGAGGTTCCTCCGTATCCGGCTGCCCGGGTTGGACAGCGTCCTGCCCCCCACGGTAGGCCCGTTCGCCCCAATCAAAAAGACCCAACTATGTGACGTAATTCCGCTTAATGCCGGGGCCCGCAGTTGTAAGGCACCTCAGGTCCCAACCTCTCTCCGGGACATCGGCAGCTTCGCGCGGGTAAACAGCCAGGCCAGCGCTGCACCAGTCAGCGGCACGGCCACCAGCAGGGCCGCAAGCTGGAGCCAGGGAACGACGGCGGTACGCGCCAGCCCGGTGGCAGTCACGAGCAGTACCGCGGGCACTATCCCGGCAACGCTTCCGAGTACGGTTCCAAGCCCTGCGGTCATCAGCGCCTGCGAACCTGCGAGCGCCTTCCTCAACCCGGGCGCCGCTCCCACACCCGCAAGCGTCACGTGGTCTTTCCGCGAATCCGCCATGGAAAGGCCGGTGGTGATGCCTGCCGCGCTGAGGGTGATCAGCGCACCCAGTCCCACAATGGACCAGAGTATGAGCGAGGAATCCCGTTCTGCTCCGCGCTCCACGATCAGGGTTGTGTACTGGTTCCCATAGACAACGGCAAGGGCGGAGGACGCCTTATCCGTCCGGACGGCGTCGGGAAAGGCACTGAGTTGGACCAGCATGGCGCCATCTTCCGCGTGCATGCCCGCCGCGGCTGCAGTTTCGGGGGCCACGATTCCGTAGTAGGGAACTTTGACGTCCGGCTCCAGCACGGCCGCTGCCACCATGGTCCTGCCTTCCTCTTGGTATCCCTGGAAGGCCTGGGCATTGGCAACGCCCTGCGAGGGTTTTCGCACATCCTGCGCCACCAGTGCCACCTGGCCATTGCGGACGAACACGGGATTAGTCACCACCATCCCGCCGGCGGCAAGTACATCCCGCGCTTCGGCCGTTGGCGCCTTTCCCAAGAGTTTCTCCACGTCATCCACTGTCCCCACCACGATCGAGCCGACGCTTCCCTGGCTTGCATAGGGACGCATGGCGCCCTGGCAGCGCCAGTCATCGGGATCGAGGACGCGCTGACCGGCCGTCATCGGACACTCGTTGCCTTCCGGCACCGCAAGCGAGTACTGGAGGCAGCTGGACGTAGGGGTCTGGGCAGGCGTGGACCCCACCAGTTCGGGACGCATCTCGCAGTTCCGGATACTGGGTGTGCGAAGAACCCGGGTCCATTCGACCGTATCCAGGGCTCCGCTCAGTGCCGTTGCAACTGCGGCAGGGTCCATCTTTTTCGGTTCCGGCATAGTTCCATCAGCCAGCATGGGCTGTCCGGCGAGCAGGGGCACCACGGCCTGGTTCTTCAGCGCCGACCAGTAGTGGTTTTCCTGTTCATTCGCCTGTTGGCTGGACGCCAGGACCATCGCGGCGCTGGCCAGCGTGGCGGCTGCGAGGACGGCGGCGACCGCGGGCACCGTCCTGCTGCGGTTTCGCGACGAATCCCGGGCCGCCATACGGGCAGCAAGCGGCAGCTGCCCCGATCGCCGGGCGAGGAAAGCGACCACGATCCCGGTCAGGAGGACCAGGGAGACAACACCCAGGACGGCACCTCCCAGCAGGAACCAGGCAATGACCGGTGTCCTGGAGATAAACACGTCCGGATCTTCACTGGAAAGGGCAAGCCAGCTGCCCGCGGCCAGTGCGGCGGCCGCCACTCCGAGCAGGACAACGCCCAGGACCGCAGGCCGCTTGCCGGCAGGGAGAGGTGCCCGTCCCGATTTGAGAGCGCCGAGAACGGCTTGGCGTGCCACCTGCCGCGCGGGAGCCACAGCTGCCAGCAGGCAAGCGGCGAAGCCCATGACCATCGCCGCGACAGTCAGGAGCGTGTCCGGATGGAAGCCCGGGAAACGGACCGATCCATTCGCGCGCGCCGCAAAAACGACGACGGCGGACGCCACAAGTCCCGTGGCCGCACCGGTCGTAACGGCAATGCCGCCCAGCCACAGTGAAGCGGCCATCACCACCGAGCGGATGGTGGGAGTTTCTGCTCCCGAAGCCGCCAGCAGAGCCAGTTCGCGAACCTGGCCTTTGGCACCGACCGCAAACGCCGCCCCCGCGAGCAGCCCCACCTCGAGCAGCGCCAATGCACCCAGGAATGCACCCGTCACGTACGCGGCGAACGGCGTGGAGTTGTTGAACTGCGCTGATGTGCCGTCCGTTCCCAGCTGGTCCTCCGGCGGCGGATTCAGCGCAACGGACCGGGACAGCACCGCCACGCCCGCGGCGTTAGCCTCCCGGACCTGGTTCCAGGTAACAGGTTCCGGTCCCTCCACGTAGTACAGGGTGGACTTGACCACCACCGCCGATGCCTCGCCCGGGGCGGAATCCGCTGGAGCCAGGTCTTCCAGGCCGCCTTGACCCGGCTTGAGGTACACGATGGAATTGCTGTCCGAGTACCCGGCATCCCGTAGGGTCCCCACTACAACGAACGTTCCGGCCGAGGTGGCGAGTTCCTCCCCCAGGGCCAGCCCGAACCGGTCCAGCAGGCCAGGTGAGACCAGCATTTCGGCGTCGGTTCCGGGCGCCCGGCCCTGGAGCAGGGTGTACTTGCCGTGGAAAGCCGGCGCCAGCGCGTCCACCGCCCGTCCCACCAACGGCACCTCTGCGGCGCCCGACTCAGCGGTCAGGTCAAGGGTAGTCTCGGGCAGCACGGAATAGCCGTCGGGCACCAGCTCCTGCGGATCCTTCGGTGTGAAATCCGGGTCCTGGTCCCAGTTGCCGGAGGCTATCCGGGTTTCGTCCACGGGGTCCTGGACCATCTGGCCGTTTGTCATCGCCATGGGCCGGAAGCGGGCCTGGGTGCCGCCCAGTTGATACTGCACGCGCTCCGCTGCAGTCTCCTGCGTGCTCTGGAGGAGCGTCACTGCACCGGTCATGGCTGCCACAGGCAGCATGATCAGCAGGATAATCAGGAGGGAACGTCCCTGATGGCGGCGGAGATCGCGCCTGGCCATGCGCATCGCCACATGGAAAGCCTGCCGGCGCCCTCCCGGGGCCGGCTTCAGGTCAAGCGCCACGTCAGTATCCGGCCTGCGCCAAAAGCATGGCGGGGTCGTGCATGGCAGCGGCCTGGTCCACGATCCTGCCGTCCCGGAGGAAAACCACACGATCAGCCCAGGCGGCGTGCCGGGCCTCATGGGTTACCAGCATCACGGCCGCCCCGGCGTCCGCGCGGGAGCGGAGCACCTCCATCACGCCTTGGCCAGTGGTGGAATCCAGCGCCCCTGTTGGTTCGTCGGCCAAAATCAGCCGGCGGTCGCCCACGATGGCACGGGCAATGGCCACGCGCTGCTGCTGCCCACCCGACATTTCGTCCATGAAACGCTCGGCGAGCTCCGGGATGCCCACTTGCCGCAAGGCGTCCAGTGCCTGCCGCTGCGCCTTCTTCACGGCCGTCCCGTCCAGTTCCAGTGGCAGTGCCACGTTTTCGGCTGCGGTCAGCGTGGGGACGAGGTTGAAGTCCTGGAAGACGTAGCCCACCGCCCGGCGGCGCAGCCGCGCCAGTTCATTCAGCCCCAATCCACCCAGCGGCGTGGACTCCACAAAAACACCGCCCGACGTCGGCCGGTCCAGTCCGCCTGCCAGCGCCAGCAGTGATGATTTCCCCGAACCTGACGGTCCCATGACGGCGACGAACTCGCCGGCGCTGACGGTGAGGTCAACCTCCCGCAAGGCAGCGACCGCCGTCGCTCCTTCACCAAAGGTCCTGCTGACCTTTGCAAGTTCCAGGACCTGTTGCGGCCCTTTGACGCTCACCGGCGGCTATCCGCGATGAGCGGGGCAGCCTCTTCCGAAGTGACCCCGTTGGACGACTTACGTACTGCTCCCTGGCCGGCGGACTGTGCCTGCTGCACCATCCGCGCTTCGCAGAGATCCAGCCAGCGGACCTCCGCTTCCGTCTGGAAGATCAGTGAATCCAGCACCAGCAGCCAGGCGGTGTCTGCCGACCGCTGGCTTGCCGCAGTATCCCGCCGCGCCTTGGTGTAGTCCTGCAGCGCCCGGATTGACGCCACGCGCTGGGCCTGGATGATGGCCTGGACGTCCACGCCCGGGAGCGTGACTGCCAGCGCCAGCTTGATGGCCAGTTCGTTCCGCGGCGGGTTAGTGCGCTCCACTGGCGCTGCGAACCAGCCCTGCACCTCCGCTTTCCCGGCCGGGGTGATGCTGTAGACCACGTGGCCTTCGCCGTCGCCGCCGTCATTGCTGACCAGGCCATCACGTTCCAGCCGGTCCAGCGTGGTGTACACCTGCCCGATGTTGAGGGGCCAGGTGGTTCCGGTCCGGTTCTCGAACTCAACCCTGAGCTGGTAGCCGTAACGCGGCTGGTCCTGCAGCAGGGCGAGGAGGCTGTGGCGGATTGACATGATGCTCCTAGCGGTGGCGTCAGCGTCGGTATGCACGGACCCCCAAGACCCGTGCATACCGCGTATGGAGTGACACTAGTCCAGATTCGGCGTCAACGCAATACTGAGTATTCACCGGCCGTTTCGGAGCCGCCCGCAGCACGGACGGGCCGGACTACATGACCAGAAGGACCTTGCCCACGTGTTCGCCGCCGTCGAAGTACTTGTGCGCCGCCCGTACCTGGTCCAAAGGGAAGGTCTTGGCCACAAGCGGCCTGATCTGGCCGTTCGTGATCAGAGGCCACACGGACTCCCTGACTGCGTTCATGATGGCACCCTTTTCCGCCACGGGGCGCGGCCGCAGCGCGGTGGCCACCACCGCCGCGCGCTTCCTCAGCAGTTGGCCGAGGTCCAGTTCGCCCTTCGCCCCGCCCTGCAGGCCGATCACGATCAGTCGTCCGTAGTCCGCCAGTGCGTCAACATTCTGGGGAAGATACTTCGCCCCCACCACATCCAGGATCACGTCCGCGCCCTTGCCGCCGTTCTGGCGCCTCAGGCTCTCCGGAAAGTCCTCCTCGGCGTAGTTGATGGCTATGTCCGCTCCCAGGAACGCCTTTGCCGTGCCTACTTTTTCGTCATTGCCGGCCGTAGTGGCAACCCGTGCCCCCAGGGCTTTGGCAAGTTGGATGGCCATGGTGCCGATACCGCCAGTCGCCCCGTGGATGAGCACTGTCTCGCCGGCCTGCAACTGCGCCGTCATGACCAGATTCGAATAAACCGTGGCAGCGACCTCAGGCAGGGATGCCGCCGTGACCACGTCGACGCCGTCGGGAATCCGCAGGACCTGTTCTGCCGGAACGGCCACCTGCTGCGCGTAGCCGCCGCCTGCCAGCAGCGCCACTACTTTGTCACCGACCGAGAACGGTTTACTGACGCCGGGGCCGAAGCCGGCGATCCTGCCGGAGACTTCCAGGCCCGGGATATCGGAAGCACCCGGGGGCGGAGGGTAGAACCCCCTTCGCTGCTGCACATCTGCGCGGTTAAGGCCGGCAGCGACGACGTCGATCAATACCTCGCCCTGCCCCGGAATCGGAGCGTCCACGTCGCGGACTTCCAGCACCTCCGGACCACCAGGTTCTGAAATGTAGACGGCTTTCATGGAGAACTCCCGTTTCTTGCTGATTCGTGCCCCAAAACCAGTGTGCACCGGACGCACGCCAGACTCTGTTTTGTTGCAGCCAACTGCCTATGAAACACTACTCGTTAGGGAAGGTTGTCCGAGCGGCCGAAGGAGCTAGTCTTGAAAACTAGTGTGCGGTAACCCCGTACCAAGAGTTCGAATCTCTTACCTTCCGCGAATGGAACCCCGGTTCACCAGTTTTCTGGCGAACCGGGGTTCCGTCGTTTCCGGGCTCCGGTACACCCCCGGCGCCGGGGACGCAGCCAAGGCCGGCCTCATGGATGCCTCCGGTCATCTCCCGGCAGATGTCCCGTCCAACTGGCAGATTTACTTCGCGGTGGAGGACGCCGACGCAACGATCGAAAAAGCTGTATCCCTCGGAGCGGCCGTCATCGACGGTCCGGATGATTCGCCCTTCGGCCGGTTCGCCACGCTGGCTGGCCCCACCGGCGCCATGTTCAAGATCGTCGCGGACAACGTGCTCGACGCCAATGCTGTGCAGTCCCCGGAGGCCTGAAACCATTAGCCTCAGGGCTCCAAGCTGAACGGGCCCTTCCCCCGGAAAAACCCGCCGGAAGTGAGGGAGCTTCCGGGGTGGGGGTTTCAGCGCCCCAGGATAGCCTGCGCGATCTCGTCGGCGTCGCGGAGGGTGCGCTGCCCGCTGGGATAGGTTGGGCCGCCTGGCTGGACTGCCTCCGCAGCGATGGCGGTACCCCATTGGGTTGCCGAGAGCTGCAGCCCCAGCACATAGAGCCCGGCGGACACAGACCCGTTGGCTGCCACAGGCCGGTAGGGATGCGGGCTGACATCCAAGCCTGTGGCCTGCACGGGTGCGCCCTCCGCCGTCATCATGAGGCGCGGCCGAACCAGCCCGTCCGACAGGAGCTGTTTGAGCAGCGGAGAGTCACTGGCAGAAACCCGGTTGGCCGGGGCGAGCGCCTCCACCATGGTCTTTGCCGCTGCCGGCGGGCCCTGCACCCAGGGTGAGGCAGCCGTAAACATCCCGGCACGGCGGTCCAGCCCGAATTTGGGGTCGGGACCAACAAAGCTGACCACGCCGGCACGGGCCAGTGCCGCCAGCTGTTCGGCACGCAGCGCCGGCGGGCCGCTGGCCAGCCCTTCCACAAAGGACTCGAACCAGCCACGGAGCCCGGCGACCCACGATTCGTCGGTGATGCCGCCGTCGGCCACCGCGGTTTTCAGGACGGCCCGCCCGTGGTGGAGGGCGCCGATTGCCATCTTGATGGGGTCGTCCTCACCCAGGGCGGAGCGGCGGGCGTCATCCATCAGGTAATCGACGACGGCGGCGTCCAGCTCAGAGCGCGAGGCGAACGACCTGCCCGCAAGCGGTGCGGCGAGTCCCGGGAGGTCCAGGCGGTGGCGCGGAGGGACATGGATGGCGAGGACACTGGCCATGGCGTCCTCCCAGTTGGCCGCGCTGTGGGTGTGCGGGTGCAGCGCGAGGTCCAGGGCTTCAAGGAATGCGGCCGGCTCCGCCACGGCCCCTGGCTGCGAGCGCACCAAGGTTGAGTAGTAGGCCCAGAGCGTGTCCCTGTGGAGCAGGGGCCAGAGGTCGTGGTCGAAGCCGGGGCGGATCCCGGCGGCGGCAAACCGTTCCAGCGCGGCACCGGTCAGGTACCGCAGCCGGACGGATGCTGCGTAATACCCCGCCAGCGCCGCCTTAGTGCGGTAAGGGGTGCCACGGCGTGAGGCGGCGATGATCAGGGGTTCCTGGCCGGAAGGGAGGTAGTCCAGCCGGGGGCCGGCGTCGATAAACTTTCCGCCTCGCCCCTCGGTGAGTTGGCCCATGACGTCAAAGAAGTTCAGGCCCATGCCCCGGACCAGGACGGGTTCACCTGCCGGGATCGAGTCCCAGTCCACATCGGTGGGCACTGCCGGCGGCAGGTAGCGCAGGCCCATCCGTGCGGCCGATGACTGCAACTCCCGCTGTTCAGCATTCAGCCGTGAGGGGATGTGGCCCAGGGCCAGCACCACCGAATCTGTCCGCAGGGAACCGCCCCCGGCCAGGCCGACGTCGAACGCTCCGTCTCCGGACGGAACCACCGATTCCGCTGACGTTTCGTGGAACTGGACGGTCACGCCGTCGGGCAGCCGATCCAGCAGATCCCTAAGGGTGCAGCGCAGGTAGCGGCCGTACAGTGCGCGGCTGGGAAAGTCGCCCGATCCCAGTACGGCGAGCTCGGAGCGTTCCTCCATCGTGAGCGACGGCTCCGGATCGTGCCGCTGCCGGGCCCGCCAGCCGTTGAAGGTGGTGCCGGCAACAGGAGCCGCCATAGCCGGGTCCTCGGGAATGAGGGTGGGGTAAAACGACTGGGTGTTCATCAGGTACAGCCGGGACTGGCCGGGCTGCCACACGTGGCCGGAGCCGGCCGGGTAGGGATCGATCACATCGATATGCAGCGTGGCCTGCCCGGGCCGTGAAGCCGCGTGCGCCAAGAGGCGTTCCAGGACGCTGGTACCCCGAGGGCCGGCGCCGATAATGGCGGTCCGGATCTGCTGCGTTGTACCCACGGCATCCAGAGTATCGGCTTGTACGGCGGGCCCTTGACTTGCTAGGGGCGTGCAGATGTTGTTTGGATGGGGCGCATGACCACCACTGCAGCTGACTCAGCGCCCGGTTCCACCCCTCCAGCCCTCTCCCCCGAGCCCGTCGACGAGAACATCTGGCTCGAGGAGATCTACGGTGAGGAGCAACTGGCCTGGGTCCGGGAGCAGAACGCCCGCACCGAGGACTTGCTGGAAGACGCCGACTACGCTTCCCTCGAAGGCAGCATCCTGGAAGTCTTGGATTCCACCGACAGGATCGCCATGGTGGGCAAGCGCGGAGACTGGTACTACAACTTCTGGAAAGACCAGACGAACCCAAAGGGGCTGTGGCGCCGCACCACCTGGGAAAGCTACCGCACTGACGCCCCTGAGTGGGATGTGCTTCTGGACGTCGATGCCCTCGCCGCCACTGAAGGAGTGGAGTGGGTGTTCCACGGAGCCACCTTCCTTCGGCCTGCGGACGGCGAGCCGCACCGCCTCGCACTGCTGGCCCTCTCACCCGACGGCGGCGACGCTAACCGGTACCGGGAGTACGACGTCGAGGCACGCGGCTTTGTGGCGCCGGCTGACGCGGCTTTGACCTGCCGACGGCGAAGGGCAACGTCTCGTGGCTGGACCAGGACACGCTGCTGGTGGCCTCCACCGCGGAGGGGCTGCCGCGGACGGCATCCTCCTATGCCCGCACGGCCGTGACCCTGCGCCGGGGTAAACCGCTCGCCACCGCGCCCCTCCTGTTCGAGGTTCCCGAGAACCACATGCTGGCGGTAGTGGCGCACGATTCCACTCCTGGCTTTGAGCGCACGTTTGCCGTGGACTACATCGATTTCTTCAACCAGCGCACCTCCGTCCTGGTGGGCGGGGCCTGGGTGGAGATCGACGTACCCACGGATGTGAACATCAGCGCGCACCGCGAGTGGCTGCTGTTCCGTCCCCGCCAGGACTGGACCGTGGACGGAACCACTTTCCCGTCCGGGGCCCTGCTGGCCGCACGGTTTGACGACTACCTGGCCGGGTCCCGTGACCTGTCGGTGCTGTTTACGCCTGACGCCCGCACGTCCCTGCAGTCCTGGAGCTGGACCAGGAACTTCCTGTTGCTGAACCTGCTGCGTAATGTCTCGTCCGAGATCCGTGTGCTCGACCCATCAGTGCCGTCGGCCGGCGGCGGGTCCGGCGCCTGGGGGTCTTCCCAGCTGGACGCCTGCCCACCGCTGCACGACGTCAACGCGTATGCGGTGGACGACGAGGACGAGGGCCCGTCCGACGGCGGCGCGGGGGACGATTTCTGGCTGGTCGCCACCGGCTTCACCACCCCAACCACGCTGATGCGGGGGACGCTGGAGCGGAGTACCGCTGCCGGGACGGCAGGCGTGGTGAGCAGCCATGCGGTAGTCAAAGCGTCGCCGTCGTTCTTTGACGATTCCCAATACGAGGTCCAGCAACACTTCGCGGTGTCCGCTGACGGCACGCGGGTCCCCTACTTCCAGGTTGCGTCCCGGGACCTGGTGCTGGACGGCCAGAACCCCACGCAGCTCTCCGGGTATGGAGGGTTCGAAGTGTCCCGAACCCCCGCTTACAGCGGAACCGTGGGCAGGGCCTGGCTGGAGCGGCGTACGCGCGGAGCCGGCGACGCAACCTCCGGCGGAGCGGGGACCGAGGCGTATTCCCGGGGCGGCGTCTATGTGGTGGCGAACATCCGTGGTGGCGGAGAATACGGCCCCGGCTGGCACCGGGCTGCACTTCAGGAGAACCGACACCGCGCCTTTGAGGATTTTGCGGCCGTAGCCCGGCACCTTATCTCCCGCGGGGTGACGTCCAAGGAACGCCTCGGGTGCGTGGGCGGCTCCAACGGCGGCCTGTTGGTGGGCAACATGCTGACCAGCTATCCGGAACTTTTCGGAGCCATCTCCTGCGGTGTACCGCTGCTGGACATGCGCCGCTTTACGAAGCTGTCCGCCGGACACTCGTGGATTGCGGAGTACGGCGACCCCGATGTCCCGGAACAGTGGGAGTTCATCAGGACGTTTTCGCCATACCACCTGCTCAAGGACGGGGTGGAGTACCCAGAAACGTTTATCTGGACTGCCACCTCCGATGACAGGGTGGGCCCCGTGCAGGCCCGCAAGATGGCCGCCCGGATGGAGGCCATGGGCATCCCCAATGTCTGGTTTCACGAAGCTCTGGAAGGCGGTCACGCCGGAGCCTCTGACAACCGGCAGGCAGCAGCGCTGCAGGCCCGCAGCCAGCATTTCCTGTGGCGGACCTTGGCCGGCGACGCTTCGTAACCGCACTGCTGGCGGCCCGACCGGTGCGGTGACAAGCCGTTTTGCGCTGCATGCCCGCTTCTGCGTATCCTTGGTGGGCTAGGAATAGCAATTGGAGACGTGCCAGAGCGGCCGAATGGGCTTCACTGCTAATGAAGTGTGGGGCACAACTCCACCGGGGGTTCAAATCCCCCCGTCTCCGCGTTTGGCCCCGGTCCCTGGACCGGGGCCTTTTGCGTTCCCATGACCCAACTGAGTAGCAGCTGATGTCGTTTTGGACGCCCATAACGACATCAACTGCTACCTACTTGGGCCGGGGCGTATCCGCGGTGCGGACACCGCGGGCCCGCCGCCCCCACCGGTGGCAGGATTATCAGATGGCACAAAACAACCAGATGAGCGCGGATCCAGGCAGCGGGCAGGCATGGAACCCGCGCTTGGCGTTGCTGGTGGCTGCCACGTTCTTTATGGAGTTTTTGGACGGCACTGTCCTCACTACCGCCATTCCCAGTATCGCCGGGGACTTCCGCGTGCCCGCGGCCGACGTGAACATCACCATGACTGCGTATCTGATGACGGTGGCCATGGGCATCCCCTTCAGCGGCTGGCTGGCCGAACGGGTCGGGGCACGCCGCGTCTTCTGCCTGGCCATTGCCGTGTTCACTGCCGCGTCGCTGGCCTGTGCGTTGAGCCAGGACCTCACCATGCTGACTCTGGCCCGCATCGCGCAGGGGGCCGGAGGGGCGATGATGGTTCCGGTCGGAACCCTGGTGGTGCTCCGCGGGACGCCGAAATCCGAGCTGTTGCGCGCCACGGCGTTCCTGGTGTGGCCGGGACTGCTGGCTCCTGTGCTGGCGCCGTTGGTTGGTGGCGCACTGACCACGTATCTCTCGTGGCACTGGATCTTCCTGATTAACCTGCCGCTGGGCCTCGCGGCCTTCATGGCTGCTTTGCGACTGGTTCCCGCCGGGGCAGGGGACCGTCAACGCAGGCTGGACTGGCTGGGCCTGTCCCTGACCACGGTGGGCGTGGGCGCACTTGTTGTTGGCCTGGAACTTTCCACGGCCCACCCCGACGGGCCATGGGGTGGCGTGAGCGCAGCGGCAGGCATTGCCGCCCTGGCCGGGGCTGCAGTGTGGATGCTACGGGCCCGGAATCCACTGTTTGATCTCAGCGTCTTTGCTACGCGCACCTTCCGGGCGATGGCAACAGGCGGATTTGTCTACCGCCTGACCATCAGTTCGGTGCCATTCCTCCTGCCCCTGATGTTCCAGGCCGGATTCGGGTGGACACCTTTGCACGCCGGCATCATGGTGGCGGCCGTCTTCATCGGCAACATCGGCATCAAACCGGCAACCACACCCTTAATCAGGCGGTTCGGGTTCAAGCCGATGCTGGTCTTCGCGTCCCTCGCATCGGCACTGACCTTCGCATTGTGCGCCGTGCTGACCCCCGACACCCCGCAGGCCATCACGTTCGCCCTGCTGGTGTGCAGCGGGGCCTTCCGCTCGATCGGCTTTTCCGCCTATGCCTCGGTGCAGTACGCGGATATCGCCCCGGCGCAGCTCACCTCGGCGAACGCCGTGTCAGCCACGCTGGTCCAGCTGGCCACCGGTGCCGGGATCGCGGTGGGAGCGCTCCTGATCCGCGTTTTCGACGGCATGGAAGTGTTCCCGCAGGACCCGGCGGGACCGTTTCGTGGCGCATTCCTGGCCATGGCCGTCCTGATGCTGTTCAGCACCGCTGACAGCCTGTCCCTGCACCGGCATGCCGGCTCGGAAGTCAGCCGGCCTGGCCAAGCACCAGTGGAAGCACAGCCCCCGCACCCGCCTGCCGGAGGGCCCGCCCGGCGACGGTGACTGTCCAGCGGCTGTCTACGAGGTCGTCGATCAGCATGATGCCCTGGCCTTGCAGTGGCGCCAAGGATGCCTCCAGTTCCGGCCCCACCACCAGCCGGTCCCAGACTCCGGCCAGCCGGTAGGCACTGTTGCCACCCCGGCCGCCGGTAGGACCGCCATGGCCCAGCTCCAACTGGCCGAGGTAAGGGATGCGGCCAATCTCAGAAATCCCCCGGGCGAGGGACTGGACCAGCTCGGGCCTGCTCCGAGAAGGAATGTTCACAATGGCCGCCGGACGGCCCACACCGCTCCAGGCCGGCGTGCGTCCGTCCCCGGTGGCCCATTCGCGTAGCACCTGAACGCAGGCCTGCAGCATGCCGGGGTCGATCGCCCGGTCCGCCGCGCCGGCAGCAAACAGTTCACGCAGCGCCCCGCCCCAGCCGAGGTCCGTGAGCCTGGCGAGGATCCGGCCATCCGCCAGTCCCTCGGCCGGTTTGATCTTGCCCTTAACCGGAACTCCCAGGCGGTCCATGCCGCTGGGCCACTGAAGGCGGGCTTCCAGGACCCCGCCTGCCCTGCTCAGGGTCTGGCCGGCCGCCGCGGTGGCCTCGGCGGCGATGTCGGCCCGGAACCACTGGCCTGCGCAGTTGTCACAGCGGCCGCAGGCATGGGCGGTTTCGTCATCGAGGACCGAAGTGATGTATTCCATTCGGCAGCCGGCAGTGTCCTGGTAGATCACCATGGAATCCTGCTCATCCACCCGGGCTTCGGCGATACGGCGGTAGCGCTCGGCGTCATAGATCCACGGCTGGCCGGTGGACCGCCATCCGCCACCTACCCGTTCCACGGCGCCGTCCACGGCCAGGACCTTGAGCAGCAGCTCCAATGGGGTGCGACGGAGGTCTACCCTGGCCTCAAGGGCTACGGTTGAGATCGCGGCACCGGCTTCGGCCAAGGCAGTGAGGACGCCATTGGCCTTGTCTTCCGAAGGCATGGAGGCGGTGGCGAAGTACTGCCAGATGTCACGGTCCTCCGAACCGGGCAGCAGGAGCACGTCGGCGTTGGCCGCACCGCGTCCGGCACGGCCCACCTGTTGGTAGTAGGCAACCGGCGAGGACGGCGCTCCGAGGTGCACCACAAAACCCAGGTCCGGTTTGTCAAAACCCATTCCAAGCGCCGAGGTGGCCACGAGCGCTTTGACCTCATTGTCCTTCAGCAGCTGCTCGGCCCGTTCGCGGTCAGCAGGATCAGTCCTCCCGGTGTAGGCCAGCACTTTGTGCCCGGCCTCAGCCAGGAGCCGGGCGGTGTCCTCTGCGGCTGACACGGTCAGGGTGTAAATAATGCCGCTGCCGGGAAGGTCAGCCAGGTGCGTCAGGAGCCAGCCCAGTCGCTGCCGGGAGTCTGGAAGCGACAGGACGCCCAGGCGCAGGGAGTCCCGGCCCAGTGCCCCGCGGATGGTCAGCACACCGGCGCCGAGCTGTTCCTCGATGTCATGGACCACCCGCGAGTTGGCCGTCGCCGTGGTGGCAAGCACCGGGACAGTGTCCGGCAACTCGGTGATGAGGTCCGCGATGCGGCGGTAATCCGGCCGGAAGTCATGGCCCCAGTCCGAGATGCAATGTGCTTCGTCAATAACAAGCAGGCCCGTCCGCCGGATCAGCTCCGGAAGCTGGTTTTCCCGGAAAGAGGGATTGGTAAGCCGTTCAGGGGAGACCAACAACACGTCCACTTCGTCTGCGGCGAGCTGTTCACGCACAGTGTCCCACTCCAGCTGGTTTGCCGAGTTGATGGCTACAGCCCGGACCCCCGCCCGGGCCGCAGCGGCCACCTGGTCCCGCATCAGGGCCAGGAGCGGCGAAACGATCAGCGTAGGTCCGGCGCCACGCCGCCTCAGCAACAGGGACGCCACGAAGTAGACCGCCGATTTTCCCCAACCGGTGCGCTGGACCACCAAGGCCCGCCGCCCGCCGTCGACCAAGGCCTCGATGGCTTCGTACTGTCCGTCGTGGAAGTCTGCTGCCGGGTGCCCCACCAGTTCCCGGAGAACCTCCAGGGCCTGGGCATGCGTGGCTGAAGCGGAAGCGACTGAAGCGGAAGGGGCTGAATCGGCAAGAACTGTGGCGTGCTGGTTATCGACCATTGATTCAGTATCCCAGCCACCACTGACAGCCAGAAAGCCGGAGGGTGCCTATGTGGACAGTCCGGAGCCGCCGGCCGTCACACAAGGGGGAGCCTCGACTATCCCTCCACAGGCATCCCCTGCGTCAACGTAAGATAAGACCCGTGACTAGCGAACAGACAAAGACTTTTGACCTCTCGGCATCCTTTAAGGCTTACGACGTCCGGGGCATCGTGGGCGATTCCATCACGGCCGAAATCGTCGAAGCTGTGGGAGCCGCGTTCGTTGATGTCCTGCAGTTGGAGGGCCAGACGGTCCTGGTTGGCGGCGACATGCGCCCCTCATCCCCCGAATTCAGCAAGGCGTTCGCAGATGGTGCCGCCACGCGCGGAGCCAACGTCCAGCTCCTGGACCTGATTTCCACCGACGAACTCTACTTCGCGTGCGGGTCCCTCAACGCGGCTGGCGCCACCTTCACCGCAAGCCACAATCCTGCCGAATACAACGGCATAAAGATGTCCAAGGCCGGCGCTCAGCCCATCTCGTCCGAGTCAGGACTCAAAGAGATCCAGGCACTTGCCGAGCAGTACCTCAACGCCGGCTCCATTCCGGCGGCCCCCACCCGCGGCCTGATCGGCGTCCACGATGTCCTCAAGGACTATGCCGAGTACCTCCGCCAGCTCGTTGACCTTTCCGGTTCGCGCCCCCTGAAAGTCGTCGTGGACGCCGGCAATGGCATGGCCGGTCTCACTACCCCCGCTGTCCTGGGCGACGCGCTGCTGCCGAAGCTTCCGTTTGAGATCGTCCCCCTGTACTTCGAGCTGGACGGCTCGTTCCCCAACCACCCGGCCAACCCGCTGGAACCGGAAAACCTCCGCGACCTGCAAGCTGCCGTGATCGAGCATGGCGCCGACATCGGCCTGGCATTCGACGGCGACGCCGACCGCTGCTTCGTCATCGACGAAAAGGGTGAGCCTGTCTCGCCGTCGGCCATTACCGGCATGGTGGCACGCCGGGAAATCGCCCGCGCCCAGGCACAGGGCGAGGCCACGCCCACCATCATCCACAACCTGCTGACATCGCGTGCGGTGCCGGAACTGGTGGAGCACGACGGCGGACGCGCCGTCCGGACGCGCGTGGGCCACTCGTTCATCAAGGCAGTCATGGCCGAGGAAGGCGCCGTCTTCGGCGGCGAACACTCTGCCCACTTCTATTTCCGCGACTTCTGGAACGCTGACACCGGGATGCTCGCCGCCATGCACGTCCTGGCCGCCCTCGGCGAGCAGGACGGCCCCCTCTCGGAGCTCGGCCGCGAGTACGAGCCCTACGTTTCCTCCGGCGAGATCAACTCCGAAATCGAGGACAAGGCCGGAGCCGTCGAACGCGTCCGCGCTGACTTCAGCGGCGAAGACGTCACCATCGACACCATGGATGGCAGCACCTTCACGGCCAACGACGGCAGCTACTGGTTCAACCTGCGCCCGTCCAACACCGAGCCGTTCCTTCGCTTGAACGCCGAAGCCACTGACCGGCCGACGATGGAACGTGTGCGCGACCGCGTTCTGTCACTAGTCAGGGGCTAAGTTCACAGTGGCTGACAACTCCCAGGCTGCCACGGGCGACACAGCAGGTTCATGGCGGGACTCGGTCCCCGAGGCCACGGCCACGGACCTGGAGAACCTGCTCGGGACCGGGGTGGGTGCAGCCCAGGAACAGCTCCAGCGCAACGGCGGCTTCCTGCCGTTCGCCCTGGTAGTGGAGAACGACGGCGAGGTGCGGCTGGTGGCCGTGACGCCAGCCGATGCCGAGGACGGCTCCGACGCCGACTTCGACGCGGACGCCATGATCAGCGACCTCACGGACGCTCTCCGGCAGAACCGTACTGAATTCCGGGCCACCGCCATCGTCTGCGACATTCTCCTGGTGGAGGAGGGCTCGGATGCCATCCACGTCGCGGCGGAACACCGGGATGGTTCGGTGTTCGCCGCGGTCCTCCCCTATTCCGCCAACGCGTCAACGACCTCGTGGGAATTCGGCCAGCTCGCCGCTGACACCAACGAACCCTCCATCTGGGTGGACTAGACCGGCGCGCCAGCGATGAAGATCAATGCGTTTGCAGACGTCAGCCTCCGGGCCCTCATGGTGCTCGCCGCGGCCCCGGACGGCAACCTCCTCACCACACAGAACATTGCCGACGCCGTGGGCACCCCCTATAACCACGTCAGCAAGGCGATGGCGAAGCTGCGCGGCCTCGGCCTGATCGATGTGGAGCGCGGCCGTACCGGAGGATCCAGGCTAAGCGCGGCCGGCAGCCGGGCAACCGTCGGCCATATCCTGCGACAACTCGACACGCGCTCGGATGCCGCCGATTGCGTGGCCCCTAGCGGCGCCTGCCCGCTGATCAACGAGTGTAAGTTGCGTGCGGCACTCGCGCGCGCCCGCGAGGCTTTCTACCGTGAGCTCGATTCGGTAGTGGTGGCAGAACTTCCAAGCTCCTCCCAGATGGCTCCCGTCTTCGCGCTGATCGGGCTTCGCCCCGGCCTGTGAGCCGGGCCTTATTTGGATCTTATTTCTACAGGGTGTAGAACTGGGATATAAATACTCGCATTCCAAAGATGAGTATTTATCCCGGCCGGACGAACGCCCCGGCCACCCTATCTCAGGAGTACACATGCTCTCGGACAAATCCTTCCCTGTCATTGAGGCCACCCTGCCGCTGGTCGGTTCGCGGATCGGCGCCATCACTCCCAAGTTCTACTCCCGGCTGTTCGCCGCCCACCCCGAACTCCTGGACGGCCTGTTCAGCCGTTCCAACCAGCGCTCCGGAAACCAGCAGCAGGCCCTGGCGGGCAGCATCGCCGCTTTCGCCACCCACCTGGTCAACAACCCAGGCACCCTGCCCGAAACCGTGCTTTCCCGCATCGCCCACCGGCACGCGTCGCTGGGCATCACCGAACCTCAGTACCAGGTGGTCTACGAGCACCTGTTCGCGGCCATCGCGGAAGACCTCGCCGAAGTCATTACACCGGAGATCGCGGAGGCCTGGACCGAGGTCTACTGGCTCATGGCCGACGCACTGATCAAGCTCGAAAAGGGCCTCTACGCGGCCCAGGCCAACGGCAAAATGTGGACTCCCTGGAAGGTGTCCACCAAGTCCGCTGCCGGCGCTGGTTCCCTCACTTTTACCCTGGAACCCGCCGACGACACCCCGGTGACGCCCGCCTTGCCCGGCCAGTACATCAGCGTCAAGGTCCAGGTCCCGGACGGCCTCCGCCAGGTCCGGCAGTACTCCCTCTCCGGCAATGCGGGCACCAGCCGGACCTTCACTACAAAGCTGGACGACGGCGGCGAGGTCTCCCCCGTGCTGCATAACGCCGTTGAGGTGGGCGACATCCTGGAGATCTCCAACCCGTATGGCGAGATCACATTGAAGGATGGCGACGGTCCGGTGGTCCTGGCCTCGGCGGGAATCGGCTGCACACCCACGGCGTCCATCCTCCGCTCCCTCGCAGAGTCGGCTTCGGAGCGGCAGGTGCTTGTCCTCCACGCGGAAAGCACCATGGAGAGCTGGGCACTGCGCGGCCAAATGACGGACGACGTCGAACGCCTCGCGGGTGCCGACCTCCAGCTGTGGCTTGAGCAGCCCGAGCCGGGAACGAGGGAGGGCTTTATGTCGCTGCGTGAAGTGGACCTGCCGGCCAATGCGTCCCTGTACCTCTGCGGGCCGCTGCCGTTTATGAAGCACATCCGCAACGAGGCCATCAATGCGGGCATCCCGGCTACGAGGATCCACTACGAGGTTTTCGGCCCCGACATCTGGCTGGCTTCCTAAATTCATCGACTGTCCCCACCGGCGGCCCTTCTGACAGCTCAAAAGGGCCGCCGGTGGGGACCAATGGACGAAAGAACGACGGCGACCCCGCACCTTTTCAGCAAAGGTGCGGGGTCGCCGTCGTTCTTTCGTCCATTGGTCCCCACCGGCGGCCCTCCCGACAGCTCAAAAGGGCCGCCGGTGGGGACCAATGGACGAAAGAACGACGGCGACCCCGCACCTTTTCAGCAAAGGTGCGGGGTCGCCGTCGTACTTTTTTGAACTGTCAGCCCAGGCGTGACTTCAGGGCGGCGAGCTCGGCCTGAAGAGCGTCCGGGAGTGAGCCGCCGAAGTTGGCGAACCATTCCTCGATGGACGCAAGCTCGGTTTTCCACTCAGCCGGATCCACGCGGACCGCTTCCTCAACCTGCGCAGGGGTCATGTCCAGGCCCTTGAGGTCGATGGAGTCGCCGGTCGGAACAAAACCGATAGGCGTTTCAACGGCGTCCGCCTTGCCCTCGAGCCGTTCGATGGCCCACTTCAGGACACGGGCGTTGTCGCCGAAGCCGGGCCACGCGAAGCCACCCTGGGCGTTGCGGCGGAACCAGTTGACCAGGAAGATCTTGGGCAGCCGCTCCGGGTTGGCCTTGGCGGACAGGTTGACCCAGTGGTTCAGGTAGTCGCCGGCGTCGTAGCCGATGAACGGCAGCATGGCCATGGGGTCGCGGCGGACCACGCCGACAGCTCCGGCTGCTGCGGCTGTGGTTTCGGAGGACAGCGTGGAACCCATGAAGATGCCGTTGGACCAGCTGCGTGCCTCGGTGACCAGCGGAATGGTGGTCTTGCGGCGGCCGCCGAAGAGGATCGCGGAAAGCTCCACGCCGTTCGGGCTGTGGTATTCCTCGGCCAGCATGTCGATCTGGTCGATCGGCGTGCAGAAGCGCGAGTTCGGGTGGGCCGCAGGCTTGTCCGAATCAGGAGTCCAGGAGTTACCCTGCCAGTCGGTGAGGTGGGCAGGCACTTCTTCGGTCATGCCTTCCCACCACACGCCGCCGTCGTCAGTGAGGGCGACGTTGGTGAAGATGCTGTTGCCCTTTGCAATGGCACGCATCGCATTGGGGTTGGTGCCCCAGCCGGTGCCCGGTGCCACGCCGAAGAGACCGGCTTCGGGGTTGACGGCGCGGAGTTCGCCTTCCTTGCCGAAGCGCATCCAGGTGATGTCGTCACCCAGGGTCTCCACCTTCCAGCCCTCAATCGTGGGATCAAGCAGCGCGAGGTTGGTCTTGCCGCACGCGGAAGGGAAGGCTGCCGAAACGTAGTAGGTCTTCTGCTCGGGTGAAGTCAGCTTCAGGATGAGCATGTGCTCGGCGAGCCAGCCTTCGTCGCGGGCCATCACGGACGCGATGCGGAGGGCGTAGCACTTCTTGCCCAGCAGGGCGTTGCCGCCGTAGCCGGAGCCGAAGGACCAGATGGAACGCTCTTCGGGGAAGTGGACAATCCACTTGTCCGGGTTGCACGGCCACGGCACATCAGCCTGGCCGGCTTCGAGCGGCGCACCCAGGGAGTGCAGGGCCGGTACGAAGAACGCGTTGGTCTCGGTCATGCGGTTCAGGACGTCGGTGCCGATGCGGGCCATGATGCGCATCGAGGCAACAACGTAGGCGCTGTCGGTAATTTCGACGCCAAACTTGGGATCCTCGGCATCAAGGTGGCCCATGACGAACGGAATGACGTACATGGTGCGGCCACGCATGGAGCCGGCGAACAGTCCGCGCAGCTTCTGCTTCATCTCGGCCGGGGCCATCCAGTTGTTGGTGAAGCCGGCGTCGTGTTCCTTCTCGGAGCAGATGAACGTCTGCTCTTCCACGCGGGCTACGTCCGCGGGGTCGGAGAATGCAGCGAAGGAGTTCGGGAAGATCTCCTGGTTGAGCCGGGTCAGGGTGCCGGCGGCCACGAGTTCATCCGTGAGCCTGGTGTTTTCCTGTTCGGACCCGTCAACCCAGTGGATCCGGTCCGGCTGCGTTAGCTCAGCAACCTCTTCGACCCATGCCAGCAGTGCAGCATGCGTGGTGGGTGCTTTCTCAAGCAGCGGCTGTTGTGCCAGATCGCCCATTGCGGTTCCCTTCCTCGGGTTCATCGGTGTGAGCTAAATGCTATGGGCCGGGAGGGCTCGAGTTTTTGGGCCCGGACTGCTCGATAGTGAGCGTTTCGAGTGGAAACCGCGTAAATTCAACAAAGATGGCGCCACAACAGGGCAATTAAGTGACGAAGGTCACCTAGACCGGTCTAGTCACCCAGATTACACACGTTTCGATTTGGTACTACGGCCCACCCTCGCGTAAAGTTATTCGAGGTTCGGGGAGAGCAGAGATGTTCTTCAAGAAACAAGATGCGCCCATAGCTCAGCTGGATAGAGCGTCTGTCTACGGAACAGAAGGTCAGGGGTTCGAATCCCTTTGGGCGCACAGATGAAGGTCCGCACCGGTTCGCCGGTGCGGACCTTTTGCGTTAAGTGTCCGCCCCCGCCGGGTCCCACCGGACCCTTCGCCCGCTAGGCACGCCCCCAACAGGCCCGGCAGGGAGCCCATCCCCGGCGTAGGCTAAAGCAATGACGCCAGAGCCCTTGGAACGCGAATTCGATGTCATCGTGATCGGCGCCGGCGCCGCTGGCGAAAACGTGGCGGACCGGGCCGTCCAGGGCGGGCTGACCGCGGTCCTGGTGGAGGCGGAACTGGTGGGCGGCGAGTGTTCATACTGGGCCTGCATGCCGTCCAAGGCGCTGCTCCGGCCCGGCACGGCCCTCCACGGGGCGCAGACGGTGCCAGGAGCAGAAGAAGCAGTCACCCGCACGCTCGATGCCGCCGCAGTCCTCAAACGGCGCGACTACTTCACCGCGAATTGGCAGGATGACAGCCAGGTGAAGTGGGTGGAGGACTCGGGGATCGAGCTCATCCGCGGCCACGGGTGGATCACCGCCCCGCGCACAGTGGAAGTAGCCGGACTTGATGGCAGCACCCACCTCCTGACGGCGCGGCACGCCGTCGTCCTCGCGACTGGTTCCACGCCCAACAGGCCTCCGATCGAGGGACTGGCTGACCTTCGCCTCTGGGGCACCCGTGAAGCGACATCGGCCAAGGAAATCCCGGAACGCCTGGCAGTCGTCGGCGGCGGCGTCGCAGGGGTTGAGCTGGCGCAGGCGTTCGCCAGGCTCGGCTCCAAGGTCACCCTCGTGGCCCGGAGCCGGCTGCTGGGCACTTTCCCCGAGGAAGCGGCCCAACTGGTACTGGCGGGCCTGCGCGCGGACGGCGTTGAAGTCCGGCTCCACACCACCACCAAAAGCGTCAGCGAAAACGAAGACGGCACCTTCACGGTCAGCCTCGGCGACGGCATTTCTGTCTCCGTCGACAAGGTCCTGGTGTCCACGGGCCGCCACCCGGCCCTGGAAGGCCTTGGGCTGGAAAGCGTCGGCCTTGGCGCACCGGACGGCAGCCCCCTGAAGCTGACCACGGATTCCACCGGGCAGGTTAACGGCCTGCCCGACGGCGACCCTTGGCTTTACGCCGTAGGCGACGCCGCCGGGAAGAACCTCCTCACCCACCAGGGCAAGTACGAAGCCCGCGCAACAGGGGATGCGATAGCCGCACGTGCCAAGGGTGAGCTGAATGGCGAGCCGGCACCGTGGAGCCGCTATGCGCAGACAGCCAACCAACATGCCGTCCCCAACGTGGTGTTTACGGATCCTGAGCTGGCCTCAGTGGGTCGAACCCTTGACCAGGCCACGAAAGACGGATACAACGCCACCTCGGTGGAATTGCCCATCAACGTATCCGGGTCTTCCCTGCATTCGGAGCACTACGAGGGCTGGGCGCAGCTGGTGGTCGACGAGGACCGCGAGGTTCTCCTGGGGGCCACGTTTGCGGGACCCGATGTGGCTGAGTTGCTCCACGCCGCCACCATCGCAGTAGTGGGTGAAGTACCGCTGGACCGGTTGTGGCACGCGGTCCCCTCCTACCCCACCGTCAGCGAAGTCTGGCTGCGGCTGCTGGAAAAGTACGGCCTCTAAGCCCACCTCCAAAGGTTCACACGCCCGGGCAGGGGCCTTATTTGAACTGACCAGTCAGTTTAGTTAGACTGGCAGGAGACCATTTCCCTGCGAAAGGCCCTCTTTGCTCTCCGTACAGCACCTCCATGCGAAAGGACGGCGGGACGATCTGCTCCCGCCCACCTCCCTGCAGACCGGAAGGGGTGAGCTGCTCCTCGTCTCGGCGGACCGCCAGGACCACCGGACAGCCCTGGCACTCACATTGAGTGGCCGGATGAAACCCACGGAGGGGCGCATCAGTTGGGACGGCGAAACCGGGATCAAGCGCCGCCGCCTGGCCAGCGCACTGGTTGACTCCCCCGGCGTCAACGAACCCGAGCAACACCTGAGCGTGCGCGACCTTGTCACCGAGGATCTGGCCCTGATCCCGCGCCGCTACCGGGGTGCCCTGGTGAGCAAGCCCTGGCTCAAAGTCAACAGTTTCGAGGACATCGCAGACCTGTGGACAGAACAGCTGGCGCCGGAACGGCGCGTTGAACTGCTGACCGCCCTGGCCCTCGCAAACCCGCACACCGACCTCCTGGTGGTCGATTCCCCGGACCGGCATACTGCCAGCTCGTCCGAGTGGCTGCCTCGCCTTGAGCAGTTGGCGTCCGACGCCGGCCGGCCCCTCGCCGTCGTCGCCACCGTGGCTGCCATCCCGGATGGGTGGACGGGGCCAACGGCGGCTGTGGGGAACGCCGTTCAGCTGCCCGCGGACGCGCAGGCCCAAGAGGTAGCTGCTGCGGAAATAGAAGAAGACCTCCTACTCGAAACCGAGGACGCCAAGTGACTGTGCTGCGGCTGGCCCGCTCCGAACTCAAGCGGATGACCGGCGGGCTGCTGCCCAAGCTGACCATCCTGGCCCTGGTCATGGTCCCGCTGCTCTATGGCGCCGTGTACCTCTATGCCAACTGGGACCCGTACGGCAACCTGAACCGGATCGACGCTGCCCTGGTTGTCGAGGACAACGGTGCCGCCTCCAGCGACGGCTCCGTGTTGCAGGCCGGAACCAAGGTGGCTGACAGCCTGGTGGAAGGAAACGTCTTCAACTGGCAGTCGGTCCCCACCGCGGAGGAGGCCGACCAGGGTGTCAGCGACGGCAAGTATGCTTTCGCGCTCAAGATTCCCAAGGACTTCTCCGCCAACCTGGTGTCTCCGGGCAGCTTTGATTCAGCCAGCCAGGCAATGTTGAACGTCACCACCAACGATGCCAACAACTACCTGTTGAGCACGATCGTGGACAAGCTGACAACCTCGGTCCACACCACCGTTGCCAAGGAAGTGGGCGAGGAGACAGCAAACCAACTGCTGACCGGCTTTGGCACGATCCATTCGCAGATGGTCAAGGCAGCCGACGGCGCCGGGCAGCTGGCAGGCGGCGTCGCCACACTGCAGGACGGGACCGCCACCCTCCATGAAGGAAGCACGGACTTGAGTAACGGGGCCGGTGAACTGTACGCGGGGCAGCTGAAGCTGCGCGACGGCGCCAACCAGCTCACCGACGGAGCCGGCCAGCTAAGTAGCGGGTTGTCGCTGCTGAAGGACAGGACAACCACCCTTCCCACGGACTCGCAGACCCTGGCGAACGGCGCCGCCCAAGTAGCTGCCGGAAACGCCCAGCTCAACACCCGGGTCCAGGACATGGTTGCCCAGCTCGACGCCGCAGACCAGGGACTCCGGACTCGGGTCATCGAATCCAACACACGCCTGATCGCTTCGGGTGTGTTGACCCAGGCGCAGGCTGACAGTATTTTGGCCGATTTTGACTCCGTGGCGGCCTCCAGCCCGGTGGCCACCGCCAAGGCCAGGATCCAAACCGACGCCGCGCAGATCCAGCAACTGGCAGATGGCTCCGAGGCCGTCAGCGTGGGCGCTGCGCAACTGGCTGCAGGCACCCCTGCGCTGAAGAACGCTGTGGCCCAGGCCTCCACCGGCGCCGACCAGCTCCACACCGGGGCGGCCACGCTGGCCACAGGCCAGCAGGCGGCCTTGGACGGGGCGGGCAGGCTCTCCGAGGGCGCGCAAACGCTCGACGCCGGCGCGGGCCAACTGGAGGCAGGTGCCGGTACCGCGGCGGACGGCTCCCGTACCCTGGCGGAGGAGATCGCGAAAGGCGCAGGCCAAGTGCCCAATCCCGACGACCAGCAAAAGAACAGCCTTTCGGAAGTCATTGCGGATCCTGTGGCCGTGAGCAACGTCTCCCAAGCGAAAGCTGACTCGTACGGGGCCGGGTTGGCTCCCTTCTTCCTGACCCTGGCCCTGTGGATCGGCATCTTTATGCTGATCCAGGCCATGCGCCCCATCACCCAGCGGGCGCTGGCATCAAACGCCCCGGCGTGGAAGATCGCGATCGGAGGGTGGCTGCCCTTCCTGGCGGTATCGGTGGTGCAGGCAACCCTGCTGACATTGGTGGTGGACCTGGGCTTGGGGCTGAATCCGGCGCATCCTGTTTTGATGTGGCTGTTTATGCTGGCCGCCGCGATGGCCTTCAGCGCCATCATCCAAGGCGTAGTTGCCCTGCTGGGATCCCCTGGGAAGCTCGTGGTGCTCATACTGCTCGTCCTGCAGCTCGTCTCCTCGGGCGGCACATTCCCCTGGCAGACCACTCCGCAGCCCCTCCACGTGGTGCACGAGATCCTGCCCATGGGCTATGTGGTTTCGGGAATGCGGCACCTCATCTATGGCGCGGACCTCTCCATGATCATGCCCACCGTCCTGGGCCTGCTGGGCTACACCATCCTGGGCGCCGCGATGTCAACGCTCGCTGTCCGGAAACGGAAGTACTGGACGCTCAAGACCCTCAAACCCGAGATCGCGGTATGAGCCCGTCCTTGCAGGGTCCTGGGCCGGATCCCGCGCAGGGTCCGGCGCATGGTCCGGCCTTGGATCCGGCGCCAGATCCGGTCCTGCGGCCGCGTGCCAACGGTCCCGCGGAAAAGAAACTCCGCCCGGCGCGGACCAACGCCACCCGGCAGAAGCTCTTTGATGCCTCCATGGAGCTGATCGGCGAGCGCGGCGCGGCCGGGGTGACCGTGGATGAGATCGCAGCGGCAGCGGGTGTCTCCAAAGGCACGGTGTATTACAACTTCGGAAGCAAGTCGGACCTGATTGCGCAGCTGCTGCGCCACGGCGTCGATATCCTGAAGGCCCGCCTGATGAGCGTCGGGAGTGCTGGGGCCGTTCATGCCGGAGCCGGAGATCTGCCGGCCGCTGATCCGCTCCTGACGATGGAGGAAATGATCGGGCAGGCCATGGACTTCATGGCCGACTACCCCTCTTTTGCCCGGCTGTGGGTCAGCGAAAACTGGCGCACCCCCAGCGAGTGGCGGGACACCTTCGCGGTGCTGAGGGCCGAGTTGCTGGCCGTGATCGGCGGTGCCATCGAGTCCGTGGCGGCGGCCTATCCGGTGGACCGGTCCATCTCCCGGGGCAGTCTCGAAACCGCTATTTTTGGTGCCTGCTTCGTAGTGGGGCTGGACCGCCAGACGTACAACCCTGAGCGCACCCGTGACCAAAGTGTTGCAGCAATCATGGCAATCATGCGCGGCTACGTGGTGAAGTAGCGGCCGCCTCGGGGATGATTGATCCCATGCGCCACATGGGTAACAGCGGCAAATTTGCCTTGATAGCGGCCGTCGCCGCTCTGGGCATGCTGGTGCTGACCGCCATCACCCTTGAAGAGGCCGTGATGGTCACGTTCCTGGGGCTTGTTGCCCTGGCTTACGTTTCTGCCGTCGCAGAGGTCCTGGCGCGGGGACGCCGCCTGGCCCTGCTTGCCACCGGGGCGGGAACCAGCCTCACAGTTGCCTTCTCCTTGGCTTTCCTCAGCACGTGGGAGCTGGCGTTTGCCAACCAGTCTTCGTTCCTGGGGACACCGCTGCCCACCGGGGATCCGGACAACTACTTCTATTGGGCCGCTGCCTCCGCCGTATCCACGCTGTTTGTCCTGTTTCTTGCAGCGGCCTGGCCTGCAGGCAGGCAGCTGGGGGTGCGGGGCAAACCTTCGCCGGCGAACCGCAGGCCCGCATCCGCTGTCCGCCGGCAAGCTGCCAAGGGTGGAACACAACGCAGGCCCGCGCAACGCGCCACCACCCAGCGAACTTCCGTCCAACGAACTTCCACCCAGGCCCAATCAGCTCAGGGCAAATCCGCTCAGGGCGCGTCCGGTTCCCGCACGCCCACCCGACCGGCCGCGGCAGCCAAGCGGCCGTCGTCGTCCGCTTCCGCTGCCCGCAAGCCGGCACCCAAGCCTGCACCCAAGCCGGGCGGGGCCAGGAGCGCTCCCCGACGCTGACGCGTCGTTGCGCCTCCGGTGAGGACCGCCGTCGCCACCCCTCCCAGCAGAAGAAGCCCGCCTGCCAGCTCGGCAGGGGTGGGCACTTCGCCCAGCGCAAGCCACGCAGCGCTCATCCCCACCACTGGCACCAGCAAGGTGAAGGGAACAACGGCCGACGACGGGTAGCTGGCCAGAAGCCTGTTCCAGATTCCGTAGCCCACCAGCGAGGCGAAAATTGCCGTATACAGTGCGCTGATGATCGTGGCAGGCTGCAGGTCGGCCAGCGTGCCCAGCACATCCTCCGGTCCGTCCACCAGCAACGAAAGCCCGGCAAGGGGCAGCGGCACCACAGCGCCGGACCAGACCACCAGACCCAGCCCTGAGGCGGCCTTGGCCTGGCGGGCGACGACGTTTCCGGCGGCCCAGGACAATGCGGCACCCAGGACAATGATGAGCGGCAGCAGCGGTGCTACGGCACTGCGGCCCACGGCCACAACAGCCAGGCCGGCGACGCCAAGGACGACGCCGGCCAACTGACGGCGGCTGGGCCGCTCCCCCAGGAACCCGGCCGCCAGGAGGACCGTCAGCAGCACCTGCGCCTGCAGGACCAGGGAAGCCAGACCCGCTGGCATGCCAAGGGCCATTGCCAAGTAGAGGAGGCCGAACTGGCCTGCGCTCATAAAGAGTCCGACGCCGATGATCGCCTTCCAGCTGACGTCGGGTTTCCTGATGAAGAAGATCCAGGGGAAGACCACCAGGACGAACCGCATCGCCACGAACAACAGCGGGGGTACCTCACGGCCGTTGGCATGCAAGCCGAAGTCGATGGCAACGAAGTTCAGGCCCCAAAGCACGGCGACCAGGGCGGCAAGGAGGGAGTGGCGGAGGTTCACGGTCCCACTCTTACAGAACTCCCGATGAAGCACCAGCATTGAATTCGACGCGAGATCATGTACGTTTGCTTCATGATTGAAATCGGCTCACTTCGTGCCCTGGCGGCGATTGAGCAGCATGGGTCTGTCATAGCAGCGTCCGAGATTATGGGCTTCAGCCCGTCCGCCGTCTCCCAGCAGATCAAGAAGCTGGAAAAGCAGACTGGTTTCGCTGTCCTCGAGCGCCGCGGCCGCGGGGTGCTGCTCACCGAACGCGGGCTCACGCTGGCAGCCTATGGCCGACGCATCCTGTCTGAGCTTGAGGAACTGGAATCAACCTTGCTTTCGGACCCGGCCAGACCCAGCGGGCACTTGAAGGTGGTGGCCTTCTCCACGGCTTGCCGCGGCCTGGTCGGACCGCTGCTGGGAAGGCTTGCCTCTTCCGGCGCGGACTTGGACGTGAGCGTGCTGGCCGAGGACCCGCGCGAAGCCGTGGCACGGGTGGCCAATGGGGAGGCCGACCTGGGTGTGGTGCACAATTGGAACTCCGTACCGCTGGTGATCCCGGAGCATATGACGCTTGAGTGGTTATGCGAGGACATTGCTGACCTGCTGGTCCACGGCAGCCATCCGCTGGCAGGACGCGGCCACGTGGAGCCGGCCGACCTTGTTGATGAGCAGTGGATCAGCACACCGCACGGCGCCATCTGCAACGAGGCCCTGTTGAGGATTTTCGCCGATCTCGGCCGGGTGCCGAACATCAAGGTCTACGATCCTGACTTCGCAACCCATATTTCCCTGGTGGAGCAGGGAGCCGTCGTAGCACTGGTTCCCCGCCTCGGCAGGCCGGCACTGCCACCTGACGTCGTCCCCGTGCCATTGGTCAATCCCGTCCAGGTCAGGCAGGTGGGAATGGTTTACCGCCGGACCATGACGGCGAGCCCGGCCATCCAGCACGTCTCGGGACTGCTTCGTCAGATCAGTGGGCGCGCGGAACCTTGAACTTGGTGATCCGGGCGTCCTGGCCATCCAGTTCCGCCCAGGATTTATCGGTTTCCAGGACTGTGAGCGCGCTGGTGGGGTACCGGGTGGCGGCGTCCATGTAGGCGTCGTGGTCGGAGTCGCGGGAAGCCAGGTGCATGGCGAGGTCCTGTACGCCAGGCATGTGCGAGATGAGCATCAGCGTAGTGACGGTATCGGGGACATGGTTGACCACGGTCAACATGCGCAGCGCAGAGGCGGCGTACAGGCCGTCCTCAAGCTTCGGCGTCGGCGCCTTATCTCCGAGCTCCGAGCACACCCAAGTGCAGGTCTGCCGCGTCCTGAGCGCACTGGAGCACAGGATGAAGTCGGGGACAATGCCATGCTTGAGCAGCCACCTGCCCGCCAGGGGCGCCTCGCGGTGCCCGCGTTCCTCCAGCGGCCGCTCGTGGTCGGCAACCCCACCGGGCCAGTCTGCCTTGGCATGCCGCATAATCACCAGGCGCTTGATGTGGTGGTCACTCATGTCCCCAAGCCTAGCGCCAGCTCACTTCAGTCGGGGCGGCCGCTAACCAGCAGCCGCGGAGGCCAATACTCACGAGCCCTGAACGCGGAAAAGGGACACACGAAAAAGGGAGGGCGCTGCAGCGAAGCGGGACATCCCGACAGCGCCGTTGTTGCGCGAGGGACGAGCGCAGGCGCAGAGGGATCGTGCCGCGAAAGCGAAAGCGCCTGCCCCAGCGGGACAGGCGCTTTTGCGCGTTTCTGTAGGGCTAGATCGAGTATTCCGGAGCGGCCCAGACAACAACTTCCGGGTGCTCGTAGAAGCGGTAGCCCTGGCCGCGGACCGTTCGCACGGTGTTGGCGAGGCGTCCCAGCTTGGAGCGGAGGCGGCGGATATGGACGTCGATGGTCCGCTCGTTGGGGACTTCCTCGGCGTTGCGCCACAGGCCTTCGAGCAATTCGTCGCGGCCCACGGTGCGGGTGCCGTTCTCCACGAGGTAGTTGAGGAGCTCAAACTCCTTGAACGTGAGGTTCAGGGATTCGCCGTCCAGGTGGACCTCGCGGCGGGCGAGGTCGATCAGCACGCCGGAGGGACGCGGGTCCTGGGCTTGCTGCTGGCGTGCGGTTTCAGTGCGCTGGCGAGCGTTCACCGTGGGGTCGCCAAAGGTGGAACGGACGACGTCGAGCGCGGAACCGGGGGTGCTGGCCGGCGCGACGGCCACTGCCGCGTAGCTTTCGGCCCCCGACACCAGTGACTGGGCGTAGGCGCGGATTTCCTGGGCAAGCTTGGCGATGGAGGTTCCGGCAGCAGCTGCAGTTTCCTCGTCGATGCCCATGTAGAGCACGAAGCCGCGGGCGACGTTGTCGTTTGCTACCGGGCGGACAGTGTTGGGTCCCGCCACAACCGGCGTGGGCGCGGTGACCGGGGCCGCGTCGGCGGGCTGCACGGCGCGGAGTTGGCCATAAGAGTTGGGGTTGTAGCCCTGCGGTGCGTAACCGGGAGCGGGGAAGCTGGTACCGGGCGCGGCGGGAGCGAACGCCGGGCGGGCACCGAAACCCTGGCGCAGGCCGGAGGGCTGGGCTGCCTTGGTGGCGTTTCGGACAGAGATGTGGACGTATCCGGATGCAACTGACATGGATTAGTTACCTCAATGTGAATGGCCGTCATCGCGGCTCGAATGCTTGGTTTCCCCGCAATGAGATCTGGGGAGGGCGCCCGACGCTGGGCTGGGGGGCGAATGCCTAGGAACTTCGCGGGGTGTGAAGGTCAGGCGTGCATTCGACAACAGCGCATGTCGGCAGCAGCGGGTGTGCTGGGCCAATATTCTGCGGCTGCAGGTGCTGTTGAGTTCTTGTTCACAATTGAAGTGTGCAACGTAACAATGCGAACTTGCAAGTAACAATGGACGGATCGTTCCGCATAGTGAGACAAATTCCGAGAATGTGGCTCAGATCACGATTCTGGCAGAGCGATAAAATAACAGATGTTTTCCAGAACGATTGGTTGGAAAACCATCTTTCCCGAATATTATTCGCCAGCACCATCAAAAAGGCCACCACAATTCACCAGCGATTGAATTGCTGAAATACACTCCTTGATTTGCCGTTGTGTCCAGCTCCGCCGCCATCCGGACAAAAAAATTTCCATCCCCATCCGCCCCGGAACCGCCAAGAGCGTCGAAGGTGGCCCTGCTGGACGCCACCAGAGCCAGGGAAGGTCCCGGCGGATCATCAGGGGAATCTGCCACTGGGCAGCTTTCAGCTCGCTAGGCTGGGATTCACAGCCACCGCACAGGAAGCCCATAGCGGGGGCCCAACGAGGGATCGGAGAGTTGTCCCATGGCCACTTCGCACTCCATGACCCACAACCTTCCCCAACTTACCCACCCGGACGGCTCCCCCATCCGTGCCTTGGTGGTCGACGACGAACCCAGCCTCTCCGAATTGATGAGCATGGGCCTGCGCATGGCCGGATGGTCGGTTGCCGTCGCCGCTGACGGCCCCGAGGCTGTAAAGCTCGCCAAGGAGTTCCGCCCGGACGTCCTTGTTCTCGACGTGATGCTTCCCGGGTTCGACGGCGTCGAGCTGCTGACCAGGATCCGCGCCTTCGCGCCTGAAGTGCCGGCGCTCTTCCTGACTGCCAAGGATGCCGTCCAGGACCGGATTGTGGGCCTGGCTGCCGGCGGTGACGACTACGTGACCAAGCCGTTCAGCATGGAGGAGGTCCTCCTCCGGCTTCACCGGCTGGTGCAGCGCTCCGGCGTGGCAGCGATGGACACCGCCGAGCTGGTAGTAGGTGACCTTGTCCTCAACATCGATACCCGCGAGGTGACCAGGGCCGGCGATGAACTGCAGCTGACTGCCACGCAGTTCGAGCTGCTCCGGTACCTCATGGAGAACCCCAAGCGTGTCATCAGCAAGGCGCAAATCCTGGACCGCGTTTGGAACTACGACTTTGGCGGGCAGGCCAACATCGTGGAGCTCTACATCTCGTACTTGCGCAAGAAGGTCGATGCCGTGCATCCGCCCATGATCCACACGGTGCGCGGCGCCGGATACGTCATCAAGCCGGCGGACTAGGCCGTGCCCTCACTGCCTGCAGTGGCCCCCACGTATGGCCGGAGCTGGCTGAAGCCCTCCACCTGGCACCTGCGTACACGCCTTGTACTGGTTGCCATGGCCCTGCTGGTGGCCATCTGTGGCGCCGTTGGCCTCTTCAGCTACGCCTCCATGGACTCGTTCCTTACACGCCAGCTCGACGAACAGCTCAGCCAGGCTGCTTCCCGGTCCAACGACCCCGGCCGGCCGCCGCTGGGCGGCTTCAACGGCAGGCCGGACCCGCTGGACTCCCGTGGGCAAAGCGTGGGTACGCTCAACGCCCGGATCCTGAATGGGCAGGTCAACAGCGCCGGATTCCTGGCCTCCGATACCACGCGTTCTCCCCTGTCCGCTGAGGACAAGGAGATCCTGCTGGCCCTCCAGAAGGATTCCCGCCCTGTGGACCGGACGCTCTCCAATGGCGAGTACCGGCTGATTGCAGTGGCAACGAACTACGGTGATGTCCTGGTGACCGGGCTCCCGCTCGCCGGCAAGGAAAGCACCCTCACCTCCCTGGTGTGGACCTTCGTTTTTGTTTCCCTTGGAGGGCTGGTCTTGATTGGCCTGGCCGGGACTATCCTCATCCGGCGCACCATGCAGCCGCTGGAGCAGCTTTCGGAGGTGGCCACACGCGTTTCGCGGCTCCCGCTGGACGCCGGCGAGGTGGCACTCGCGGTGCGCGTCCCGCCGTCGAACTCCAACCCCGGAACCGAGGTGGGCAGCGTGGGGCATGCGCTGAACCTCATGCTCGACAACGTGGCCAACGCGCTGCAGGCCCGGCAGCAAAGCGAGACCAAGGTACGGCAATTCGTTGCCGACGCGTCCCACGAACTGCGCACTCCACTCACCGCCATCCGCGGTTACACGGAGCTAATGCGGATGACCGAGAACTTCACTCCGGATGGCCGGAAATCGCTGGCCCGGGTACAGAGCCAGTCCGAGCGCATGACCACGCTGGTGGAAGACCTGCTCCTGCTCGCCAGGCTGGACGAGGGCCAGCCGTTGAAACTCAGCGAGGTGGATCTGACGCAGCTGGTGATCGAAACCGTCAGCGACGAAAAAATCATCGCACCCGGCCACAGCTGGCATCTTGAGCTTCCGGACGAGCCGCTTGCGGTCAATGCCGATGCGTCGCAGCTGCGCCAGGCGTTGGTGAACCTGCTGTCCAACGCCCGCAAACACACCGCTCCGGGCACAACGGTCACCACGGCCGTGATGAGGTCCGACGACGGCAGTGCCGTGGTGACAGTAACGGACGACGGCGCTGGCATCCCGCCGGAATTCGTGGACCACGTTTTTGCCCGGTTTGCCCGCGCAGACGCGGCGCGGACTGGATCTTCACGTTCCTCCGGCGCGGCGGCCTCGGAAGGGTCCAGCGGGCTTGGGCTGTCCATTGTGCAGTCCATTGTGGAGGCCCACGGCGGCAACGTGGAAGTGAACTCCCGGCCGGGTCGGACCCAGTTCACGTTGCGCCTACCGGCGATCAACGGCTCATAGCAAGGCAACGCACCGGCATCGTGATCTCTGTTACCAAAATGTGACTTAAGCGTCGCGCTCCTGTAGCGTCGATGGGGTGCGGTTCCCTTTGAGCCGCATATCCGGATGACGCCAAGCTCTGCCGCTTCCCGGATTCCGCTTGACCAGGCAGAGGCGGGGGACCCAGAGTCCCGGGCACTGAACTGCCCTTGGGGTGAAGCCAGCACGTGATCTTTCCGTGTGGCCGGATGCCCTCATCCGAACCCGACAGCTAACTCCGCAGGTGTGAGAGGCGATCCATCATGTCTGAATTCAAGGTACAAGCGCGCCCAGAGCGCGGTGCACATAAAGACAACGGCCGTGGCAAGACCGCGGCGCAACACACAAAAGCTTCGTCCCTGGGCAAGCGTGCAGCCGTTTTCGGTGCGGCCTGCGCCCTCCTCATCGGGGTCGGCGCAGCAGGCCAGGCTTCCGAATCCAGGACTCCGGTGGCGGTCAGCGGGACCCAGTCCTCGGCGGCAGAGCTAGAGTCCAACTTGAGGCTGGAAAAGGCCGAGATGCGGGCCAACCCGGCCCCTGAACCAGCTCCGGCCGAGATCAGCGTTGCCCCGCAGGCCGCCGAACCGGCACCAGCACCGGCACCCGCACCAGCACCGGCACCCGCACCGGCCCCCGCCCCTGAGCCCGCACCGGCCCCCGTCGTCGCCGTCAACGATCCGGCCGGGGCCCAGGCCTATGCGGCGAGCCAGCTTGGCAGCTATGGCTGGTCAGCCGACCAGATGCAGTGCCTGCAGACGCTGTGGACCAAGGAATCCGATTGGACCACCACGGCCACCAACGCGAGCAGCGGCGCGTACGGCATTGTCCAGTCGCTGCCCGCCGAGAAGATGGCGAGCGCCGGCGCGGACTACCTCACCAACTACCGCACGCAGATCAACTGGGGCCTGAACTACATCCAGGAGCGCTACCAGTCGCCGTGCGGCGCGCTGAATTTCCACTTGTCGAACAACTGGTACTAAGCCCGTAATTGCGGCTTCCGCATCCGAAGCAGCAGGCCCTGAATCCCCCGATTCAGGGCCTGCTGCTTTTGGCGTTGTATGTTCGCGGGGCCGGACTTCCCTGACCTGCGGCACCGGGCCATACTGGGGCCATGAAATTCACCACGACTATCCTGGGCAGCGGCAACAAGGCTGGTATTGAGGTTCCGGAGGAGGTTGTGACTGCCCTGGGCGCAGGCAAGCGCCCGCCGGTAGTGGTAACCATCAACGGCAAGAGCTACCGGAGCAGCATCGCGGTGATGGGCGGGCAGAGCCTGGTTGGGGTGAGCACCGCCAACCGGGAATTCACCGGCGTAGAGGCTGGCGACACTGTTGAAGTGGATCTGGAACTCGACACGCAGCCCCGGATCATTGAAGTCCCGGATGACCTGGCCGCAGCCATGGCCGCCGAACCGGATGCCCAGGCGTTCTATGCCACCCTGAACTACAGCGCACAGCGCCGTTATGTGGAGCCGCTCGGGGATGCCAAAACGGAGGAAACCAGGGCGAGGCGGATCGCGAAGGTCGTAGCCGACCTCAAAGCCGGAAAGAAATAATCCGCCGTCCTGCGGAGTCCGTTTCCACCGAGGCCGTGACCGCGGTGTAATCCGGGATATGGAGCACTCCCGCCGGTAATTCGCCCGTGTTTGGGCCCACCGCCACGGTCCGGATGCCCGCAGCCACTCCGGCCGCGATTCCAGCCGGGGCATCCTCAAAGACCACGGCATCCTCCGGCTCCACGCCCAGCAAACCGGCAGCGGTCAGGTAGCCTTCCGGATGCGGCTTGCCGCGCGTCACGAGGTCAGCCGTCACGGCAGCGGCAGGCATGGCCAGTCCAGCGGCATCCATGCGGATGTCAGCCAGGATCCTGTCCGCCGACGTCACCAGGGCCACGGCATCCGCGGGCAGGCTCCGGAGCAGTTCGGAGGCACCGGGCAGCGCAACGATGCCGGCAGTCCGCACCCGTTCCATGGCACCAAGTTCTGCAGTGAGCGCAACGACGTCGGCACCGGCAGGCGCGAACCGGCGCACGGTATCGCCGGCCTGGACGCCGTGGGAGGTGCGCAGGATCTCGGCGATGTCCAGGCCGTAGCGGGCGGCGAACTCGCCCCACACCTGTTCCACGACCGCTGTGGAGTCCACCAGCGTGCCGTCCATGTCAAAGAGGACGGCGCGGCAGGTCAATGTTCGTGTGGCGGCAGGAATGGGGAGGGTCATGAACCCCATTTTGCCCTACGTATTGCTTGAGGCGCCGCGCCCGGGGATGTACTGCACGGCCCACTTGTTCCCGTCCGGGTCCGCAAAGTACACGAAATGTCCCCAGTCCTGGATGTCGATATCACTCACGTCCACGCCGTTGCCCTTGAGGTGGTCATGGGCGGCCTGGATGTCATCGACGACGATCTGCAGGTTGGGTGCGCTGCCCGGAGGGGCATCGGTGAGCCCTTCGCCGATGCTGATCGAGCAGGCCGAGCCGGGCGGCGTCAGCTGGACGAAGCGGATGGAATCGCTGGGCCGCTCATCGAAATCCGCGTTGAACCCCACTTTGTTGACATAGAAGTCCTTGGCGCGGTCGACGTCGGAGACGGGTACAAAAACGAGTTCAAGTTTCCAGTCCATCCGCACAGGCTAACGGGCCGATGCTGAATCCGGAACCCCGTAACCCCTGGCCAGAGCCGTCCGGCCGCTGCGGCGCCCTCGCCCCGCCCTGGCTATCCAGCGATCCCGTAAAGGCGGTCGCCGGCGTCGCCCAGTCCGGGGACGATGTAGGACTTCTCGTTGAGCTTTTCGTCGATGGACGCCAGGACGATGGTCACGTTGGCGTCGGACAGTTCCTCCTCCAGCTTGGCCAGCCCTTCAGGAGCGGCCAGCAGGCAGATGCAGGTGACGTCGGAGGCACCGCGCTTGAACAGGAACTTAATGGCTTCGCGGAGGGTGCCGCCGGTGGCAAGCATGGGGTCCAGGACGAAGATCTGCCGGTCGGTGAGGTTCTCGGGGAGGCGTTCGGCGTACGTGATGATGTCCAGGGTTTCCTCGTCCCGGGCCATGCCCAGGAAACCCACCTCAGCGGTGGGGACCAGCTTGGTCATGCCTTCGAGCATCCCCAGGCCGGCGCGCAGGATGGGAACCACCAAGGGCGTGGGCTTGGTGAAGGCCGTGCCCACCGTGGTGCTCACGGGTGTCTCGATGGTCACCGGCTGGGTGCGGACATCGCGGGTGGCCTCGTAAGCCAGGAGCGTCACCAGCTCTTCCGTCAACTGCCGGAAGACCGGGGACGGGGTGTTCTTGTCCCTCAGGACAGTGAGCTTATGGGCGACCAGCGGGTGGTCCACAACGAGAGTGCGCATGCGTCAAAACTACCATCCGGGCATGGCGCCCCCGGGCCGGGAATCAGCTCGTATGATCGTCCCGGAGGACGGGGTGCTCGAACGTGGGCGCCGGGCCCACATGCTCGTGTTTGCGGGTCAGATGGAACAGCCGGTGGGCCAGGATCACCATGCCCACCCAGGCCAGGCCCAGGAACCACCCGGCCATCACGTCCGTCAGCCAGTGATGGCCCAGGAACACCCGGCTCAGGCCCATCGCGATGATAAAAACCGCCCCGGCAGTGATGGCTGTGATCCGCGCCCAGAGGATATCGAATTGCAGGCACATGATGTACACCAGGACGCCGATCACCACGGTGGTGTTGAGGGTATGGCCGCTGGGGAATGACGGCGAGGTCTCATACGGCGGGACGGCTTCGGCGTGGTCCGGGCGCGTGCGTCCCACCAGCCGTTTGCCGACAGTGGTTGCGAACGTGGAAACGGCCGCGGCTCCGCCCACCAGGATAATGGGGCGCCAGGTCCTGCTCAGGAATGTAAGCCAGGCTGTGAGGATGCTGGCCAGGATGGGCATGCCGATACCGCCGCCGATATTGGTGAAGGCCGTTACCCCGGCGTCGAGTTCCGGAGTACGGAGGTTCTGTGCCAGTTCCAGCGCGGGCAGGTCCAGGGATGCCAGGCCTTGGTCGTCCACGACGTCGTCGTACACCTCGGCACCCAGCAGTGCCATGATGACGACCAACGCGCCGCCCACCAGCAGCGTGATCCACAGCGCGGCATACGGCTTGAACCATTGGCCCAGGCGTTCCCTCAGGGTGTCCATGTCCACGGTGCCTCCCCGGCGTCGATGCTTTTCAAGGCTGGATATCCCTCGAAACTATCATTGAGCCATGGTCGCCGCAGAAAAAACCCACCACGAGTGGATGGGTCTTGCCTTGGACGAAGCCCGGCGCGCGCTTGCTACTGAGGATGTGCCCATCGGTGCCGTAGTGATAGGGCCCGACGGCGCGGTGCTCGGGGCCGGCCGAAACCAGCGGGAGGAACTGGGAGACCCTACTGCCCACGCCGAGGTGGTGGCCATCCGGGAAGCTGCCGAACGGTTGCGTGCACGCTCAAAGCTGGGCGGGGGCACTGGGGACGGCTGGAGGCTGGAGGACTGCACGCTGGTGGTCACGCTGGAGCCGTGCGCCATGTGCGCCGGCGCCGTGGTGCTGGCAAGGATTCCACGGGTGGTATTTGGCGCTTGGGATGAGAAGGCCGGCGCGGCAGGCTCAGTCTTTGACGTTCTCCGCGAGCGCCGCCTCAACCATTGGGTGGAGGTGTACGGCGGTGTCAGGGAAGAGGAATGCGGCGTACTGCTCCGGGATTTCTTCGCCGCGCACCGGAGCCGCGCCTAGGCGTCCTGGCCTGAGGCGTCCCTGCTTTAGGCGTCCTGGCCTGCGGCGTCCAGGGCGTCGATCCGGTCCTGGCGGGAGGCAGGCGAGTCGAGGCTGAAGGAGCGGAAATCGCCCAGTTCATCCCGGATCCAGGCTTCAACTTCGGCAATGCGCTGGGTTGCCGCCGGTGTGGGGCCGTCAAAGAGCCAGTACGCGATCCGCGCCTTGCCGGGATCGTATTGCCACAATCCGATGATCCGGCCGCGGTCAAGGATGGGGTGGTCGGGAAGGTCCGCCTGAAGCGCCAGGGTGGAGCCGAGTAGTTTCTTGTCCTTATCCTGTTCGGCAATCATGTCCGCGGAATTCCGCCGAAGCAGCACGAGGGAGTCTGTGCCAGCGAGCAATTGGATCTGTTCTTCTGCCGGTGCGTCGAAAGCGGCGAGGCGTTCGACGTCGTCGGGCAGCATCCACAGCACCTCGCCGTCCGCCGCCGGAACCTCCACAGCTCCGACGGCTGCGAGCCCTGCCTTCGTGTGCGCCATCGTGAACCCCGTGAACCATTGCGACTGTTTGAAGGTGGCGCCGCCGGTCCATCCGAGATAGCGCTCCAGGAGGAGGGCGCGGGCTTCGTCGTCGTTCATGGAGGTGGGCGGTAAGCCCCACAGCGTGTAGGCGTACCTTTGCTGATCGAGGCGTCCGTTGACCGGCACGCGCCGGATCCGGCCGTCCGCCTGCAGGAGGCCCAGAGCCGTGGGAAGGGTGGTTGCGGCGCCCTTCTTTTTGCCTTCTTCACCAAGGTTCCTGACCGAATCGCCCAGCAGATCCTTGAGCTGTTTGGGATCCAAAGGGCCTCCTGCCTCGGCCAGCGCGTGAAGGATCTGCTCCTCCAGGAGTGTGATCTCGCCGCGCTCAACGCCCATCCTGGCGAGCACGCGAAAGGGTGCAACCGCGGCGTCCCTGCCGATCTGGAGACCCCAGGCGAAGTCCTCGTGGCCCAGGACATAGGTGCAGCCGCGGGCGGCTGGCAGCTCGTGGATCTTCAGGGAGAGGACGTCGGCGTCAGCCTGTTCGCGGCTGGTTCCGGCGCGGGCAAAGAGAGTGAGGTAGGGGTTGGCACCGCCCACGGAGCGCGCCCAGCCTGCCGTGGCTAACACATCGGCGGCTTCCGCGCCCAGGAGTGTGCCATCGAGGCCTTGTTTGTGCCAGGCCCAGGCGCGCAACAATTCAGGAGTGAGCAGTTCCGGTGCCGGGGCTTGCGGGCTGAGGCTGGCGGCGGAGGACACGTGCGTGGTCATGCCTCATTGTGCACCGCTGGTACCAGCTGCGATAGGCGTTTTGTCAGCGGATCCGCTCGAGGTACTCAATCACGATGCGGGCGGTGGCGTCCCATTGGGGCAACCTGTCCCGGGCGGCAAGGGCCTCGGCGCGCCACCTGCTGCGGAGCCCAGGTTCCGCCAGCCAACGCCGGATCACGGCCGAGAGCATGGCCGGATGGCTGGTGTCTGGACCGGGAAGCTCGACGGCTGTTCCAGGCAGGGCGCGAGCTTCATTTCCGGGTTTCCCGTTCCGTTTGGAGGCCAGGCCCAGCGCCTCGACAGCGCCGGTCCCCTCCCGCACGATAACCGGAATCCCATGCGCCAGTGATTCAGTGACCACGAGCCCAAACGTTTCAGCTCGCGACACCAGCAGGCTGAGGTCTGCCCGATTCCATTCGTTTTCCAGTGTCTGTCCGGCGAGCTGGCCGGTTAACCGCACCCGCCCTTCCATTCCTTGGGAGGCAATGGCGGTCCTGACCAGCGCTGCATAGCCGGGGTCGGCGTCGTCCGCTCCTACCAGGGAGGCCGTCCAGGCGAGGTCTTGGAGCCCGGCGAGTGCGGCCACGGTCAACAACTGGTCCTTATTGGGGAGAAGCGCCGCCACCGCAACGATGTGGGGCGGGTCGGAACCAGCTGCCACTGGGGCGGCGTCGGTCCCCGGGAGGGCCACCCGGCTGGAGACGATCCCGTATCTGTCTTTGATGGCGTCCGCCGCCCACGAACTGGTGCAGATGACGCCGGCAGCCGCGCGCAGAGCCCGCTGTTCGCCGTCCGCATGGCTGATCGAGGGCATATGCAGCAGGACGAAAACGCGCTGGCCGGCCGCGGCGGCGTATTCGATTTCATCGGGCACGCCGCAGGCGACGAGGCCGTCCACAATGCTGATCGTGGCCGCCTCGATTTCCGTTTTTGGCTCCCAAGCGCCCACAAGGCTGCCCAGCCGGCGCCGTTCCTTGGCGGTGGAGTCCGGCCAGGAACCGTCCACGGCCAGGATTTCGACGTCGACGCCTTGGGTCCTCATGGCATCGGCGAGCTTCGCGTTGTAGACATTGCCGCCCGAATTGTGGTGGATATTGGCGGGGACAAGGAACCGGACGTTCACGGAAGTCAGTCGGTCAGGTCCAGCGAGTACGTGGCCCAGGCATCCGGGTTTTCACGCAAGGTGACGTCGATTCCCGTGAGTTCACGGCCGTCGTCGTTGTCCTTAAGCTTCCTGGCGGTGGCCTGGGCGATGTATTCGGCGAGTGCTTCGGTGGTGGTGAGTTTGCCCTCGAAGTCCGGGTGCTCGTCCAGGTTGCGATAGTTGAGGCCAGCCAGCACGTCCTCGATCATGCCGCCGGCAGCACCGATGTCCAGGACAATTGCGTCCTGGTTCAGTGCACGACGGCGGAACGCCACCTCGGCCACGAAGGTTGCGCCGTGAAGTGCCTGGGCAGGCCCGAAGGCCTCACGGGGAAGGCTGTGGGCGATCATAAAGTGGCGGCGGACGGTCAGGCTGAACACTGGCTACCTCTAGTCTTTGGGGCTGGTTTTGGCAGGGCTGGTTGCTGCAGGGCTAGTTGATGCGGGGTCAGGGCTGACGGAGTTGGGGTATTCGATCACGTGGCACAGGGCTTCGAGGGTCCCGTCGGCCAGGTCTTGGACCACCGCCGGAAGGTCCGTGAACGGAGAGGCGCCGGTGAGGAACACGTCAAAGACCGGATCCTTGAGGAGAGATACGGCGAGGTCCAGCCGGTCTGCGTTGGTGCGCCGGTGCCTGCGGGCCCTGGCCACAACGCCCACTTGGCTGGCACGGATGGAGAGCCGACGGGCGTGGAAGTCCTCGCCGAGTGGCAAGGTGACCTCGCGGTTGGCGTACCACGACATTTCGATGACGTCCCCCTCGTCGCCCGTTAGCTGCAGGCTGCGCTCCAGGCCCTCTTGGGAGGCGGAGCAGTGGAACACGATGTCGCAGTCTGGTTTGGCATCGTCAGGGTGGGCGTATTCCACTCCGAGCCAGTCTGCGAGTTTCCTGCGCTCCGGATCCAGGTCCACCAACTGAAGGCGAGCCAGCGGGAAGCTTCGTAGCAGGGTGGCCACCATGCCGCCCACTAGGCCGGAACCTACTACTGCGATGCGGTCCCCCAGCCGCGGGCCGGCCTCCCAGAGGGCATTAATGGCGGTTTCCACGGTTCCGGTGAGCACCGCACGGCGGGCGGGAACGCCGTCGGGGATTCTTGTGAGATCGGCAATGGCACTCACGTAGCGGTCCTGGTGGGGGTTGAGGCAGAAGACCATCTGGCCCAGCCAGTCTTCGGGCCCCTGTTCAACAATGCCGACGGAGAGGTAGCCGAACTTCACGGGAGAAGGAAACGAGCCCTCTTGATGTGGGGCGCGCATCTCCTGGGCCACTCGCGGTGGAACCGAACCTTTATGCACGACAATTTCGGTGCCCTTGCTGATGCCGGAGTAAAGGGTGCGGACCAGCGCCTCGCCTGGCCGCGGCGCGGGCAAGTCCTCGCACCGGAGCTCGCCGTGCTGCGGTCCCGTGGTCCAATAGGCGGTTGCCTGCGCTGCTTTGTCTGAATTAGTCATCTTGCTTATGAATCTAGTCCCCGGGACGCGCGCGGCGAAAGCCACCCGCCGCCAAGGGGCCCTTGGGCTCCTGAAACAGGGCGCACTCCGGCAGCGGATCTTCAGGAAAATCATCAGGCAGGATACCTTCGGGGGCAGTTGACGCCCGTTTCTGATCGTCGGGCTCGTAATTGGGCACGGTGGGGCTGTGTTCTTGGTCCGGGAACTGGGCAAGGATCTGCGCAGGTAGCCAGGGTGGTTCCCAGTCTTGGTGTTCGCTTTGGTAGTGGCGGCCGGTGGGTGAGGTCCAGCCGGGTGGTTTGTCGATGCTGGCTGCGGTGGGTGTCCAGGCGGTGGTGTGTTTCAGCCGGTGGTGTTTGGGGCAGGGCTGGCCGAGGTTGCTGATGCCTGTGGTGCCGCCGTCTGCCCATGCCAGGAGGTGGTCGGCTTCGTTGTCCAGGGATTGGTTGTTGCAGCCGGGGAACGGGCATTTGCCGTCCCGCATTCTCAGCCATTGGCGCATCGCGGCGGGGATCCGGTAGCTTTGGCGGCCGATCTCCAGTGGTGCCCCGTTGCGGGGGTCGGTCAACACGCGGTGGAACGAGCCGGCGCCGTCGGCGACCAGGCTCCGGGCCATCGATGCCGGGATCGGCCCGTAACCATCGAGAGTGGCTGGTTCGTCGGTGAGGCCCATCAGCGCGAACACCGGCACGGTCACGAGGACCTGCGCCGCCGGCGACGGGACTTGGCCCGTCATCAAGTCGTTGCCCGGCAGGACGTCGGCGGGGCCGCCGTCAGCCGTTGATACATCGACTGACGTATCGTCTGCGGTGCCCGAGCTGAGGAGCAGTTTGGCGGCGATGTCGGCGCGGAGCTGGGTCATGGTGCGGGTCTCGGCCGGGCCCTGGAGGGTGCGGGCGGTGGCGGTGATGCCGTTCCAGATCCCGGCCGCCCGGTCCGCGGGCAGGTAGGCCGAAAGCCAGGCCATGCCGTCCCGGTCCGGGACGTACTCCAGCCGACGGTCCAACACACTCCTGGCATGGCGCTTTTCAATACTCACCGGGTGATGCCGTTCCCGCCACGCCCTGGCCTTGGCCCGGAACCGGGACGGGACCAGCTCCCCGGCCGGGCACTCCCGCGCCCGGTCCGGCACATCCGGGCCCAAGAAACGGGCCTCCAACGCCGCCGCGCCGGCCGCATCCAGGCCGGTCGTTTCGTCGACCATGACCTTCGCGTGCTGCCACGACAGATCCCCCTCCTGCAACGCGGCCAGCGTCAGCGGCAAGGCAGTGGTCAGTTCATGGGCCTGTGCCAGCAGCGCAGAAGCCGAGCGTTCACTCACGGTCAGGGCACACGCGACCTCGGACACCACACCCATTTCCTGGGCCGTGTGTTCGCCCGGGCTCCTGGCCGGGCCGTCCAGGGCCGCAGCCTTCCCCGCATACGCGGCGGCCAGGCGCACCCTGAACGCCGCCACCATCGCGTCCACCCGGACCGAACCGCCCAGCCCGTCCAAGCACGCATCCGCCTGCCCCCGCAAAGGATCACCACCCCCGGAACCCCTGCCACCCAGCCCCCGGCGCACAAAGGCAGCAAACTCCGCAGCAGCAGCCTCGAAAGCCTCAACCGCCTCGTCAACACCCGGGATCCCCATACCCCCATCATCCAGCGACCCGCCAACAAAAACAGCCCAGCACATCGCCTATGTGGATAACTCAACGCATACCTTGGCAGCCAATGGTGACCATGCCGGGAATCGTGGTTGGTCCGCTCCTGCTCGGGCCGGAACCTATGCCGTTTTGGGGATGCACGGCAGGCTCCGGTAACCTATTCAGGTTGGTGACGTGTCCGAGCGGCCGAAGGTGCAACACTCGAAATGTTGTTTGGTGTAAAAGCCAACGTGGGTTCAAATCCCACCGTCACCGCCACGTAGCAAAACCCCTGCTTCCCTTTTTTGATAAGGGAAGCAGGGGTTTGCTTTTACACCTGGACAACGGATCTCGGCCCGACTGATTTCGTCACTGACGAAGGTCACCTGCGGGCGTTAGTGTTCGGTGCCTGCCGCAGCAGCCTTCCTGGCGTTCTTCTCGGCGTCCTTCCCGGCGCGCAGAGCCTCGGTCTCATGCTGTTCCTCGGCCTTTTCCTGGTGGATGACCTCTGCGAAAAGCTTCTCCATCTCCTTGGCCACGCCAGCGGCCGAGGCCGGGTTCTGGCCCGTCACCAGCCGCTCGTCAACCACGACCTTCTCCTCAAAGACGTCAGCGAAGACGTGGGTGGCGCCTTGCTCTTCAAGCCGGTCGGCCAAGAAGAACGGGATGACCTTGTCCTTACCTGCGGCAACCTCCTCGTCGTTGGTGAAGGCAGCAACCCTGCGGCCTTCGACGAGGCGAAGCCCGTTCTTCAATTCCACATTCAGCAGGCCCGCCGGTCCGTGGCAGACCGCTCCTACCAAGCCGCCGGCGTTGTAGACGCTGGCCACCAGATTTTGCAAGCCTTCGCTGTCCGGGAAGTCCCACATGGTGCCGTGGCCGCCCACTAGGAAGACGGCGTCGTATTGGTCGGGATCTACAACGTCAACGCGGGCAGTGTTATAGAGACCGGCGCGGGTGGTCTCATCCTCCGTGAAGGCCACCTGGATGGGATCTTTTGAGTCCACCTCGTCGCGCGGGGGCTGGCCGCCCTTGATGGACGCAAAGTCGACGAAATGCCCGGAATCCTTGAAGACCTTCCAGGGATGTGCAGCTTCGGCCACGTTGTAGCCGGTCTTCTCTCCGGTATCGCCGATCTCGGAAACGCTGGTCAGTACCATGAGGATTTTCTTCATGAAGTGTTCCTTTCGTCTCACTTCCACCCTACGCCCCGGCCCTTGTGCGGCTTTCCCTTCCCGTCCACAGGGGTTCAAACCGCCACCGCCACATGACTAGGCCCCTACTCCCCTGCGAACGCAGGAAAGTAGGGGCCTCGTGCTTGACCGGGTTCGGCCCGATAGCCGTGCGGGCTAGAGCTTGTCCGTCTTGTCCTCACCCTTATGGCTGCCACTGCGCAGGTTCTCCTGGACCTTGCCGAAGAGGTCCTTGATGGTGGTCTCGGCGCTGGAAATGGGATCCAACTGGAGGTAGACGTTGTGGGTGAGCGGAAGATCGTACTCGTCCTTCAGGTGCGTTCCGCCTGCCACTCCGTCCAGGGACAGGTAAACCATCGCCTCTGTTCTGGCGATCCCTGCGATCTTGCCAAAGACGACCGTGAACTCGTTTGACTGAAAGCTGACGGTGTGGCCGATGTGGGTCCGGTCCAATTCACCAGCGGGAACTGCCTTCTCAGATTGGCTTCCGGTGTAGTCCATCACATTCTCCTCAAGGTCGCTCCAACATCTACGCCAGCAGTCTAGCCCTGCCCCAAGTTGCGGTATATAGCCAACTGGAGGCCTGCACAAACACCGGTAGCGAGGCTGGTTACTTCCTCCATTGAGCCTGCAGGACCCTTCGGGTTGTATGAACTGGACCCGCTAATTTGCCGGGCACGCAAAGACTAAAGGAACAACCGTGACTTCAAGGACGAATCGCGTCAAAGCCCCGGGAATTTGGGAGGACGTCCAGATAGGAGACGCTGTGGTGCTCACCCGGAACGGCCACACCGAATACTCCGGCGAGGTCGACACCAAGACAATGGACGGTGAAACGGTCTGGGTCAAGACGCCCGTAGGTGGCCGGAGGCTTTTCCATGTCAGCGACGGCTTCGAACTCACTGGTCGTCAGCCGTGACCGACCCCTGCCCCGACGACTGCCCCTACTGCTCCGGCCCGGAAACGGACTGACTCCCGCGGCCCGTAAGTTGGGGCGCGGTCCGCAGCACTGCCACACTGGGTCCTGAAGCCGCCCGCGACCTCAAGGAGCCACGCCATGACGCCCGCCTACGCCACACCCGCCCAGCCACACCGCATCACGGAACTGTTCGGCACGGACGTTCCGGTGGTCCTCGGCCCTTTCGGCGGTGTCTCTTCCGTGGCGCTGACGGCAGCCGTGAGCGACGGCGGCGGGCTGGGTTCCTATGGCCTGTACGGCTACGGCGCGGATGCCATCCGCACCACCGCCGCTGAGCTGAGGAAAGCTACCCCTAAGCCATTTGCCCTAAACCTCTGGGTCCCCACGGGCGACGAAGTCACCGATCTCCCCCAAAAGGACTTCAACAATTACGTCGAAACCCTCCGGCCTTACTTCGACGAAGTAGGGCTGCCCGTTCCGGCAATGCCGGACCGCTACCTCGCCGACTACGACGAGCAGGTGGAGGCCACGCTGGAGGCGGCGCCCGCCGTCGTGAGTTTTGTGTTTGGGGTTCCCGCTCCAGACCTTGTCGAGGAGGCGCACCGGCGTGGAATCGTGGTAGTAGGCACGGCCACGACCGTTGCTGAGGCCGTTGCACTGGAGGCTGGCGGGGTGGACGCCGTAGTGGCCAGCGGCATGGAGTCCGGCGGCCACCGGGTTTCTTTCCTCAAGCCCGCAGAGGAGTCCCTCATCGGCACGTTCGCCCTGGTTCCCCAGGTGAGGGACGTCGTCGGAATCCCAGTGATCGCCGCCGGCGGCATCGCTGACCGCCGCGGCTATGCTGCCGCACTTGCCCTCGGCGCCGACGCCGTCCAAGTTGGCTCGGCCTTCCTGGCCACTCGGGAATCGGCTGCCGTGCCGGCGTATCGTGCCGTGTTGCACAGCCCTGCCGCCGGCGAAACCGTCCTCACCCGGGCCCTCAGCGGGCGGTTGGCCCGCGGCATCCCGAACCGCATCATCGCCGACCTCTCCGCGTCCGGCGCAATAGCCCCCTTCCCGGTCCAGAACTGGCTCACCGGCCGCTTCCGGCCGCAAGCAGCGGCCCAGGGCAACACGGAGCTGATGTCATTATGGGCGGGCCAAGCCGCCTCACTGATCCGCCACGACACTGCGGCGGACGTCCTGGCAGAGCTCCTCGCTGGCAGTCAGGTCTCCGCAGAGGGCGCCCCGAACCACCGGTAGAATCGGAGAAGCCCACGCCTACACGCGCAGCGGCAGCCAAATGTCACCAAAAACTGAGGGAGGCCCGTGCGTACGCACCATGCCCGGACTCCCTTCCATCTCCTCCGCGCCGCCGCCGTCTCCGCGGGAATCCTGACGCTCGCTGCCGGGGCCCACATACTGGGCGGTGGGGACCTCCCCGCAGCGGGAATCCTGCTGGCGGTGCTGGCACTGACCGGGCTGGCGGCCACCACGGCCACCCGGTTCAAGCTCAATGGGGCCGCAATGATTGCGCTGCTTGGTGCCGGACAGCTCGCCCTCCACGAAATCTTCACAGCCTTCAGCGCCCCCGGACTTTCCGACGGCGCCCTTGCCACCGGGCCGGGCGCGGCCGACATTCATCACGCTTCCGGCGCAGCTGCCCCCCTTGTCGGATCCACCACCCACCTTCATGGAACGGATTCCGCCGAAGGAACGCTGATGCTCCTTGCCCACGTGGTGGCCACGGCAGCCTGCGCCCTGCTCCTCGCTAAAGGCGAGGACGCCCTGTGGGGCTTAGCCGCGTGGCTCAGGCCGCTGGTCCGGCTTCCGGAGGCAATAACGCCCGACGCCGGTGCGGCACCGGCGGTGCCCGGCCCGCCGCCGTTTTCCCCGGCCCGTCCCTGGCGGAACCTCCGGCAAGACTGCCGACGCGGCCCGCCTTCCGCCGTCGTGCTTTCCTGACTCTGCCCGCACCGGACCACAGGTGACGGGCCTCAACCCGTAATTCCGCACGCCCGATTCCGTCGCGTGCGTCCGAAAGGCAAACCCCATGAACACTTCCACCATTCGCCGTACCCTCATCACTGCTGCCGGCACCGCGGCGCTCCTGCTGGCGGCCGCAGGCGGCGCGTCGGCGCACGTCGGAGTCACCCCGGACAAGACAGCCGCAAACTCGTACGCCCTCCTGACGTTCGGCATCCCGCACGGCTGCGAAGAATCAGGCACCACCAAGGTAGCCATCACCCTGCCGGCAGAACTCAACGACGCCCAGCCCACGGTGAACCCCAACTGGACCGTCGAAAAGGTGACCGAACAGCTGGCGGAACCCAGGAAACTGGCCGACGGCACATCCATCACCAAGCGCACCAGCCAGATCGTCTACACCGCCAAGGCGCCCCTCGCCCATGATCTGCGCGACGCCCTGGTGCTATCCATGAAACTGCCGGACGCGGCAGGCACCACGCTCTATTTCCCCACCCTGCAGACCTGCGAAACGGGCCAGACGGACTGGTCGCAAATCGCCAAGGACGGCCAGGACCCGCACTCGCTGAAGGCTCCGGCGCCATCCATCACCATCACAGCAGCGGCCGGCACTGATAACCACAGCGCTGCCGCAACCGCGGCGCACTCCAGCGAGCAGGCCTCAGCAGTGACGGACAGCGGCGCCGAGGCACGCAGCTGGGCCGGCCTGGCAGCGGGCGTGGGTGGACTGGCGCTCGGCGGTATTGCACTCGCCCGCAGCGGCGCGAAGCGCAAGCAGGAAGCGGCGACGCCCGGCCAGTAACCGCACAGGCACCTCCCAAACCCGGCGATTTGCTGCCCGGATCATCACGATCCGGGCATCAAATCGGCGCTGCCACGCGTCGCATCATTGACTCCTGTCACACCAGCCACAATGGTTGTGCCATGAGGTCTCAACTTTTATCACAGGGGTTCGTCATCACGACGGCGGCTGCCGCAGCGGCACTGCTGCTCACCGCCTGCGGTCCAAGCCAGCCGCAGACGCAGGCAAGCACGGAACCCGGCCCTTCCTCCGCCAGCCCCACCACGTCCTCCGCCGCACCCAGCACAACTGCATCGCCGCCGTCGTCCGCCACCCCCACGGCGGCAGGGCCCGCGCTGTGCAAGGCTGCCACCCTGTCCGCCACCAACGATTCCACGGGAGGCGGGGCGGCCGGCAGCGTTTACATGACGCTCACCCTGACCAACACCGGCGCCGAATCGTGCCTGCTCAAGGGTTTCCCCGGTGTCTCCCTTACGGCCGCCGCCAACGGAGCCCCTATCGGGGCGCCCGCAACACGCGACGAGACCACGCCTGCGGTGGACGTCCTGCTTGCCCCCGGCCAAAGCGGTGCGGCAGTTTTGCGCTACACGCAGGCGGGCAACTTCCCGGACTGCACCATGGTGCCTGCCGCCGGATACCGGATTTACCCGCCGGAAGACACTGCGTCCCTATTCCTGGCCCAGCCAACGCAGGCCTGCAGCAACGCCACGGTTGGCTTGCTGACTATCGGGGCTTTCCAGGCTGCCTGAGGAACCCCATCTCCCGGCATCATAAGTACACTTATCATGTTGGGGGTCCTGCCTGTTGCGGGATCCCGTCAGTGGCTGCGTTGAGCGGCCAGCACAGCGGAAGGGTGGGCTCAGATGACGTCGATTTGGTTGGACCGCAAAGAATCCTTCAGTCCTGACCCCTTCCGGGCTGGCAGCGCATACGACACCGTGGTCGCCGGGGCCGGGCTGACGGGACTCGTCACCGCGTTATTGCTCGCAAGGTCCGGCCAGCGGGTCCTCGTGCTGGAAGCCCGCTACCCCGGCGCGGTGACCACAGGCAATACCACGGCCAAGGTCAGCCTCCTGCAGGGAACAGTGTTGTCCGGGCTGGCCCGCCAATATTCGGCAAAGCAGGTCCAGGCCTATGTGGACGCCAACCGGGAGGGGCAGGCCTGGCTGTTGCGTTACCTTCAGGAGCAGGGCGTGCCCTTCCAGACCCGGGACGCGTACACCTACGCCACCACGGGCGACGGGCTGGAACGGCTCCGCGAGGAACTCACCGCCGGGACCACCGCAGGCTTGGACATTGACTACACGGGCGACGCCGGCCTTCCCTTCCCGGTGCAGGGCGCCTTGAAGCTGGCAGGCCAAGCCCAGATCAATCCCATGGACGCCCTGGACGCCCTCATGGCGGACCTCCGCAGCCGTGGCGGAACGATTGTGGGCGGCGTGCGGCTGCGGGATGTCGCCGGGAACGGCCCACTGACAGTCCGGACGGACCGGGGCAACGTCACAGCCAACCATGTGGTGCTGGCTACCGGAATCCCCGTGTTGGACCGCGGCCTCTACTTCACCAAGCTCAAACCGCTCCGTTCCTACGCCGCGGCCCTGGAACTGCCCGCGGAACTGGCGCTCCCACCGGGAATGTACCTTTCGGCCGAGGAACCGACGCATTCGCTGCGCGACTATGAAACGGATGGACGCAGGTACCTGCTGGTAGGCGGACATGGCCATCACGTGGGGCGGACAGCTTCGGAGAAGGCGCACCTGGACGGGCTGCTGGATTGGGCGGGCACCTACTTCCCCGGTGCCACAGCCACCCACACCTGGTCAGCCCAGGATTACCAGGCCACCAACCTCATGCCCTTCTTTGGGACACTGCCGCGGGGACGGGGGCGGATCCTTTTCGGCACGGGCTACAACAAGTGGGGCATGACCAATGCCGTGGCCGCGGCCCTGGGCATTTCCGCCGACATCCTGGGCGGCCAGCTCCCTTGGGCGGACACCATCCACCACCGGGTCACGTCCCCGGCCGGTGCGCTCACGGCGGTAAAGCTCAACGCCCAAGTGGCCGTGAAGCTGGCTTCCGGATGGGGCAAGGTGGCGGCTGGGGAACGGAAGGCACCACGGCATGCTGCCGCTGCAACCCCGGCCGACGGCGAAGGGAAGGTTTACCGCGACGGCGCCCGTCCAGTGGCTGTATCCACTGTGGACGGAACCACGTGCAGGCTCTCTGCGGTCTGCACCCATCTCGGCGGAATAGTCACCTGGAATGACAGCGAACTGACCTGGGACTGCCCGCTGCACGGCTCCCGGTTCAGCAGCGACGGACACCTCCTCGAGGGCCCGGCCACAAAGGATCTCGCACGGGCAGATAAGGGTTGACCGCGCCGGAGGGAGGGGCCGGAGCCAGCGATCCTGGCCCTGGAATTCACCGGCCCGCCTGGGCCGGCCGTCCTGTCGGTGGGGTAGGGCATGATGGAGGCATGCAGGAGAACCAGCCGCCTGAAACCGGTCCACACGCCGTTTCAGACGCCCCCATGGGCAGGTTCAGCCGCCCCACCCGGGACTGGTTCCTGGGCGCCTTTTCGGAGCCGACTCCTGCCCAGATTGGCGCCTGGAACGCCATCTCCTCCGGCTCGCACGCCCTCGTGGTGGCGCCCACCGGGTCAGGCAAGACCCTCGCGGCCTTCCTGTGGGCCCTGGACCGCCTGCTGTCCTCCGCCCCGGCGCCTGCTCCGGAGCTGCCCGGCATCGACGCGCCTCCAGGAAAGGGTAGGCGCCCCCGGGCTCCCAAGCGTAAAACCCGGGTCCTGTATATCTCGCCCCTGAAAGCCCTGGGCGTCGACGTCGAACGGAACCTCCGCTCACCCCTGATCGGCATTACGCAGACGGCCAAGCGGCTGGAGCTGCCTGCCCCGCTGATCACTGTGGGGGTCAGGTCCGGGGACACCACGACCGCGGACCGCCGCGCGCTGCTCAGCAACCCGCCGGACATCCTCATCACCACGCCCGAATCGCTGTTCCTGATGCTGACGTCCAGGGCCCGCGAAACGTTGACCGAAGTGGACACCATCATCGTTGACGAGGTCCACGCCGTCGCAGGCACCAAGCGGGGGGCGCACCTGGCCGTTTCGCTGGAACGGCTCGATGCCCTACTGCCCAAACCGGCCCAGCGCATCGGACTTTCGGCCACGGTTGAGCCCCGCGAGCTGGTGGCCCAGTTCCTAGCCGGGTCCGCACCGGTAGAGATCGTGGCGCCGCCATCGCGCAAAAACTGGGACCTCACTGTTTCCGTTCCGGTGGAAGACATGTCCGACCTCCAGGGCGCAGCCGGAGCCTTCGACTCCGGCCCGGCTTCAGGGCTCCAGCCGCAGGCCTCCATCTGGCCACATGTGGAGGAAAAAATCGTTGACCTGGTGCTGGCCAACCAGTCCACCATCGTCTTCGCCAACTCCCGCCGCCTTGCCGAGCGCCTCACAGCGCGACTGAACGAGATCTACGCCGAGCGGCAACTCGTGGCCGTCGGCGGCGGTTGGGGGGACGTTGAGCCCGGGGCTGCGACGGACGGGCCTGCGGGTGTTACGGCGTCAGCTGTTCCGGTAGCGACTGTACCGGTGTCCACGGCAACACCCGCCCACATGATGGCGCAGGCCGGCAGCACCGCCGGCGCCGATCCTGTGCTGGCCCGCGCCCACCACGGCTCCGTCTCCAAGGACCAGCGTGCCCTGATCGAGGACGACCTCAAGTCCGGCCGGCTGCGGTGCGTCGTTGCCACCTCGTCCCTGGAGCTCGGCATCGACATGGGAGCCGTGGACCTCGTGGTGCAGGTGGAATCCCCGCCCTCCGTGGCCAGCGGCCTGCAAAGGGTGGGCCGGGCCGGTCACCAGGTGGGCGAAATTTCCCAGGGCGTGCTCTTCCCCAAGCACCGGGCAGACCTTGTCCACACTGCCATCACCGTTGAGAGGATGCTCGGGGGAAAGATCGAGCGGCTCTTTGTCCCGGCCAATCCCTTGGACATCCTGGCGCAGCAGACTGTCGCAGCCACTGCCTTGGGAAGCATCGATGTGGAGGAGTGGTTCTCCACGGTCCGGCGGTCCGCGCCCTTCGCCTCCCTCCCCCGTTCCGCCTTTGAGGCCACGTTGGATCTCCTGGCCGGCCGTTATCCGTCCGACGAATTCGCGGAGCTCCGCCCCCGGATCATCTGGGACCGCAACGCCGGCACCATCGAAGGCAGGCCGGGCGCCCAACGGCTAGCCGTCACCTCGGGCGGCACCATCCCTGACCGCGGCCTGTTCGGCGTCTACATCATCGGCACCGAGGTTGAAGGTTCGGCTTCCCCCTCAGGTGACGGCAAGGCGGCCACACCCTCCCCGGCCAAGGGCGGCCGCCGCGTGGGCGAACTCGACGAGGAGATGGTGTACGAATCCAGGGTGGGCGACATCTTTGCCCTCGGCGCCACGAGCTGGAAGATCGAGGACATCACCCACGACCGCGTCCTCGTATCGCCAGCCTTCGGCCAGCCCGGCAAACTTCCCTTCTGGAAGGGTGACTCGCTGGGCAGGCCCGTGGACCTGGGCCGCGCGCTGGGCGCCTTCGTGCGGGAACTGTCCGCGTCCGACGTCGGGCCTGCCACCGAACGCTGCCAGGCCAGCGGCCTGGATGAATTCGCCGCGAACAACCTGATCCAGTACCTGGCAGAGCAGAAGCTCGCCACTGACGTGGTTCCCAACGACACCACCTTGGTAGTGGAGCGGTTCCATGATGAACTCGGTGACTGGCGTGTGATCCTGCACAGCCCGTTCGGCATGCCAGTGCACGCTCCCTGGGCGCTCGCCGTCGGGCAGCGCCTCCACCAGCGGTATGGCGTGGACGGCTCAGCAATGGCGGCCGATGACGGCATTGTGCTGCGCGTCCCGATGATGGAGGACGAGCCGCCCGGGGCTGAGCTTTTCCTTTTTGACCCCGAGGAACTGGAACAGATTGTCACCGCCGAGGTGGGCGGCAGCGCCCTGTTTGCCTCGCGCTTCCGCGAGTGTGCCGCTCGCGCCTTGCTGCTCCCCCGCCAAACTCCGGGCAAGCGGCAGCCCCTGTGGCAGCAGCGCCAGCGGTCCGCCCAACTCCTGGACGTGGCCCGAAAGTACCCCACGTTCCCTATCGTGCTGGAAACGGTCCGCGAGTGCCTGCAGGACGTGTACGACCTCCCTGCACTGAAAGACATTGCGGCGTCCATCGAACGACGCGAACTGCGGATTGTGCAGACCACCACCCAGCAGCCGTCGCCCTTCGCGAAGTCCCTGCTCTTCGGGTACGTGGCGCAGTTCCTGTATGAGGGCGACTCCCCGCTGGCCGAACGCCGTGCCGCCGCCCTGGCACTGGACTCGACGCTCCTGAACGAGCTGCTGGGCCGGGTGGAACTCCGTGAGCTGCTCGATGCCAAAGTCATCGAGGCCACCGAGCTTGAACTGCAGCGCCTGGCCCCGGACCGCCGTGCCCGCGGGCTGGAAGGCGTTGCCGACCTCCTAAGGCTCCTTGGTCCGCTGGCCATCGAAGAGGTCGCGGCGCGGCTGGAACCGGCCACAGTGCCCGATTCCACCCCCGCGGCTGAGCCCGCTACTGCGGCTGAGCCCGCTACTGCGGCTGAGCCCGCCGAAACCCCGCACGCCGACGCCGCCCTTGCAACTTCCCACCTGGCCGCACTGCAGCGGGCCAACCGTGCCATCAAAATCAATATCGGCGGAGTGGAGCGGTTCGCCGCCGTCGAGGACGCTGCACGCCTGCGGGATGCGATCGGTGTCCCGCTGCCGATGGGCGTGCCGTTGGCCTTCATCGAGCCCGTGGCGGATCCCCTCGGCGATCTTGTATCCCGGTATGCCCGGACCCACGGCCCCTTCACGGCATCCGAGGCAGCGGCACGGCTGGGCCTTGGCGTCGCCGTTGTCAGCACGGCACTGAAGCGCCTCGCCGCGGACGGCCGTGTGGTGGAAGGCGAGTTCCGGCCCCATGCCACACCGGGCCAAGAAACCCCAGCCATTGAAGGTCCCCTGGACGTAGCCTCCGCGGACCTCGTGGACCCGGATGCCAGCCACTCCGACCCGGCGGTGCAGAACCCCACACCGCTGCCAGAATCCACGCAAGTGCACGTGTCCCCGCCCACCAGCGAATGGTGCGACGCCGAGGTGCTCCGGAAGCTGCGGCGCCGGTCGCTGGCGGCACTGCGCGCAGAAGTGGAGCCGGTAGATGCCGCCGCCTACGGGCGGTTCCTGCCCGCGTGGCAGCACGTCAGGACGCCAGGCGCCGGCCGCGGACAGCCTTCCCTGCGCGGGCTGGACGGAATCATTACCGCTATCGACCAGCTGTCCGGGGTTCCGGTCCCGGCATCGGCCTGGGAGCCGCTTGTGCTGGCCAGCCGGGTCTCCAACTACCAGCCCGCCATGCTGGACGAGCTGATGGCCGCCGGGGAAGTCCTCTGGTCCGGCGCCGGCGGGCTTCCCGGGAACGACGGCTGGATCAGCTTGCACCTGGCAGATTCGGCCGAACTGACGCTGAACCCCGCCGTCGAATATGAGCCCGGCGACGCGCAACAACGGCTGCTGGACTACCTCCGGAACAACGGCGGCGGCTACTTCTTCCGCCAGTTGACGGAGGTTGCCGGGGGCATGGACGCAGTGTTGAGCGACCAGGACGTGGTGTCAGCTTTGTGGGACCTCGCGTGGGCCGGGCGGATCACCGGCGACACCTTCGCGCCGGTCCGGGCCCTCATCGCCGGGGGCCACACGGCCCACCGCCAGGTTTCGAAGGCACCACGGCTGCGGGCTCCAAGAATGAGCCGGCTGGGCCGCTCCCACGGCACGGGCCTCTTAGGCTCCCCCGGCCTGGGCTCCTCTGGCTTGGGCGGCGGGCGCTACGGCACAGCGTCCGGAGCCGCGGCCACACCGCCAATGGCAGCCGGACGCTGGTCCGCCCTGCCCTCACCGGAACTGGACCCCACCATCCATGCCCGGGCCACCGCTAAGCTCCTGCTGGACAGGTACGGCGTTGTCACCCGAGGCTCGGTTATGGCCGAGCAGATCCTGGGCGGTTTCGGCCTGATGTACAAGGTCCTGGCCCGGCTGGAAGAGGCTGGGCGTTGCCGCCGCGGGTACTTCATCGAACATCTCGGGGCTGCCCAGTTCGCGGTTCCGGCAACGGTGGACCGGCTGCGTTCCTATTCCGAGGACACCCAGATTGTGAAGCCCGAGCCCATCGCCCTGGCGCTTGCGGCCACCGATCCGGCCAACCCTTATGGGGCTGCCCTGCCCTGGCCCGCCCTCAACGAGGAGGCCGGAACCGGCCACCGGCCCGGACGGAAGGCGGGTGCACTGGTGGTGCTCGTTGACGGCGCGCTGGTCCTTTACGTTGAACGGGGAGGCAAAACACTGCTGGCCTTCAGCGACGACGAACCCGTGCTGTCCGCTGCCGGCTCGGCGCTGGTGGGTGTGGTCACGCGCGGCGCCGTGGACAAGCTCATCATGGAAAAAGTGAACGGCCATGGCATTTTGGACACCCCGGTGGCAGCAGCCCTGGCCGCGGCCGGGGCATACTCCACCCCCAAGGGGCTGAGGATCCGTGCCTGAGGGCGACTCCGTCTGGCGGGCTGCCCAGCAGCTGCACCAAGCCCTGGCCGGGCAGACGCTCACCGCGTCGGACTTCCGCGTCCCCCGGTTCGCCACCCTCAACCTCGCAGGCTGGACCGTGGAAGAGGTGGTCCCCCGAGGCAAGCATCTCCTGATGCGCGTCGTGGGGCCGGAGAATCGGAAACTCACCATCCACTCGCACCTGAAAATGGAAGGCAGCTGGCAGGTCTATCCGCCGGGAGGACGCTGGCGGAAGCCGGGTTTCACCGCCCGGTGCGTACTCCGCACGGCCGCGGCAGACGCCGTCGGATTTTCCCTGGGCATCGTGGAGGTGGTCAAGACTGCGGAGGAGGACACCATCGTGGGCCATCTGGGTCCGGACCTGCTGGGTCCGGACTGGGACCCAGCCGAGGCGGAACGGCGGATCCGCGCGGCACCCGAGGTGCCCATCGGCGTCGCCCTGCTGGACCAGCGCAACCTGGCAGGCATCGGCAACATCTACCGCTGCGAGGCGTGCTTCCTGTCCGGCGTGCACCCGGCGTCGCCGGTATCGGCCGTGGCGGACCTCCTGACCCTGATGACGGACGCCAAACAGCTGCTTGAAGCCAATCTGGGTCCGGGCCGCCGGGTAACCATCCTGAATCCGCGCGGCATGCCAGTGGGACGGATGGCGGGCCGGCCAGGCTACTGGGTTTACGGGCGCGAACACCAGCCGTGCCTCAAGTGCCGGACCCCCATCCGGCGCGGCGTGCTCGGCAAACCCAACGGCGAAGAGGAACGGGACATCTATTTCTGTCCACAGTGCCAGCCGGTGCTGGCTAGCGGGTCCTAGGCGTTCCGGGCCAGCGGTTCAGCACCAGCGGGGTCGACCGGCACACCGGTGAGCTGCCCACCGGTGTCGGGCTCGGGGACACCTGCCCTTGGAATAGCCGCAGGCACCATAAACCACGGGAGCAGCAGCTGCACCAGCGGTCCGATGGCGAGGGCGTAGACCACTGTGCCCACGCCCACCGAACCGCCCAGTAGCCAGCCGACGCCGAGCACCACAACCTCAATCAGGGTGCGCGAGACCCGAACCGACCAGCCGGTGCGCCGTGCCAGGCCTGTCATCAGGCCGTCCCTGGCCCCTGGACCGAACCGGGCACCGATGTAGCAGGCGGACGCGATGCCGTTCAGCAGCACGGCGCCTGCCAGCAGGCCGATCTGGCCACCCAGATGCGAGAACGTTGGGATCAGGGCCAAGCCAACGTCCGCGAAAACGCCCACCAGCACGGCGTTGCAGAGCGTGCCGAAGCCCGGCCACTGCCGCAGCGGGATCCAGAGGAGCAGCACCAGGAAACTGACAATGATGACCACTACACCGATGCTCAGTCCGGTCCTGCCGGCAACGCCCTGATGGAACACATCCCACGGGTCCAGGCCAAGGCCGGCGCGGATGAACATGGCCAGGGATATGCCGTACATGGCGAGGCCAACAAAGAGCTGGAGGAGTCTGCGGGTCAACATAACGACAACTGTGACAGCTAACTGGCATTGAAACATATAGCCAGTTTGAGATACTGGCATTATGTCCCCTTCACTGAACCCGTCCGCGTTGGCCCGTCTCCTGGGCGAGTGGAACCTCGGTGCCGCACCTGCTTACCGCGAACTCGCCGACGTCGTGCGCCTCCTGGTCCTTGACGGCAGGGTGGCCCTCGACACCGCCCTGCCCAGCGAGCGCGGGCTCTCTGAGGCATTGGGCGTCAGCCGGACCACTGTGACAGCGGCGTATGCCCACCTCCGCGAGCAGGGTTTTCTCAGCAGCGGGCAAGGCAGCAGGGGCCGGACCCGGATTCCCCGCCTGACGCCGCTCGGCACGACGGTGCTCAGTCCGGGCGTGACAGGCACAGGGCGGAGCGCCGGAACTGCTTCTCCGCGAGTTGCGACAGCTGGGCTCGCGGCAGCCGGACTCGCTGCCCCCGGGCTGGCGGCACCGGAAGGCCTGATCGACCTCGCCTACGCATCGCTGCCCGCCAGCGGCGAGGTGGTGCACCGCGCGTTCGCGGCAGCACTCACGGAACTTCCCGCGCTGCTGCCAGGATTCGGGTATGACGCCATGGGCCTGCTCCCTTTGCGCGAGGCCGTGGCCGCCCGCTACTCCGCTGCCGGCGCGCCGACCAGCGCCGAACAGATCTTGGTGACGTCGGGCGCCCAGCACGCCCTGAACATCATCATCCGCGCGCTGGCGGGCCGGCAGGACAGGGTACTGGTGGAGCATCCCAGCTATCCGAACGCCCTCGATGCTATCCGCGCGGCCGGCTGCCGGGCCGTTCCAGTGGCCTTCACCACGGCCCACGGCGCCAACACTGACAAGGCCGACGGCGGTCCACCCGCCTTGGTGTGGGACATGCACGCGCTGCAGGCCACCATGATGCAGCAGCGCCCGAAGATCGCGTACGTGGTGCCGGACTTCCACAACCCCACGGGTCAGCTGATGCCCGATCTCCAGCGCCGCCAACTGGTCCGGGCAGCCGCAACCGCGGGAACGGTGCTGGTGGTGGATGAAACACTCCGGGAACTGAACCTCGACGGCGCGGAGACCACTCCCGTGGCAGCCTTCAGCCCCGAGGTGGTCACCATCGGCTCGCTCAGCAAGTCCCACTGGGGCGGACTCCGTACGGGCTGGATCCGCGCCTCAGAAGCCATGATCCAACGCTTTGCAGCGGCAAGGACATCCCTGGATCTGGGTGGACCGGTCATGGAACAGTTGGCGGCGGCCCACCTGGTCCGTGCCCTCGAGGAACCCCTCCCCTCACGGCTGACCGCCCTCCGGGACAACCGCGCAGCCCTCCTGGAACTCCTCGCAGGGCACCTCCCGGAATGGGAAACGGGGCGCCCGGCCGGCGGACTGTCCGTCTGGTGCCGGCTCCCCGCATCGTTCAGCACCGCTCTGACGGTGATCGCCCCCGACTTCGGCATCCGGCTGGCCGCAGGGCCCCGGTTCGGAATTGGCGGCGCCTTCGAACGGTACCTCCGTGTTCCGTTTACCTTGCCACCGGAGCAACTGGAGATCGCAGTCCTGGCCCTGCGTTCGGCCCAGGAAAGGCTCGACGCGGCCCCGCAGCTTCGCCGGACCCTCAAGAACGCTCCGGCCGTGGCGATCGCCTGACGGTCAGCTCTCGAAGGACCCAGCGCCCCTCCTGGTCAGGGGCCGCTTTCCGGGTCAGGTGGCGCTGGCGCCGCGGCCGGCGGTCCGGCCCATCCGCTGCTTTGCGGTGTTTGTTCCGGCCCCGACCGGGACATGCGCGGTGGCCTTGGCGAGGCCAAACAGCGGCATGCCGTTGTAAACGACCTCAATTCCGCCGGCAGGCACCTGGTATGTCTCATGCCAGACGCCCACGTCCCCGGTACCGGCGAGTTCTTTCATAAATCTGCGCCAGGGCTCCAGGTGCGGGGATTCTCGGTCGGCGGCGAACTTCCGCAGATGCTCCGGGCTCTCCCAGTAACTGAGCAGCATGGTGGTGCGGCCGAACCATTGCTCATATCCCAGCATTCCTGCCGCCGGGTCCGCGGCCAGGTGCTGGAGCATCCTGGGCATGGCGGCAGCCACCTTGCCGACGGCTCCGACCTTCCACCATCGGTTTGCCCTCATCCCGATCAAGAAGACCGTCACGGATTCACGTTCCGGGTCAGCGGTGTAGCGGCCCGGAAATACTTTCTGCGCCATGGAACTCCTTGGGTTCAGGGTTTCGTAACCTTGTTTCATAACAATGTTACAAAACAAGGTTATGAAACAATGAACCTCATGGCAAGACCTGTAGTGCACACCGATTCCCTACGGCAGGAGCTGTTGGCCGTCACCGCCGACCTGGTGGACCGTGACGGCCCTGCGCGGGTGACGCTGCGCGATGTGGCAGCGGCTGCCCGTACCTCCACCACGGCCGTCTATTCGCTGTTCGGCGGAAAATCCCAACTCCTGACCGCCGTCGTGGACGACGGATTCCGTTCATTCCATGACTCACAAGTGGCAGCCTCCCCGGGTGGACTGCAGGGACTTGGCGTGGCCTACCGGACCTGGGCGCTGGAGCACCAGGCCCTCTACCGGCTGATGTTCGGGGGCGCCTTGGCTGCGTACGTCGACTGCCAGCCCAGTCCTGATGTAGCCGCCGATGCCATGGTGCCCCTGATCAACGCCGTCGCCACAGCCCAGACGGCCGGAACCCTGCTGCCGGCACCCGCGGAGATGGTCGCCGTCGCTATCTGGGGGCAGGTCCATGGCCTGGTGAGCCTGGAACTGGCGCAGGTGGGGCCGCCGGACGCGGACTGGGCCGCAGTGTACAGCTCGGCCCTGGACGCCATCGCCCGCGGTTGGGCCGCCTGACGCCCTGGTTTCGCGAGCGCCCGCGTGGACGTTCCCGCCGCGCTGAACCGCCCGCGATGCGCAAAGCCCCCCCTATGCGTAGACCTTTTCCAGGAACAAGCCCCAGGCCTTGGCGGTGGCGTCCGAGTCCCCGCTGCCCCTGAAGTCGTGGACAGTCATGCCCACCGGAGCGCCAAAGGCGTTGCGGCCGAAGAACCGATACAGCGAATCCGCCGTCCGCAGCCCCAGGAAGTTCTCATTGGAAAAGTCCACTTCGCCGGAAAGCCGCCCCACGCCGTCGACCTCAAGCTCAACGGCGGCGCCCTGCGCGGCGGTGTCCACGCCCAGCGCCTTCTTCAGCCGTTCGAAACCGTCCGGGGACTGCGACGCCGCCGGAGCCTGGATGTCCGTGAACACCACAGGCATGCCATCGAAGTACTTCAGGTACTGGCCCAGCGTGTGGAGGTAGAACTCCGTGTGCTTGCTCGCGCCGTCGTACTGCTCATCCCAGTTGTCGGCGAAAATCCCGCTGTGGACATAATGCAGCTGTGCGCGGCCGCCGTCGAGCGGTTCCAGGACGTGCTCCAACTGGTTGAACCAGCCGTCCGGGCCGTCCATCCGGGAGACGAGGTGCGTGGGGTACTCCTGGACAGTCTTGACGTCCGGCCACTGATCCGTGGGGAACATCCATGCCGGAGTGCCTTTGGTCACGGCTTCCCAGACACGTTCGGGAGTGCCTGGAAGTTCGGTGTCGCAGACGATTTCAAATTCACGGTTTTCAGTCATTGTCCTGCTCCTTCGCTGAAAAGGGTTTGATGGGGGTCTTAAGTACAGGGTGAAGCGCGACGACGAGCCGATGCTTGCGCCCGCCGCCCGCCGGGGTGCCGCTTGGGCGAGTGCCGCTGCCGCCGTCGTGATACTTGTCCACCAGGCGGGTCACCGCCACGCCGAGCTCCTCGGCAAAGGCGGCGCGGTCTGCTGCGGTGCGGAAGGTTACCTCGCCGTCGATCGCGAACGTCGCGAGCTTTTGCCGTGCGGCGGCGGCACCGGCGATCAGCTTGCCCATTTCCTGGACCATGCGGCCCGCGAGCGCCAACAGCCAGAAGGCCGAAAAGCGGTCCGAGAACCTGTGCGGGTCCGGGGCCACCGAGGCTAGAGCCACCGGCGAAATCAGGTAGGAGGCCGCCGTCGCCTGGAGGACGCGCTCAGTGACGTTCCCCTTGCGCCGCTCCTCCACCAGCTCCACCAGCCCGTGCCGTTCGAGGGCCTTGAGGTGGTAGTTGACCTTCTGCCGGGGCAGTCCCACTTTGGCGGCGAGCCGCGTGGCCGACCCCGGCTCAGAGAGCTCCCGGAGGATGCGCGTCCGGATCGGGTCCAGCGACGCTTCCGCCGCAGCGGGGTCCTCGATCACTTCGATGTCCAACATGCTTAAAGTATGGCTACCGACAACTTTTCTTGTCAAGAACTTTTTTACCGTCGGTAACACGACGGGCGGGGACCAAGGAGCCGGCAAAGTAGAATGGACCGGTGATGCAATCCCCCCTCCCTGTGCGCGACGGCGTCAACGCCACCCGCCTGCGCCTCCCGGACGAGGGGCCGTGGGACACCGCGCTGGACTATATGATGCACCGCTGGGGCCACATCGATCCGCAGGGCATCGAGGACAGGTTCGACGCCGGCGAGATCGTTGGTGAGGGCGGCATTCCCCTGGACCGGGCCACCAGGCTGGCGGACCACACCTTCATTTGGTACTACCGCACGCTGCCGCCCGAGACCCGTATCCCGGTGGAGCTGGACATTCTGCACCAGGACGAACACCTTCTTGTGGTGGACAAGCCGCATTTCCTGCCCACCACCCCCGGCGGCACCTACATCCAGGAGTCGGCCCTGGTCCGGCTCCGGAACCAGCTGGACCTTCCGGACCTGATCCCCATGCACCGCCTGGACCGGATGACCGCAGGCGTGCTGCTGCTGTCCACCAATCCCGAAACCCGCGGCAGGTACCAGGTGCTCTTCGAGAAGCGCCAGGTACAAAAGGAGTACGAATGCGTCTCCGCCGCTGAGCCAGGGCCGGGTTACCCCGCCGTCGATTTCCCAGTTGTGGTGCGGAACCGGATGACCAAGTCCCGCAGCTACCTGCTGGCCGAAGTGATCGACGGCGAACCCAACGCGGAGACCCGGATCGAGCGCCTGGAAACGTTCGACGGCGGCACTCCCGGAGGTGCCGCGGGCACCCCCGCCACTGGCAACGGTCCGCAGCGCCTGGCGCGCTACCGGCTGGAGCCGCACTCCGGCAAAACCCACCAGCTTCGGGTACATATGGCGTCGCTGGGCCTGGGCATCGTCAACGACGCCTTTTATCCCGACCTGCTGGACAAAGCCCCCGACGACTACACCAAGCCGTTGCAGCTCCTGGCACGCGGCATCAGGTTCGTGGACCCCATCAGCCAAAAACCAGTGGAGTACCGCAGCCGGCTGGAGCTCAGCGAGGTTGCCAGAACACGGCCTTGAAGTCCTCCTCCATCTCGGAGCTGAACAGCACAAATTCCACCAACTCGAGCGCGCTGGCCGGATGTGAGGCACCAAACCCGCTGACGGCGTCGTACGCGGCTGCGGCCACGTCGCTACCCCGCCAGCCGTAGACCCCGCCGCCCACGGCCGGGAACGCGACGGAGCCGGCACCTACTGAATCCGCGACCCGCAGGCTTTCACTGAAGCACGACACCAGCAGCGCCCGGTTGGTCTGTCCGGCATGGCGGTTCGGCCCCACGGTGTGGATGACCCAGCGCGCCGCGAGTCCGAAACCCGGAGTTGCGACGGCGGCACCCACGGCCAGTCCATGCGGCAGGTCAGTGTCGCGCAGAGCCCGGCAGGCAGCCAGTAACTCGGGCCCCGCGGCCCGGTGGATGGCCCCGTCCACTCCCCCGCCGCCCAGCAGCGAGGAATTCGCCGCGTTCACGATCGCGTCCACGGAGCGGGCGGTGATGTCGCCTTGGAGAACCTGGATGCGCATGCGGCCAGTGTCCCACCGGAACCCTCTGGATGACAGGCCGGAGCAGGAATATCCTGTGTGCAGGGTTCGCGCAAAGGTGGGAGAACCATGGATATTCTCAGTGAGATCCCCGGGGACCGGACGGCCGCCACATTCGCCTACGCCGCTGCAGGCCTCGGTGTGGTGGGCGTGGCAACCCTTGGTGCCATGTACGCCATCGAGGTGCCCAAAAACGGGCCCTTCATCTTCGGCACCATCAACGACGCCACCGGAGGCGTCTTCAACCTGGTGGCCATCCCCGTGGTGGTCCAGGTTCACCGGCGCCTTCGCCGAACGCCGGGTTCAGAGACGGCCAAATGGGTAGTCATCATTGCCTCAGGTGCCGGCGCCGCGAGCTCTTTCCTGCTCGTTTTCAAGAAACTCGATTTCACGGTGTCCACCGGTATCTCCGTCGGGGCCATGACCGTCCAGGCTGCCTGGTTCCTGCTGGCCAACCGTGCACTGCTCAAAGCAGGAGGCTACCCCCGGGACCTCGCGAGGCTGGGGCAGTTCATCGGCGGGGCATTGCTGGCGGCACTCCCGGTGGCGGGGGTCGCCGTCGTCGGGCGGGCACCGAAATGGTTCCGCTGGGGCATCGGAGGCGCCGGAATAGCGGTGGGAGCCGCAGCGTGGGCCGCCTGGCCATACTGGTACTTCCTGGCTGGGCGGCACCTTAGCCACCGGCATTCGGCGTAAGCGCCCACACCGCCCCGGCCGATAGTGCGGTACTTTGTGGCCATGGACTTTGGCAACGCGGACAACTGGGGGGCTGCGATCTACTTCTGGATCATCCCCGTGGTCCTCGGCGATGCCATCTTCCCGCCCATCCCGTCCGAGATGGTGGTCATCACTGGCGGAGCGCTCTCGGCCGACGGCCGGGCCAACGTCTTCCTGGTGGGAGCTCTGTCCGCTGTGGCGTCCTGGATTGGCGACATGGTGGTTTTCCAGCTTTTCAAACGCCGGCTGAGCCATGTGCTTGATCGCTGGCGCTGGGGCAGGAAAGTCCACCACGGCATCCACGAGGCCATCGCCAAAGCCGGCCGCTCCTCCACCTACGGGACCATCATCGGAGCGCGTTTCATCCCGGGTGGACGCTTGGCGACGTCGGCTGCCGCCGGAATTGCCGACGTCTCGGTCCGCGGGTTCAGCCTCTGCGCGGGCCTCGGCGCAATCCTCTGGGCGTGCTGGCTCGTAGGCCTGGGCTACTTCACCGGTTCCGCCACGAAGCTGCCGTTCTGGGCCAGCTCCCTGATCGGGGTGGCCCTCGGCCTGGTGATCGGCGTCGTCGTCGGAATAATTGCGACCCGGCGCCGCGGCACCCGCTCCCCCGTGGACGAGCCGCCCCCTGCGGCTGAGGCCCCGGGAGCGTAAGGCCCCTCGGCAGCTGAGCTAGATCGGCGCCCAGCGGCCGCGGTTACGGCGGAGCACCATCAGCGAGCCTGTCAGCGCAACGCGTTCGACGGCGTCGCGCATCATGGCAGCCGACTCCCGCGCCTGCTGGTTCTCACCGTTGTATTCCGTGGCTTCGACCAAGAAGCGGAGGTTCAACTGCGGGACGCCGCCGGCAATGTCGAGTTGGTTGGACTCCACATGGTGGCGGGTCTCCAGCGCTTCTACGGCGGCCGCCATCACGGCTTCCGGCGGGTTGCCGGGCTTCAAGCCGGTGATTTTCAGGCGCGTCTGGAACGAAGGCATGCCGTCAACCTTACCTAGACCCCGTGTTGCCCTATCACTTATGGTCCTTATCGGGGCCGAATGAGGACCACAAGTGATAGCGCAAGTGGTGGTTAGCCGGTGTTGCGCAGGCCCGCTGCCACACCGTTGACCGTGATCAGCATGGCCCGCTGGAGGCGTTCGTCGATCTCAGCCCCACTGATGCTTTCACCCTCGGCGCCCTGGCCGGCCCGCACGCGGCGAAGCAGTTCCACCTGCAGGTAGCTGATGGGGTCAAGGTACTGGTCGCGGATCTCGAGTGAGCGTTTGAGCGTGGGCTGGGCATCCAGGAGCACGTTTTCGCCGGTCAGGTTCTGGATCTCGGTGACCGTGAGGTCGTACTCCTCGCGGATGGCCCGGAAGAGGTGGTGCAGGTCTTCCGGGACCAGGGTGGCCACGTAGTAACCGGCGATGTCCAGGTCCGTCTTGGCCAGCGTCATTTCCACGTTCGAAAGAACCGAGCGGAAGAAGTGCCAGTTCTCCATCATCTCCACCAGCTGGGCGGAGCTCCCGGCCTCACGGGCAGCCTTCAGGCCCGAGCCCACGCCGAACCAGCCCGGCACGATCTGCCGGGACTGGGTCCAGCCGAAGACCCAGGGGATGGCTCGCAGGCCGCCGAGGCCGGCGCCGGAGTCCGGGCGCTTGGACGGGCGCGAACCGATGTTCAGGGAGCCGAGCTGCTCCACGGGTGTCGAAGCCATGAAGTACGCGGGGAGGTCCGGATGGTCGATCAGCTTCCGGTACCGGTCGAAGGCGGCGTCGGAGATGGTTTCCATGACGTGCCCGTACCGCTCGCGCTGGTCATCGGACGTCCGCGGATCGCGGTGCAGCGCCGAGCCTTGGAGCACCGCCGCCAAGGAAAGTTCGAGGTTTTCGCGGGCCAGTTCAGGCAACGAGTACTTGTCCGAGATGACCTCACCTTGTTCGGTGAATTTGATCTCGCCTTCAAGTACTCCGTTGGGCTGGGCCATGATGGCGTCGTAGGTGGGCCCGCCGCCACGGCCCACGGAACCTCCGCGGCCGTGGAACAGGCGCACCCGGACACCGTGCTTCGCGGCGACGTCGCGGAGTTTCCGCTGCGTCTTGTGGATCTCCCACTGGCTGGTCATCACACCGGATTCCTTGTTGGAGTCCGAGTAGCCGAGCATGATTTCCTGGACGTCGCCGCGGAGCCGTACCAGTTCGCGGTAGGACGGATCGGACAGCAACTGGTCCACGATCTCCGCAGAGGCCCGGAGTTCCTCCACCGTTTCCAGGAGCGGTGCGAACCCGATCTTGGCGTGCGGGTTTTCGCCGAAGAGGTTCACCAGGCCGGCTTCGCGGGCCAGGACCGCTGCAGCAAGGACATCGTCAGCGCCGCGGGTCATGGAAATGATGTACGTCTCAATGACGTCCGGGCCGTAGATGCGCAGGGCGCGGCGGATCTCACGGAAGACGTCGTACGTGCCATCGGCCACGCCGTCGAGCTTAATGGGGTGCCCGGAGAGCGGGCGGCGCGAGGCCAGCTCCGATCCCAGCACTTCGAAGCGCTCCTCCCGGCTGAGCTCCGCATAGCGCAGGCCCGGGCCACCGAGCCGGTCCATCAGCTGGCCGACGGCGTCATGGTGGTGGTCGGCGTGCTCACGGATGTCCAGGGTGGCAAGGTGCAGGCCGAAGGACGCCACGGCCCGGCGGACGCGTGCCAGCGCACCGTCGGCAGCGAGCGACGCCGAGTGGTTCCGGAGCGAGAGTTCCAGCAGTTCGAGGTCGGCCAGGAGCTCGTCCGTGGCGCTGTAGTCACGGCCGTGCTCGTGCACCGCGCCGGTAGCCACGCGCTTGCCCGTGTTGATCAGCTTGGCCTTGATGCAGGTGAGCTTGAGCCGGTAGGGCTCCTGGGCATTGAGCTCCAGCACGCGTCGGTCCAGGCCCGGAAGTTTTTTCAGGTCTGCGTCGATGGATTCCAGCAGCTCCTTGTCCGCGCCGGCAAGGGCGGTGGAGTTGGAGAGGATGGAGATCAGTTCATCGATCATGCCGATGCTGATGCGCACTGCGTGCTGGTTCTGGATCTGGAGGATTTCGCGGGTGACGGACGCCGTGACGTTGGGGTTGCCGTCCCTGTCGCCGCCGATCCAGGACCCGAAGCGGATGGGCGCGTTCTGGTTGGCGAGGGTGACGCCGTGTTCGCCGAGCAGTTCCGAGAGTTCGGTGAGCATCTCGGGCATGGCGTCGGTCAGGATGCCGCCGAGGTAGTAAATAGCATTGCGGGCCTCATCCACCGGAGTGGGCCGGACCTGGCGGAGTTCGTCCGTCTGCCACATCTGGTCAATGATTTCGGCCAGCTGGCGGTCCTGCCGGCGCCGGGCCGTGGTGCCCTCGTGGGTGGGCTGGGCCAGCACGTCGGAGAGCTTGCGGATTTTGTCCAGCACCGAGCGGCGCGAGGCCTCGGTGGGGTGGGCTGTGAAGATGGGCCGGACATCCAGCCCATTGACCACTTCCTGGAGCACGGCCGGGCCGGCTTGGTCGGCGATGTCGGACACGGCCTTGGCCAGCCAGCCGTCCTTTTCCGCCCGTGTCCGCAGGCCACGGACGCGGTGGACCTGTTCGGCGGCGTTGGCGAGGTGGAAGTAGAAGGCGAAGGCGCGCACCAGGTCAGTGGCCTGCTCGATGGGCAGGGAGCCGAGCAGTTCACGGACCTGCGCGACGACGTCGTGGGCGCTCCACGGGCCGGTGGCATCCGCGCCGCCGCGGGCAGCTTCCTTGGATTCCTTGGTCAGGAGGCGTACCTGTTCCACCAGGTCCAGGAGTTCGGGTCCGTGCTGGCGAACCAGCGATTCACCCAGCAGCGTGGAAACACGCCGGACATCAGCCCTCAGCTCTGCGGCAAGGTCAGTTTCGGAATTTATTGCAGTGTCAGCCATGGAAACTATCTTTCGAGGGTTCGGACTTGGCTCGTACACTGCGCTGGATACCTGTGAGCCACGTTACTAGCTAAAGATGCTACCCGCAGGTGGCCGCCACCGGGGAATCCGTCTCAGATAGTGTCGCTGCCTTTTCCGATGTTTCAGCGCACGATCTTGAAATTGAAATCGAGGGTGCCGAGCACACTGTAGAGGCGCAGCCACACAGGCATCATCATTTCAGCTCCGCGGGCTGTGGTGATGTCACCGAGGTCGACGATGTCCCGGTGCCCCAGCTCCTGCAGCAGCCCTGTGACCGTCTCCTTCGCTTCTGCGTCGTCGCCGGAGACAAACACGGAATGGTCCCCGCCGGCCAACCGGCCGGGGTCCACCATCAGGCCCGCGTTCATCGTATTCAGGGTCTTGACCACGCGGGCATCCGGGAAGGAGCGCTGGATCCTCTCGCCGAGGCTGTCGGTGTTGACCGGATTCAAGACCGGCGGCATGCCCTGGGAAAAATCAAGCGCGTTGGATACGTCCACCAGCACTTTGCGGTAGAGGTTGGCGGAGCCGGCAAAGCCCAAGGCGCTCAGGGCACCCGCCCCGTTGGTGGCGTTGACCACCAGCTCGCTGGCAGCGGCCGCCTCGGCGAACGTTTCCAGCGGAATCTCCTGGTTGGCGGCGTGCCACTCGCTGAACGGCGGGGCGCCCATGGCATCCGGGCCGGAGCGGGCGAACGTTTCCTGGGGATCGCGCGTGCCGAGCACCACGCTATGCCCCAGCCCGGCCAGTCCACCGGCCAGGGTCCGGCCAACAGTACCCGTCCCAAGGACCGCAATCTTCATGGTTCCTCCGTTTAGCGTAGGTGCAGTGCCACAGTCCGGTTCCGACGTTACTCCCCAGGAACTTCAAGGCAAGGGCAACCGAACAGTGGTGGAATGAACCGTACGCCGCCGGGGTTGTAGCCGGGGCCACCACGTCCAGGAGGAACCATGAACACCACACCTGCGGCCCAGCTGGAACGCTGGCAGCGTTTCCGCACCAACCGCAACAAGGCACTCGCGGCACCCCACGGCTGGCTGACTCTCACCTCGTTCCAGTGGCTCGATAACCAGCCCGCCGCCGTCGACCTCGTCCCCGGGCTGTGGTCAACAGACGGTACGACGGCGGCACTCACCGCCTCCGCGGAAGACGGACTGACGCTCGTGGAGACCGGGCAGCCTGTTGAAGGAACGGTGACGGCGGCGCTGGTCGATGAAGAGTCGCTGATGTGGGTGCAGTTCGGGGGTGACGACGGCAGGCAGGTGGTGGTGGAGCTCGCCATGCGTGCCGGGAAGTATGCCATCCGCACCCGGGATGCAGGCTCGCCGGTCTTTACGGAGTTCGACGGCGTGCCCACCTTTGATTACCGGCCCGACCTTGTGGTGGAGGCCAGCTTCCGGCCATACCCGGAGCCGGTGGACGTCCCCATCGGAACCGCGAATCCGCTGGTGGATGGCGTGCACCGGTCGGTGGGCGAACTGGTGTTCCGCCTGCCCGGCAAGGATCACGAGTTCCACCTGCAGGCCGAAGAAGAGAAGCTCGGCGCCCTCACGGTCACGTTCCATGACGAAACCAATGGAGACTCCACGGACGAATGGCGGAAGGTGTCCACCACCCGGCCCCGCGTCGACCCCTCCGGAAACCCCACCGTGGTCCTGGACTTCAACCGGGCCATCAACTACCCCAGCGCCTTCACCCCCTACGGGACCTGCCCCATGCCGGTGAAGAACAACAGCCTGGACTACCGGATCGAGGCCGGCGAGAAGGATCCTATGCTCGCCGACTGAGCGCGGCGTCAGACGATGGCGGAGACCCCGGTAATGACCCGGCCCACGATGAGGGTGTTGATTTCGAACGAGCCCTCATACGTGTAAATGGCTTCGGCGTCCGCGAAGATCTTGGCCATCCGGTAATCGGTGACAATGCCGTTTCCGCCCAGGATGGACCTGCCCAGCGCAACGGTCTCCCGCATCCGGGCACTGCAGTAAGACTTCGCCAGTGCCACCTGGGCCATGTCCGCGCCGCCGTCCTCCTGGAGCTGGGCGAGCCGTGCCATCATGCCCATGCTGGCCACGGCGTTGCCCAACATGGTGACCAACTGCTGCTGGATGAGCTGGAACTTCGCCAGTGGCCGGCCGAACTGCTGGCGTTCGACGGCGTACTGCCGGGCAACGTCGAAGGCTGCCAACTGCTGCCCCACGGCTTGCCAGGCCACCATGATCCGTGAGCCTTTCAGGAGCTGGTTGGTGTCCTCGAAGCTTTTGATTCCGGCAAAGCGGTCAGCCTCGGAAACGCGGACATCCTCGAAGACAATGTCGGCATTCTGGACGGTCCGCAGGGCAATCTTGTGCTCAATCCGGCTCCGGCTCACGCCCGGCAGTGAGGCGTCCACGACGAAGCCCCGCACGCTGCCGTCGGCCTCGTCGCGGGCCCACACCAGCATGTAGTCGCAGAACGTCCCGTTGCCGATCCAGCGCTTGGCGCCGTTGAGCACCCAAGTGTCGCCGCCGTCGTCGGGCATTCCGGTGGCACCGGAAATGCGCCTCGCCCGGGTTTCCATGCCGCCCGCGACGTCGGAGCCGTGGGCGGGCTCGGTGAGTGCAAACGCCCCCGTGGTGCGGAGGCTTGCCGCGTCCGCGAGCAGCCTGTCCCGCTGCGCCTGCGAACCGAATGCATACAGCGACTCCACAAAGAGGTCGTGGTGGACCAGGAAAAATGTGGCGATTGACGTGTCCACCCGGGTCATTTCGGCAATGACCAGCCCTGCGAACAGGTGGCTGTAGCCGCGCTGGGCCGGCGTACTCAGTTCCAGGGCCGCCAGTTTGGGGAGGATGTGGTCCGGGAATTCGGCGTTGTTCCACCAGTCGGTTGCGTGGGGTGCGATTTCCGCGGCCAGGAACTCCCGCAGCTCCGCCAGTTTGCGCCGCTCGTGCGGGACCAGCAGGGATTCGAACAGGAAAAAGTCGGCCGTGGGCAGGGATTCGGGCCCGGGCAGCTGCGCGGCGGCAGGAGCGGGACTCATTTTGGGCCCATCCTGATGGCGCCGTCCAGGCGGATCGTTTCACCGTTGAGCATCGCATTTTCCACGATGTGGGCCACGAGGGCCGCGTATTCGGCCGGTTTGCCCAGCCGGGAGGGATGCGGCACCTGCCGGCCCAGTGAATCCTGGGCATCCTGCGGCAGACCGGCCATCATGGGGGTTTCGAAGATGCCCGGGGCGATAGTGACCACACGCACCAGCGAGCGCGCCAGTTCCCGCGCGATGGGCAGGGTCATGGCGGCGACGGCTCCCTTGGACGCGGCATACGCGGGCTGGCCGATCTGCCCGTCGAAGGCCGCAACCGACGCCGTGTTGATAATGACGCCGCGCTCGGGTCCGCCAAGTTCGGTGCTGGCGGGTTCCGTGGCGGCCATGGCTTCGGCAGCCAGCCGCAGCACGTTGAACGTCCCGATCAGGTTCACCTGGATGACCCGGCTGAACGCGTCCAACGGGAGGACACCCTCCCGCCCCAGCACCTTGCCGGGCGTGGCTATGCCGGCACAGTTCACCACGATCCGCAGGGGACCCAGGGCGATGGCGGTATCGACGGCGGCCTGGACCTCCGCTTCGTTGGTCACGTCTGCGGGCGCAAAGACGGCGGTTTGGCCAGCAGGTCCCGCAGCAGCAGCGGGCCCGTTCCCGGTCGCCTCGGACCGGGTAGAGCTGTTCAGCTCTGCGGCGAACGCTTCGCCGGCGGAGGACGGCAGGTCGATCAGCACCACAGAAGCGCCGGCGCCGAACAACCGCCTCGCCGTGGCCGCACCCAACCCGGACGCCCCACCCGTGACCAGTGCGACAGAACCGTTGATGTCCATCCATCCTCCTTGATGTGAGCCCGGCGTTGGACGCACAAGCGCGGAACATTAGTTAGTGAATGTTAACTGAAATTGTGACCTGGCGCACCATGCCCGCGACTTTCCGGGATGCGAAGGGCGCACCGCTAGGCTGGAGCGCATGACGCCGCAGGAAGCCGAACCGCCGCCCGCAGACGGGCCCATCGCCCGGGCCGCCCGGGCCACTGAGGCTGCCCGCTCGGTCACCGCCGTCTTTGGCCAACGCCTGTTTTTCCTCCCGGGCACGCACATCGCGGCCGTCCAGCGGCCCTCAAAGCGCGTGGAGAACCTTTTCCGACCCTGGCATTACTGGTGGCAGGCGCACTATGTTGACTGCCTGGTGGACACCGGACTCCGCGAACTGGGCAGCGGTGCCACGCCGGCTGCACGCTTTAACGGGCCGGACCGCCCCAGCGCCGGCAGGCTGGCCTCACGGCTCGTGACAGGCATCCGGCTGCGGAACCTGCTGACGTTCGTCAACAACTACTACGACGACATGGCCTGGCTGGCGCTGTCCACACTGCGGCTGGAGAAACTCGCCGAGGAGTCGCGCAGGCCCGGCCGGCGTCGAAACGCCCGGATCCGGAAAACCCTTACGCTGCAGTTCGATTCCGCTTCCACGGACGACCTCGGCGGCGGCACGTTCTGGAGCAAGAAACGGGACTTCAAGAACACCCCCGCCACCGCCCCCGTGGCCCTGTACTACGCCCGGACCGGGAACCTTGCCAAGGCCCAGGCCCTGCTGGACTGGCTGGACGCCCGGCTGTTTGATCCGGACCAGGGACTTTATCTGGACGGCATCCGGATCAACGCCGCCGGAGAGGCCGTGGTGGAGAGCGCCATCTACACCTATAACCAGGGTCCGGTCCTGGGCGCGTTGCTGGAGCTTGGCGGCGCGGCAAACCTGGCCAGGGCCGCCACCGTGGTGGAGGCGGTGGGCCGCAGCCTGACCCGCGAGCGCGGGGACACGCCCGGCACCCGGGTCCTCCGCTGTGACGGAACGGGCGACGGCGGACTCTTCACCGGGATCCTGTCCCGCTACCTGGCGCTCGCGGCAGCCGACGCCCGCCTCCCCTGGACCGTCCGGAACACTGCCGCCCGGCTGGTCCTGGACACCGCGGATGCATTCTGGGACGGCCGCCGTCCGATCACCCCCGCGGAGCCGTTGGCCCGGCACAGGGGCAAACTGCTCTTTTCAGCCCTCCCGGAAAAACCGGCGGCCAGCACGTATCCGCCAGGTGCCGCCGTCGAACTCTCCACCCAGTTGCAGGCGTGGATGGTGCTCGAAGCCGCCGCAGCCGTTGAGCGGGCATCCACAACGTAAATCATGCACGCCGTGATCCCGAACAGGCGTGGGCGACTGGCCGCAGGATTCCGCGAGGCGGGAGGGCCCCGGGCGTAAGGTGGGGCGCATGAGTGTTCAGCCCGGGCTCCATCGCCAGCACTGCACCGTGGCCGCACCCACGCAGCTCTGGCTCGATGCCAACGGCCGGCTGGCACAGGATGGCTTCAGCGGCCTCCTCCATGGCGACACACGGATGCTGTGCCAGGCCACGGTGACTGTCAACGGATTCGCTCCCGAGGAGGTGACCGTGGAGTCGGCTCCCGGCGGCGTCCTCCGCGTCCGGGGACTTATCCGCGGCATCGAAGGGCACAGCTTTGATCCCGCCGTCGAGGTCTTCCAGACCTGGACAGTGACGCCAGGGGTGGTCCGCCACTCGCTGAAGGTGGGCACGTCGCTGCCCTCCCTGGACGTCGAGTTGGCAGTGACCCTGGCGGCCGACTTCACCGACATGGCAGCGATCCGCCTGAGCCAGTTTGCGACGCCTCAGCCCCCGGAGTCCGCCGATGACCACTCCCTGCGCTGGCACAATGATGGCCGCACGCTCTCCATTTCCGCGCCGGGCACCAACGGTGGCGGTGTGGCTGCCGGGGGCTTGACCGCAGATGCTTCCGCGGGTCATGAGGGCAGCAACCTCCCACGGCTCCTGTGGCACGGCACGGCCGGGCGCGGGCGGACGTTCGACGCCGAATGGCAGGCCGTGCTGGACGAGACAGAGAGCGCAGTGGTTGCGGCCGCCCCGTCGTCCCTTGCCGTGCCTGCGATGGCCCTGCCGGCGGGGCCGCTGCGGACGCTGCTGGAGAATTCGCTCGACGAGCTCGATGGCCTCCGTATGGCAACCCGCCAACTGCCGGATGCCCCGTTTATGGCCGCCGGCGCTCCCTGGTATTTCACGTTGTTCGGCCGGGACTCCCTGTGGGCGGCGCGGTTCCTGTTGCCCCTGGACCCTGGCCTCGCCACCGGGACCCTGCGCGCCCTGGCGACGCTCCAGGGCTCCGATACCGATCCGGACTCGGACGAAGAACCTGGCCGGATGCTTCATGAGCTCCGGGCCAAGGAACTGGTCCTCGAAAACGACGGGCTGCACCTGCCACCGGTCTATTTCGGTGCCGCTGACTCCACCTCGCTCTGGCTGTGCCTCCTGGGCGAGCTGTGGCAATCCGGGAAGGCGGACGATGCCGTCCGTGCCCTCCTGCCCGCAGCTCGGCGGGCAGCGCAGTGGCTACTGGCGTCCACCGGCCGGGCGGACGGTGACGGCCTGCTGAGGTACGGGAATGTCAGCGGGCACGGGGTGGGCCACCAAGGCTGGAAGGACTCCGCCGATGCCCTGCAATTCAGGGATGGGCGGCCGGCGGAGGGTCCCGTCGCGGTCGCGGAAGCCCAAGGCTACGCCCACCAGGCGGCCACTGCGACGGCGGAACTGCTGGACGCGCTTGGCGAACCGGGGGCCGCTGAGCTGAGGGACTTCGCCTCTGCCTTGGCGCAACGGTTCCGCGAGCGCTTCTGGGTGGAGGACGCCCAAGGCCCCTTCCCGGCGATGGCAGTGGATGGCACCGGCGCGCCCTTGGATGTGCCCGGCTCGAATATGGGCCACCTGCTGGGCACCGGCATCCTTGACCCCGCCGAGGCCCGCCACGTTGCAGCCCGGCTGCTGAGCCCCGAATTGTTTTCCGGATTCGGCCTCCACACCCTCTCGCACCGGGCACCGGGCTTCTGGCCCTTCAGTTACCACTGCGGTTCAGTGTGGAGCCACGACACCGCCATTGCCGTCCGCGGCCTGCTGTCCGAAGGCTTCACTTCTGAAGCCAAAGCCCTCGCCGAAGGCCTGCTCGATGCGTCTGCCGCTTTCGGGTACAGGCTGCCGCAGCTTTTTGCGGGCGTCACCGCCGCCGAATCAAGCCTGGCTGTGCCCTACCCGGCGTCCTGCCATCCACAGGCGTGGTCCTCGGCGTCAGCCGTTGTGCTGGCCCAGGCGTTGGGCGGGCTGCGGTAGCTGGCTGCGGTAGCTGGCGCTGCCCAGGCCGTGGGTGTGCCAGCTTCTATTGGGTTGCGGCAAGCGGCGTGACGGTCGCTGAGTTCAGGGAAACAGCTCCGCCGTCGCCGGCAACCGAGGCGCCAAAGGCACCCTCTTGCGGAAAGACGAGCGAGGTCAGGCTCTGCCCGCCGCCGGTGAAGACCTCCACCGAGGACCGGTCAACGTAGATGGTCAGCCTGACTTTCCCGTCGACGGCGGGACTCGCCACCGATCGGGCCTGCCGGTAGGCTTCGTCCACCCGTTCCTGGGCGTTTACGCCTGCGGCTGCATTCGGACGCGCCGGCCGTTTCGCACGCTCCCCCTTGGACGCAGCATCCCCGTCCCGGACCACAAAGGCCGTTCCATTCCGGAAATCGTAGCCCACGGTGGCGTAGGTCTCCTGGCCGCTGTGCAGCAGGACCCGTGCCTCGGCGTCGGCTCCGCCGTTCTCAAGCTCGACGTCGATTTTGAAGGCCCCGCTCCCGGGAACCGGCAGCGGCGTGCCGGCGCCCTCGCGCAACTCTTGGGCGGGCACCTGCTGAGGGGGTCCTTCCAAGGATTCCAGGGCCGGCGTCGGGGTTGATACCAGGGTGGGCCGGCCGCCGTCGGACTGCAGGCGGATGTCCCGCACCACCGAATCGGCGCCGTGCCAGCCTTCGGTGGGCAGTTGGCGGGCGTAGGCCCAGTTGTTCATCCAGCCGATGGCCTGCCGGGAGGCCTTGCGCTGCCCGTCCGTCAGCCTCGGATCGTCCCAGGTCACTGCCGCGTAGAAGTCCGCGCCGCCGTCGAGCCACTGATGCTGGTCATCCGAGGCGGTGAAAGCTTTGCCGTCCCAGGACCCGGTCCAGTAGGCCGTTCCGGTGGTCCGCCCCTCCGCGGAACCGTTGGCCCCCGCGGCCAGCACCCACGTGCGTTGGTCGGGGTCGCCGTCGACATCCAGCTGGAAGAAGTCCGGGCATTCGAGGACCCCCAGCCCGTCCCGTTCGAAGCTGGAGGCGTAGGCCCAGTCCTTGAGGTCAGTGGAGGTGTAGAACCCGATCTTGTGGCCCTCCGCGAGCAGCATGACCCACTGATTGTGGGCCTCGTCCCGCAGGATGCGGGGATCGCGCCAGTGCTCCTGGCCCGGGTTGTCCATGACCGGGTTCTGGCTGTAGCTGGTGAACGTGTGTCCCTTGTCCGTGGAGTAGAACATGGACTGCCGCTGGACGCCGTCGTCCTGTTGGGTGAGGACAGCGATGACCGCCCCTTTGCCAAAACCGGCCGTGCCTTCGGTGTCCACTACGGCGGTGCCGGTTTCGATGTCGCCGAGGCCGTTGCGGAACTTCTCAATAGCCACGCCCTCGTTTTTCCAGTGCACCAGGTCGATGCTGGTGGCGTGGAACCACTCGGTGCCGTTCCCCTCCGGGTAGTCGGCGTTGTAGAGGTAGTAGTAATGCCAGACGCCGTCGAGGAAAAACGGCCGCTGGGGATCGTTCATCCAGCGCTGCTCGGGGGTCAGATGGTAGGCGGGACGGTACCCGGGATCCTCCGCGGGCGCCGCCAGCCGCGCGTCGTCCGGTTGTGCCCATGCCCGCGGCACGCCCAGGTCCGCGAGCAGTCCAGCACGGGCCTCAGTGCTGATGCACTCCGGCAGCCGCACCTTTCCGTGGTCCTGTTCGACGGCGTCGGTTGCCTCGCTGCTGCGGAGGAAGACCTTCCCGTCCACGCGGGCACCGGCCAGCCAGCCGGCACCGCACTCGATGATCCGGACGTCCTCGGCGCCTCCAGTCCGGAGGGCCCCAACCTGCTGTTCGAGCGTCCGGTCGTTGCCCTTCAGCCACAGGGACGCGTACGTGCCGTGTTCCTTGTGTGCTGTCTCCTGGGCTGCCGAAACCTCGTCGAGGACGCGGTCAGCCGCGGCTGCGGAACCTGTCCTGGTGTTGCCGGCAACCACCAGCGAAACCACCAGGGCCAGGGCGGCCACGGCGGCAGCGACCAGCCAGGGAAGCGGATGGCGAAGGTTGAGGCGGGGGCTGATCTTGGGGAACATGCGGACCATGTTGAGCCAATCGGTCGGTAAACGCACAGGTGCCGTCCCCCATGTCGGGAGACGGCACCAGCGCTACGGAACCATCAATTCTACAGGGTTGCACGGGGCACCCTAAATCCAAGGCGTGCTACGAACCATCAGGCTGCCGCGTTCACGGAGTGTTTGCGGGGCGCTTTTTCTGCGGGTACGGCGTTTCGCCGCGGGCCAGCATGTCCACGAACCCGGCAATCCGCCTGGTCCGGGTTTCCGGCCGTTTCGCCGAGTTTGTCCGGTAGATCAGGGCGTAGCGATTCACCGAGGTGAGGACATCAAACATGGCCTGGGCCTCCGGAACGGCGGCGATTGCGGTGGCAAGGTCCGCCGGCATTTCAGCCGTTGCCTGCCCGGCGTACGCGGCTTCCCAGCGGCCGTCCGCTTTGGCACTGTCGACGGCGGCCCGGCCGGCGTCGGTCATCTTCCCGGCGGCTTCGAGCCGCTCGATCCGTGCAACGTTCCGTTCCGACCAGGGGCTCTTGGGGCCCCGGCGCGTCATGCGCTGGAAGGAGCTTTCGTCGTCGCGCTTCCTTGCCTGGCCATCGATCCAGCCGAAGCAGAGCGCCTCGAGCAGGGCCGCCTCGTAGTCCAGTTCGGTAACGCCGCCGCCCTTCTTGTGCAGCACCAGCCAGACGCCTGGACTGTCCGCATGGTTGGCTTCCAGCCAGGACCGCCAAGCGGCAGCGTCCGGCACCAACAGTTCCTCCAGTTCAATGGCCATGGACCCATTCTGCCCCCGGTGCCACCTGAAGCAAGTCATGGCATGATGGCCGTATCTGCGCCGTTCCCCGCCGTCGAGGAGAATCAAATGCTGCGTTCGCGCCCTGTCCACTTCACGTCCCGCCTTGACGAATGGGAGCGGCTCCTCACCGGATTGGGGCTTGTCAAAACCGTGGATGAGGGCTCCTGGCGCGAGTTTGACGCCGGTTCCGGACGGCTGGCGCTCCACGCGGCCGAGCCAGGTTCTGCGGAGGACGGGACCACCACCTTCGGCGTGGAGGTAGGCAACCTCGCCGAATTTGCCCGGCGCACCAACCTGGCTGGAGAAGAAGCCGGCACCACCCCCGCCGAGCTCGTCCAGGCAGACCACGGCGAATCCTGCCGCATCACCGGTCCGGATGGGTTCAGCTTCCTGGCCGATCCCGCCGCCAAGGCCGCCGATGGCACCTGGACGACCTCTGCCGAGGCGGATCCGGGCCTCGCCGTCGTCGAGGTCTGGTTCACGGAGGATCCGGGGTCCGCGGCACAGACCCTGCGCGATATCGGCGCCCGCTTCCGCCCCTTCCCCGATGACGACGAAACCGCTGACTTCGCGGCCAAAAATGGCGGCGTGCTGATGGTGCGGCCCGCCGAGGGAGCGCCGCGGGCAGGCCTGGGCTTCGAATACGACGGCGACCTTGCCGCCTTGCACAGCCGCCTCGCCGACGCCGGGCACGAGGTCCACCTGACGGAGGAGGCGTTCGGGCGCACGCTGCACGTGGCCAACCCCGACGCCGGGCCCGATGCGTCAGCGGGAGCCGGCAGTCCCGTCGGGGCGCCGCACGTTCCAGCCACGCTCTGGGTCTCGAAGCGCTGAATCGAGGGGTGGGGTTTCGCCGCCATGGACGACGCTTTACGCCGACAGCTCACTCCTCGACGGTCCGCAGCCGTCCTATGGGGTAGAACTTAACCATGAACGTTCGCACACCTGACCCAAATCCCGGCTGGCTCTCCGAAGAGGACCTCTTTGAAGCGCGCGGGAGGCTCCCCATGGTTTACGTGGAGGCTGTTCCGGTCAGGCTGGATCCGCTCGGATTCGTGAACGAAGTGGGCACGCTGCTGCAGGCTGACGAGGACGGCACCATGATCCGGTCCCTTGTCTCCGGCCGCGTGATCTACCGAGAAACCATCCGCGCAGCACTCCTGCGCCACATGGAAAAGGACCTCGGCCCGCTCGCCTTCCCGCAGCTGCCCATCAGCCCGGTCCCTTTCACCGTGGCCGAATACTTCCCGGCACCGTCCCAGACCGGGTTCACCGACGACCGCCAACACGCCGTGTCGCTGGCCTACGTCATCCCTGTGACCGGCGAATGCGAGCCCCGGCAGGACGCCCTGGAACTGACTTGGATGACCCCCGAGGAAGTGCTGAGCCCCGGTGTGCAGCTGGAATTCAGCGGTGGCCGCGGCGCCCTGATCCGCCAGGCTCTCGCGTTCGCCGGCGTGGGCTTCTGACCCTCGCGGATAACCCGGCGTCCCCGACTTCCGGCGCCCGCCTTTGTAGACTGTAGGGCGGACCGCAAGAGAACTTAAGGACTCCCATGACCGAAACCCCAGCCGCCCGGCACTACAGCGAACAGCAGGCTGGATCCCTGACCACCGGTGATGAGCTCCTGCTGCCCGACGGCGAACGCACCGCCGAGATCCAGCATGTGGAGGTCGAGTCCGACGACTTCGGCACCCCGGCAATCGTCCTCGCCAACCTATCCGGCGGTGGAACAGTGCGCATCGCCGCCGGTTCGTCGGTCCAGGTGCTGGACGCAGTGCCCGACGCCGTCGCACAGCTTCCCGTAGCCGGGAACCCCGCAGCGGAGGCGGAGGCAGCCGTGGAGGCTCCCGCCGTCGTCGTTCCTCCCCTGCCCGCCGTCCCGCCAGCGGCGACCGGCCCCTCAGAGGAGGAGTTGGCGCTGATTCCCGCTCCGCAGGGAACGCCGGAAGCCGTGGTGGAGGCCGCGGCCGAATCCCACTCGGACGCCGAGGGCGTGATGTTGCTGGCCGACAGGCTGGCCAAGGGAATCAACGTCAAATCGGGAAGCTGCCTGAAGGACCTCAGCGACCTCGCCCACGAACTGTTCATCACGCTCAAGGACCCTGAAGGCGCCCTGGCCGTGGCGGACCTGCTGAACGTCCTGCCCTATGACGGCAACCCTGGCCGGTGGGGATCCGTGGAGGCGTCGCTGGCGCTGTCCAGCTACATCTGCCGCGAGGACGGCCAGGTGGACCGCGCCAAAGTGTACGAAAAGCTGCTCCGTACGCCGGAGGCGCAGGAGACGGACCCGTTCAAGGCCCGGATGAACGCCAAAGTCCGGCAGCGGTCCCTGAATGAGCCCAACCTCTACGACAAAGAGATCTTCCGCTCGATCGACAACTCCAACCACGAGGCCGAACGCGAATGGCGGCTGCTGCGGCTCGAATCGCTGTTGTTCCTGCGGGCCCATGGAGGCTCGGAAACCATCGGCGCAAGCGAGCTGCAGCGCCGGATCAGCAACGAGCTCGAGGCCGTCCGCGCCTGACGCCGGCCACTCCGCGGACAGGGGAAAATTCCCCCTACCCGGCACTGCCTGTCAGTTGTACATTCGGGCTATGACGAACAATCTGAGCGTGGTAATAAATGCCGACGCGCCGCAGGTCTGGACCATGCTGCGCGAACCGTCCAAGGTAGCCCAGTGGCACGGCTGGGACGCCGATGACCTGGCCAAGGAGATCAACGAAATCTACTTTGGCGACAACGTGGCCGAGGCCCCGGACCACACCAGCCTGACCACCGACGGCGGGGACGTCTTTGAACTCAAACCCGTGCCCACGGGGACCCTGGTCAGCGTCACCCGGGCCGCGATGGACCACAACTCCGAATGGGCAGCGTGGGACGAGGACATCACCCAGGGCTGGCTGACCTTCCTGCAGCAGCTCCGCTTCGCGCTGGAACGGCATCCCCATGGGAAACGGCATACGACGTTCTTCCAGGTCCCCGGTGAGTCCGGTTCCGCCATCGAGAAGCTGGGCCTGTCCAACGTGCCCAAACCCGGAGAGAACTACGAGCTGACCCTCGGCACGGGTGAGGAGATCGCCGGCAAGGTCTGGTACCGGAGCAACCATCAGGTGGGGCTCACGGTCCATGGCTACGCGGAGCACGGTGACGGGCTCCTGATTGTGGCTGACCAGCCGGTTATCGAGGACGTCCGGCCCAAGGGCGGTTCCCTGGTGATCATCTCCACGTACGACCTCGGCGCGTCCAAGCTGGAGTCCATCCGGGCCCTATGGGACGGCTGGCGGGCTGAGAACTACCCCACATCAGAAGCCCTGCGCTAAGGCAACGGGGCGGACAGCTGGCACACTGGAACCGTGCCAGCCAACCCCGCCTCCGCCACTCCCCCAACAGTCCTGCCCGCTTCCGCGGCGCACGCCTCAGCCATGCCCGCTGACCAGTCGCAGTTCTCCTTCTCGGTGGGCACCCGCCTTGCCGACAGCTGCCCGCCGGCTGCCGCCCAGATCCTCGCCAACGGAGGCGAATTCCTCGGCCGGACCGGTACCATCACCACCCCGCACGGTGAGATCCAGACACCGGCGTTCATCGCCGTCGGGACCAAGGCCACCGTGAAGTCGGTGCTGCCCGAGTCCATGGCGGAGCTCGGCGCCCAAGCCCTCCTGGCCAACGCCTACCACCTGTACCTCCAGCCCGGCGCCGACATCCTTGACGAGGCCGGCGGGCTGGGTGCGTTCATGAACTGGTCCGGGCCGACGTTCACGGACTCAGGCGGGTTCCAGGTGATGAGCCTGGGCTCGGGGTTCAAGAAGGTCATCGACATGAAGTCGGTGGACACCTCAGGTCCCGATGATGCCGTCGCTCCCGGCAAGGAGCGCCTGGCACACATTGACGACGACGGCGTCTGGTTCAAATCGCATCTCAACGGGGACCGGCACCGCTTCTCGCCGGAAATCTCCATGCAGGTCCAGCACCAGATCGGCGCGGACATCATGTTCGCCTTCGATGAGCTGACCACGCTGCAGAACTCCCGCGGCTACCAGGAGGAGTCGCTGGAGCGGACCCGGCTGTGGGCGCTGCGCTGCATCGATGAGCACGTCCGGCTGACCTCTGCGCGGGTGGGAAAGCCGTACCAGGCACTGTTTGGCGTGATCCAGGGAGCCCAATACGAGGACCTGCGCCGGAAGGCCTGCCGGGACCTTGGCGCCATGGACTTCGACGGTTACGGAATCGGCGGGGCACTCGAAAAGGAAAACCTCGGCACGATCGTGCGCTGGTGCAACGAGGAGTTGCCCGAGGACAAGCCGCGGCATCTTCTGGGCATCTCCGAGCCGGACGACATCTTCACCGCCATTGAGAACGGTGCGGACACCTTCGACTGCGTCTCTCCCACCCGCGTGGCCCGGAACTCCGCGTTCTACACGCCAACCGGCCGGTACAACCTCTCCGGCGCCAAGTACAAGCGCGATTTCGGGCCCCTGCAGGACGGTTGCGACTGCTACGCCTGTGCCAACTACTCCCGCGCCTACATCCACCACCTGTTCAAGGCGAAGGAGATGCTGTCCGCCACACTGATCTCCATCCACAACGAACGCTTTGTGGTGAAGATGGTGGACGACGCCAGGCTTGCCATCGAATCGGGCCGGTTCTTCGAGTTCAAGGCCGAGACTTTGGCGCAGTACTACTCCTGACGCCCGCCGAGTTCGAGGGAGCCGCCCCAATTCGCTGTATCGCTCCAGCGAACCGGGTCTTCCTCCCGCGAACCCACGGTTTTCCACATAACGACGGCGGGCGCTTCAGCCGATCGCGACCGGCAGCGATGCTTGTTCGCATGGCAGCCATACGCACCCACTCCCTGCCGGCTCAAGGCAGTCTCTGGCGAACGCAGGAACTCCTGGACCTCGGAGTGGGGAAACGCTCAATCGCCGCGCTGGTGGCGGCTGGCACCCTGATCCGGCTCCGCCAGGGCTGCTACATCAGGGGCAGCGTCTGGATGAAGCAGTCGCCCCGCGTCCGGAACCTCCAGTTAATCCACGCCCACGCGCACGGAACGCGCACGACGTCGAGTGGCGGCGCCCGCTACACCCACACCTCGGGTGCACGGCTCCGCGGACTCTATCTCTGGAACGTTGACAACCGGATCCACTTGACGCAGCGTACGCGGCCCTCCGGGGACTGCCACGGTCGGGACGTCGTCTGCCACACGGCGGATGTGGCCGAGGCTGACCGGGCCATTGTCAGCGGCCTGCCGACCACCACCCTGGAACGGACCGCCGTCGATTGCGGTCTGCTCCTCCCATACCGGCAGGCACTGATCCTCGTGGACCACGCGCTTCGGCTGGGTGCGGACAAGACCACTCTGGGTGCTGCGGCAGCCGGGTTGGACGGTCGCCGGGGCATCAGAAACCTCCGGCGAGTGCTCGCAGCCGCCGATCCGAGCTCTGAGTCACCCGGCGAAACCCTAACCAGGGACCTCATCGCCCGGCTGAGAATCCCTGCTCCGGAGCCCCAGGTTGAAGTGATGACGCGCCGCGGCCGTTATCGGATGGACTTTGCCTGGAAGCAAAGGAAGGTGGCCCTCGAGTTCGACGGGAAGAACAAGTACTTCGACTACCGGCCAACGGACCAGGTGCTCTTCGAGGAAAGGCAACGGGAGAAGGCCCTCACGGAGGACGGTTGGACTGTCATCCGGATCGAATGGAAAGACCTGTTTCGGGAACAGGAGTTCAGGAACCGCCTGCTGCAGGCCCTGGGCGACTGACCGCCGCTGAGTTCGCGGGACCAGTCCCGGGATCGCTGTTGCGTTACAGCGAACCGGCACCGTTCCCGCTATCTCGGGAGCAGGCCGCCTACGCCGCCCCGTAACTCGGTTCCCGCTTCTTGATCCAGCCGATCACCAGGGTGGTCACGGGCACGAACAGGAACTCCACCAGGGTCTTGTACACAAAGCCCACCACCACGTAGTTCACGAACGTGCCGAAGTCGGTGATGCCAATGACGGACGCCGCGATACTGCAGAAGATCAGCGTGTCCACGAATTCGCCGGCTACCGAGGAACCCATGATTCGCGCCCACAGGGACTTCTCCCCCGTCCGGGCCTTCATTTTGACCAGGATCCAGGAGTTGATGGTCTGTCCGGCCAGGAACGCCAGCAGCGAGGCCAGGACAATCTGCGGGACGGGGCCAAGGGCGCCTTCCAGGGCTGCCTGCTTGGACGTGCCGAACTCGTCATCGAAGCCGGGCAGCGCAATGATCACCCAGTAGCAGAGCGAGGCGAACACGGACAACGCAAAGGTCGTGAAGATGGCCTTGCGCGCTACTTTGAAGCCGTATACCTCGCTGATGACGTCGCCCAGGATGTACGCCAGCGGGAACAGGAAGAAGCCGCCGTCGGTGATGATCGGGCCGATCGCCACGCCCTTGGAGGCACCGATGTTGGACAGGATCAGCACCACGGCCATAAAAGCCAGCATGATGCCGAAATACGGCGAACCGATGGAAGCGAATTTCGGCGCTGCGCCGGAATTGGTCAGGGGCAGGGCGTCAGGGCCTGAGGGGGAAGGCATGGGGTGTCCGTTCGTAGTGGTTCGCTCGGCCTCCGCTGCCTCAAGGACAGGTTCATGGGACCGGCTGTATTAGCACTGTCACCGCAAATTCTCCCACGGGTTGTGGGCCTGACCTCTGCGCGGCTGCTTCCACTGTCCAGGCACACAAAGCGGACGGACGACGCCGGATGGCAGGATAGTGCCATGACTCCCGTTGCAGCCGATGTCCAGTCCCCAGCAGCCGCTCCCGCCGTTGTCCTGACAATCGCGGGCTCCGAGGCCACGGGCGGAGCCGGCGCCCAGGCCGACCTGAAAACGTTCCAGGAACTCGGCGTCTTTGGCATCGCCAACCTCACGTGCATCGTCTCGTTCGACCCGAACGACAGCTGGAACCACCGCTTTGTGCCGGTTGACCAGCAGGTGATCGCGGACCAGCTCGAAGCCACGACGGCGGCGTATGGTTCCGTATTGGGCGCGGCGGATGAGGTCACGGCTCCCTCGGGCCGGCCCGTCCTGGACACCGTGAAGATCGGCATGCTGGGGAGCCCGGCAACCATCGGCACGGTGGCCGCAGCCCTGAAAAACGGCAACTTCCGCAACGTCGTGCTGGACCCTGTCCTCATCTGCAAGGGCCAGGAGCCGGGCCACGCCCTGGACACCGACCAGGCCCTGAAGTCGCAGATCCTGCCGCTGGCCACTTTCGTCACGCCCAACCACTTCGAGGCGGAGTCCTTGTCCGGCCTGGAGATCACCGATGTCGAATCGCTCAAGGCTGCCGCAATCCGCATCCATGAGCTCAGCGGCGCAGCGGTCCTTGCCAAAGGCGGGGTGCGGCTGGAAGGCCCGGACGCCGTCGACGTTTACTACGACGGCGGGACCCTCGAAGTCCTGAGCGCTCCCAAAGTGGGCGAGGTGGCGGTGTCGGGCGCCGGCTGCTCGCTCGCCGCGGCCGTAACCGCGGAGTTGGCCAAGGGCGCTACGCCGCTTGAGGCTGCCCGGGCAGCCAAAGACTTCGTCACCGCGGGGATCCGCAACAGGGTGGCCTCGGGGGCTCCGTTCGACGCCCTCTGGCAGGGCGGGCCGCGCTAGCTACCGGATTCCGCTGGCAGCTTCGTCCACCCGAGCCTCTTCCAGCAGCGCCTCAGCTAACAGCGTGGCCGTTCGCACGATGAAAGCCCGACGACGGTCCAGGCGGTCCGGAGCGGAGCCAGCCAACAGTGCATCGATCTGGGGCAGGACCGTCCAGCCATCGCACAGGGTCACGATGGTGATGATGAGGTCGGCTGCATCCGTGCGGTCGATCCCGGGCAGGACTGCCAGCATCTGGCCCACTTTTACGGCGCAATGGTCCGCGCGCGTGGCCCGGTCCACGGTGTTTTTTCCGCGTTCCAGGCCTTCCCAGAACAGGAGACGGGCCAGGGCGCCGTCCTTCGTGTGACGGTCAAAAAGTTTCCCAGCGTATTCTCCGACGGCCGCTGCGCCGTGCCCCTGAATCGGCACGTCCGTCATCACCCGGACCAGCTCAGCGGCCAGCACGGCATCAAACAGCTCGTCCTTCTTGCCGAAATACTGGTAGATACGCTCCTTGTTCACACCAGCCGCTGCGGCGATGCTGTCTACCCGCGCGCCGGCGAGGCCCTTCTCGCTGAACTCCTCGGTGGCGGCAGTCAGCAGCAGGGCTTTGGTGCGGTCAGTGTTCCAGGCCATGCCACAATCCTACCCGTTTCCAACTAAGTAGTTGCACTTTCTGGCCACACGGGGTTAGTCTCTTTTTTATCAAAAGCAACTAACTAGTTGGAGTTAGCCATGAATGCCAATCTCACGCCCGCAACTGCTGAACCCTCCACTGAGCCAGCCCACGTCTCGGCTCCGCTTCTGGTTCCGCCCGCCCCGTCCATCCACGTCCGCGCCGTCATCACCTGGCTGGCCATCTTCCCGCTGGTCGCCCTAGGCATGATGGCGGTGGCACCCCTGACGGAGGGCTGGCACCCGGTGCTCCGCGCGCTGGTCCTGACGCTCGTGGTTGTTCCAGCGGCCGTGTACCTCGTCCTGCCGCGGCTTTTCGCGGGCTACGGCGCCGTGATGCGCCGACGCAATAACCGCAAGGCCGGTCAGTAGGCTCGGCCGGACCTCGGCTACCGTGGGTCCGCCACCTTTCCCATAAACAGCGGCAGGCCGGTCCCGACATGCACAATCTGGTAGTGGAACGGCCTGTCGAAGCTGATGGACCGTGCCGGCTCGGGCGGGACACTGGTGGCCATGCCGTTGATCTGCGTCACAGCCGCAGCCACCGTCCCCTTTTCTGCCACGGTGATGTTGGCGTCCTGTGCGGCCTGGGTGATCATCAACCCCTGCTGGATCGCGTCAAAGTCGCGGGTGGTGTTCAAGGTCTTCTCCAGCCCCAACTGTTCCAGAATGGCCCGCACGTCAAAGTGGCTCTTGTGGTCCCAGGCAGGAAGCGCAAGGTCAACGTCCTCAGGGTTCGCAGCATCGAGGGCACGTGCCACTTCCGCCAGCCGGTCCGCCTTGAGGGCGCCAGCACCGCCGTCGGAATCCTCGGCCGGAAGCACCAGCCGCATCACGAAACCCTCACCGTAGGGCAAGTCCACTGCTTGCCAGCCGGGGCCCTCGGCATAGGCCATTTCCTGCATGTTGTGCATCATGGGGACATCAATGGTTCCCCCGGCTGCGGTGGTGAACGGTTGGTCTGAAGTAGCTTCAGCGTCGAACGGGATGTCCCAGGCGGCCGCGAAGTAGACGGCGTTGAGCAGGCTGAAGGTGTTGTTGGGGTCGTAGGGAGCGGGTGCTTTCTCGATCCGGCCGCCGGTGTTTTTGTTCACCCACGCGTCGATCGCCGGCTTGGTGACCGCCTCGTCGCGGAAGTCCACGGGATGCACGCCGGCCCCGTAGTGCTCCGCAAGGGCATCAAGATAACCCCGGCCGGTGGGAACGTTCTTATCCACAAACAGGCCGTTGGCAGTATGGACCAGTGGTTTGGCAGGCGGGTTCTCCTCGTCCACTGAGCCGGGGTCGCCGTCGTACTCTTCCAGGGAGGCGAGCAGCGCGTTCATGGCCTGGTCCCGGTCCGCCACCGGAAGTCCCAGCACGGCGTCCATTTCTGCGGCTGCCTCCCCGGACGCGCCGGCCCGCAACATGGCAAGGGCAATCAGCAGGCTGCCCGGCGATGCGATGACGTTCCCTTCGCCGCTGGCCAGGAGGGCGTCCCCCAGCCTCAAGGCGGAATCCCGGAACGTGGCCAATTCCTCCGGGAAGGCCTCACGGTCCACCGAGGCCCGTTCTACGCCGTCGGCCGTAAGCAACTCCGGCGGCGCCGGTGCTGCACACGCCGCCAGTCCCATCACGGCACCCAACGCGATTGCCCGCTGAAATCGAAACATCCCTGTAGCCTCCCCCGGCACACCATGGCGGGAATCCGCCTGCTCCCAGTGAACCAGCGACGGCGGCGGCAGGCGATGCCTGTAGGGTCACGCTTTGCATTCATTATGGTCTCGCCGAGCCCGGGACGGTGCGCCAGCCCGTGAACGCTAGCTGCGCGGAATGTTCCGCAGGTTGCTCCGTGCCATGCTGACGGCTTCGCCGGCGCCCCGGTTCAGGACCACCTTGGACATGGCCGTGGCGAAGCCGACGACCTGGGATCCGGAGATCTTCGGCGGCAGGGACAGCGCGTGGGGATCGGTGATCAGTTCCACCAGCGAAGGGCCCGGGTGCGCGAACGCCTCGCGGTACGCCGCCTCGATCCTGGCGGGGTCGGTGACGCGGACTGCGTGGAAACCCAGGGCCCGGGCGACGGCGGCATAGTTCGCATCGGGTACGTCAACGCCGAAATCGGGCAGGCCGTCCACGAGCATCTCCAGCTTGACCATGCCCAGCGTTGAATTATTGAAGACCACCACGTTGACGGGCAGTTTGTGGGCCGCCACGGTGATGAGCTCGCCCAGCAGCATGGACAGTCCGCCGTCGCCGGAGACTGACACCACTTGGCGGCCGGGGAAGGCGAGTTGCGCGCCGATGGCGTGGGGCAGGGCATTGGCCATGGAGCCGTGCAGGAACGAGCCGATCAGCCGCCTCGTCCCCAAGGGGTTGATGTACCGCGCTGTCCACACGTTGCACATCCCCGTGTCCGCAGTGAAAACCGCATCCTCGGCAGCCACCTGGTCAAGCAGAGAGGCAGCATATTCCGGATGGATCGGCTGTTTCTTCTCCACCTTGCGCGTGTAGGCGCCCACGGACTTGTTCATCAGCCGGTCATGCTTCTTGAGCATCTTCTCAAGGAAGCGGCGGTTCTTTTTCGGCGCCAGCAGCGGCATCAGGGCAGCCAACGTGGGCAGGACGTCGCCATGGACCGCTATATCCACGTCTGTCCGGCGGCCCAGTTTGTGGGCGGCACGGTCCACCTGTGCGGTGCGCGTTTCGGGCAGGAACTGGTCATAGGGGAAGTCGGTGCCCAACAGGATCAACAGGTCGGCGTCCTCGATCCCCTCCGCAGCGGCGCCGTACCCCAGCAGGCCGGTCATGCCGATGTCGTACGGGTTGTTGTAGTGCACGAAGTCCTTGCCGCGGAGGGTGTGTCCAATCGGTGCCTTGATCAGTTCGGCCAGGGCCACCACTTCGTTGTGTGCCCCTTCAACGCCGGCGCCGGCGAAGATGGCCACTTTCCCGGCCGCATTGATCGCGTCCGCCAGGTCCCGGACACTCGCAGGATCGGGGGTTAGCGTGGCGCGCCGGAACGTTGCGGGCAGCGGCGTCGTGGCGGTAGCTTCCAGGCCCGCGATGTCGCCGGGAAGGGTGACGACGGCGACTCCCCCGAGGCCCACGGCATGCTGGATGGCGCTGTGCAGCACGCGCGGCGCCTGGTCCGTGGTGCTGACAAGCTCCGAGTAAACCGAGCACTCGTTGAAGAGCCTGTCCGGGTGGGTTTCCTGGAAGAACCCGCTACCGATCTGCTTGCTGGGGATGTGGGAAGCGATGGCCAGCACGGGGGCGCCGGACCGGTTCGCGTCGTAGAGTCCGTTGATCAGGTGAAGGTTGCCAGGCCCGCACGATCCGGCGCAGACCGCGAGCTTCCCCGTCAGTTGGGCTTCGGCAGCCGCGGCGAAGGCAGCAGCCTCCTCATGCCTGACGTGGATCCAGTCGATCCCGCCTTGCCGCGAGCCGCCCGTTTGACGGACGGCATCAACAATCGGGTTGAGGCTATCCCCCACAATTCCGTAGATTCTCTGCACACCGGCAGCCTGGAGCTGTTCGATGAGCTGGGTTGCAAGTTCCTTGGCCATGAGTGCACACTCCCGCGAACGGCTGGATCAGCTGTCAGGTTGAGCAGCCGACAAGGCCCAATATAGTCCGGCCGCCTGGGCGAAAACGGCGGCAGCGCAAGCCCCGCCCGGACCGTGCCCCTCCTCTCCCGGGACGCTCACCCACTTAACGCAGGAACCGAGAGAGCGTCCTGGGTGGTGGGGGACGACGCCGGGTGCCGGCACAGTCCCGGAAGGAACCGCTGTGCCGCCCACCCGCCGTCGAACCTCCTGCGTGTTGAAGCTGAGGCGCTAGGCGTCCACGAGGTCCTTGTCCTTGTCATCGTCCTTGCGGGCTTCGGACCAGGCATCGCCCTGTTCCCGGTCCAGGTGCGTGGCCTTCTTGTTCCGCAGCGCGAAGATGTAGACCACCAGGGAGATGGCGATGGCAACGGTGACGTAGGTGAAGAACAGATCCACGCGTTCGGCCTTCTGGAACGCGGCACCGAGCAGCGGGACCGTGCCGCCGAACAGCGAGTTGGCGATCGCGTAACCCAGGCCCACGCCGAGGGCTCGGATGGAGGCGGGGAACAGCTCAGCCTTCACCAGGGCGTTGATGGAGGTGTAGCCGCCAACGATCAACAGGCCGCCCATCATCAGCAGGAACGCAGTGAACGGGTCCTTGGTGTTGGACAGTGTGGAGAGCAGCGGCCAGGTGAACAGGACGCCGGTGATGCCGAACCACAGCAGCAGCGGCTTGCGGCCCACCTTGTCCGAGATCAGGCCGTACACGGGCTGGAGCAGCATGAAGATGAACAGCGCCCAGAAGTTGATAACCGAGGTATCGGTCTTGGCGATGCCGGACGTATCGTTCATGAACTTCAGGATGAAGTTGGTATAGGTGTAGAACGCCACCGTGCCGCCGAGGGTGACACCGATGCAGATCAGCAGCGGCTTCCAGTACTGCGTGAACAGCAACTTCATGGTGCCGGGCTGCGCAACGCCGGCCACCGCGGGTACCTTCGCGGCTTCAACCTGCTCCGCGGAGACTGTTTCCTCCATGGAGCGCCGCAGCCAGAGGACAACCAGCGCGGCCACGCCGCCGATAGCGAACGGGATACGCCAGCCCCACTCGGTCAGGTCGTCCTTGGGCATGACGTTCTGGAGGATGACCAGAACCAGCAGGGCCATCATCTGGCCGCCGATCAGGGTCACGTACTGGAAGCTGGAGAAGAAACCGCGGCGCTTGGACGTGGCAGCCTCGGACATGTAGGTGGCGCTGGTGCCGTATTCGCCTCCCACTGAGAAGCCCTGGACCAGGCGGATGAGGATCAGCAGCACCAAGGCCCAGACTCCCACCTGTTCGGTTGTGGGCAAAAGCGCGATGGCGAAGGAGCCGGCGGACATCAGCGTGACACTCAACGTCAGCGCGGCCTTGCGGCCCTTGCGGTCGGCATAGCGGCCGAAGAACCAGGCGCCGAGGGGACGCATCAGGAACGACGTCGAGAACACGGCCATGGCCTCCAGGCCAGCTTGCAGCTCGTCCTTGGAGTTGAAGAAGTGGGACTGGAAGTAGGCGGCGAAGACTGTGTAGACGTAGAGGTCGTACCACTCCACGAGGTTGCCCGCTGAGCCTTTGAGGATGTTGCTGACTGCCCGCCGGGTCTGGGCTGACTCACTCTGGATCCCGGTTTGCTGGGTGCTCATCGCTGGACCTTCCTGGCCGGCTTCGCCACAGGTCCCCGTTTTACTTTCTTGCTGTCCACGGCAACGTTGCCCATGGTTCCTCCTCGACATTGATGGTCCCGGCGAAGGCCAGGGACCCCATCCAAGCTATGGGTGATCCACCGCACAACCAACGCTGGAGCCGAAGTCCTAACACTTCCTTAGGTTTTGCCCCAATGCCTCGCGCTGAAAACTGGTCCCGCCCAGCGCAGGGCGGAATATCGGCGAACGGGGTAATCTCCAAAGGCGGACTGGGGAAGAAACGGCCGCTCAAACGGAACAGGATCAGGCAATGGATGTGCTCATCGTCGAGGACGACGACGCCATGGCGTCCGCGCTCGACGCAGCCGTGGTTTCCGCCGGACACACGGCCTCCCGGGTTGCCCGCGGAGCTGACGCGCTCCTGGAGCACCGGCGCTTTGGAGTCATCTTGCTCGATTTGGGCCTGCCGGACATGGACGGACTCGACGTCCTGCGCAAGCTTCGCCAGGTAACACCCGTCCCGATCCTGATTTTGACAGCCCGCGACGACGAACGCAGTGTGGTACTTGGCCTGCGGTCCGGAGCGGATGACTACCTTGTCAAGCCGGTGAAACTCGTTGAGCTCCTTGCCCGCATCGAAGCGGTCACCCGGCGGGCGGGCCGCGCGAGGGACAGCAGGCAGCGGACCATCGTGCTGGGCGGACTCGAGGTGGACCTCGAACGTCGTGTGGCGGCGATCGGTCCCAGGGTCCTGCCCCTGACCGCCACCGAATTCGACCTGCTTGCGCTCCTGGCGGGCCACGCCGGTTCAGTGGTCACCCGGGAGCAGATCCTGGATGCTCTATGGGGCGACGCATTCCTTGCCTCCTCACGATCCCTCGACGTGCACCTGACAGGCTTGCGCGCCAAGCTCCAACTGCCCGGCTTCATCATCAACGTCCGGGGCGTGGGCTACCGGGTCGAGGCGGATCCGGCGTGAGGCTGCGCGTCCTCGGAGTCCTGAGTATCCTGTCCGTCCTCATCGTCATTTTCGCCTCAACGGCGATCCTGACGTCGGCCAGCCGGGAGCTGACCCAGGAAGTACAGATCAACCGGGCAGCCGCCCTGAACCGCCTCGCGCAGGTGGCCTTCGACGCCGCGACCGAGGGAGGGGACCCCACACAGCTGCAGACCGAGATGGACAGGTACTCGGAACTGTACGGAGAGGGGGTCCTGATCCGCCTCCAGGCAGGCACCCTGCGCTCGGGCGGACTGAGCGAGGAGAGCCCAGATGTCCGCGATGCACTGGCCCGGGCCAGCCTCAACCTCAACGACACCGCCCTGTCGCCGCTTCAGCCCTTTGGAACAGGCTCCGAGGTGATCTCCCGTTCGTTCGGCAGTGCCAGCCAGGTTCTGGGCGAGGCCGTACTAAAGGTCAACCTGGATGCCGCGCGGCTGAAACTGCGCGAGCGGTGGCTCCTCGTCGGAGTGGCCGCAGCCGCCCTCGCTGCGGTGCTCCTCCTCGGCGCCGCCCGCGTAACCGGCTGGGTGCTGCGCCCTGTGCACCGCCTGAATGCGGCCGTGACGGAGCTTGAGGCAACAGGCCGGACCGGAAATCTACCTGAGGCCGGACCGCCGGAACTGCGGGAATTGAGCCGTTCCTTCACCAGAATGGCGCGGACGGTCAGCGAGAGCATCGACTCCCAGCGCCAACTGATTGCCGACACGTCCCACCAGCTACGAAACCCGGTGGGTGCACTGCGGTTGAGGATCGACTTGCTACAGCTTGAACTGCAGACCGCCCGGGAAAAGAAGGCGTCGGACGGGGTCCTCGCCGAGCTTGAGCGTGTGGAGGACATCCTCGACGGCGTACTGCGCCTCGCTGCAGCGGAACACCGGGCATCAGAAGACTCGGCCGGAGTCCCGCCAAGAGCCTCCTCGCACGTGCTCCCGGCCGTTGTGGACCCTTACGCGGTCCTGCAGGAAGAAACCGAACGTGCTGGCCCGGCGGCACGGCAAAGCGGGGCCTCGATCCTGCTGGACGGTCCGCCCAAGCCCGCGGTGCACATAGCCTGCAACGCCGCAGAACTGGCCCAGATGGTAGGCGAGCTGATCAACAACGCCATCAAGTACGCGGCCGGTGCCCGCATTACGGTGGCCGTCCGCAGCCTCCCGGACGCAGTCGCCGTCGAAATTTCCGACGACGGTCCCGGGCTTTCCGCCGAAGACCGGGCTGCTGCCACAAGCCGCTTCTGGCGCTCCCCAAAGCACCGCAATATCCGTGGCAACGGTTTGGGCATGACCATTGTGGACAGGCTGGCGCGTGCCAACGGTGGCCGGCTGCTGCTGGCCGGGGCTTCCCCGCACGGCCTGATCGCGCGCCTTGAATTTCCGCGTGCCGTGGCCGGGCCGAGTGAGGATGGCCCGTCGTGACAGATCTGGCTTACGCCGCCACTGGCCACTGCGGCCTGCCGCGGAGGCGCACTGCCCTCAAAGCAGGACTGGCTGCCGGCTTGGCTGGGTTGTTGGGCCCGGCCCTCAGCGGCTGTACGCGCCAAGACCGTCCGGGCAGTGTCACGGTCGCTGGGGGTGAGCCGGGGGGCTTCTACCTCGAGTTCGCCACGCTGCTGGCTGCGTCCCTCCAGCAGCATGGGGTGGCGGATACAGCTTCGGCTCTGATAACCGGCGGCAGCCTGGACAACCTGGGGAAACTGCTGGCGGGGCAGGCCACGTTCGCGATCGCGCTGGCGGATGCCGCGGCCGAGCAGTTTGGAGCAGATGGCAAGTCGGCCGCCGGAATCAGGGCGCTCGGTCGGGTCTATGAAAATTACGTCCACTGCGTGGTGCGCAAGGACAGCGGCATCCACGATCTCGCCGCCCTGGCCGGCAGGACGGTTGCCGTCGGCGAGCCCGGTTCGGGGACATCGCTGACCACACCCCGTCTCATTGAAGCGGCGGGACTGGCCACCGCAACGGTCGGCACGGGCCCAACGTCCGCCGTCGAAAACTTAGTCACCGTGCAGAACCTCGGGCTCAACGATGGCCTCGCGGCGCTGCAGGCCGGAGCAGTGGATGCGCTGTTCTGGTCCGGTGGCGTGCCTACGGCAGCCATCGCTGGAAGCAACCGGGAGGCCGCCCTGGAACTCCTGGACCTGTCGTCATTGCTGCCGTCCATACGGACCCGGTACGGCCCGTACTACGACCGCGTGCTGATCCCTGGCGGGAGCTACGACGGGATTCCGGCGGTGTGGACCATTGGCGTGGCGAACTTGCTCCTCTGCCGCAACGACCTCGATGACCGGACCGTCAGGAGGACCGTTGAACTGCTGGTGGGGAACGCCGAAGAACTCATCCCGCGCTCCAGCCTGGGGGTCCAGTTCCTGAGTCCGGAGTCGCTGATCAACACTGCCGGCCTGCCGCTGCACCCGGCAGCTGCTGATGCGTACCGGGAACTCCACGGCTGACCCGAACGCTCCTCGCATTGAACTGGTCCCCGAAAGTTGGACTCGTAGATCCGAAGCTGCAGCTACGTGGGCTGGGGCAGAATGAGAGCCATGGGGAACAAGATTTCAGAATTGCAGCTAACCCAGCTCGGACCATGGGAGGTTGAGCGCTCCACCCTCCACGAAGTTGGAATGGGCTGGGATGAGATCGTCTCGCGCTGGTTCTCGGAGGAGAACGTGCTCCCGCCCCGGGCATCGGATGATTTCCCTCTTATTGGCTGGAGACGCCTGCAGACTTCCTACCCTTCCTGGGCACTAGAAGTGCTTGTGCTTGGCGCACCCGACCAAGCAAGCCCCGGTCGATGGGTTCTCGTGCAGTTGCATCACGACAAGAACGGATGGCAATTTGCTGGTCCCGCGAGCTATCTCCCCATTCCAGTGCAGGAACTCCGCAGGCAAGGGTTGCGCCTGGAATGGTCACAACCAAACTTCATGATGACAAAGGGATCACCACCGGAAATTGCCGTCGTCCTAATCAACGACGCCGCAAGCACGTGGAATCCGAGCGAAGAAGACCACAGCCATGTCCAGGGAATCGTCCTCGACTACAAAGGAAACAGAATCGGAAGCGGCTGGTACGCCCACGGCAAGGCAGCTCAACTGCCCCCCTTAGCCCCGGGCCAGCAACTCGTCCTCCCTGCCCTGCTAAACAACCCCGAACTTGATGGGCTGGTGCCCGGCCGTTACCAAATCCGTGCCTCGCTGACTGCCTTAGGACTGCCAACAACGATCCTTGCCGGCCTTACAGTCGCTGATCAACAGGGACAGCAGCTCGCGCCTGAATAGATGGCTCGTTTGGACCTAGGCTGCAAGCAATTGGCCCGATTCTGGTGCTCGCGGGATGGGACCGGTCCGATAGCTCGTTGCCGAACGCGTCGGCGCATTCCTTGCCCATGAATCCTCCACCGCCCAAACAGGAGCAGTTCACGTTCGCCAAGAAAGTGAGAGAACGTCCTGGTCAGGTACCGGAGTGTGCCTGGAGGAAGCTGTACACCTCGGTCTCGTCGACGCCGGGAAACGCCCCGGGCGGCATGGCCGCCAGCAGGTGCGAATGGGCCCGTGCGGACGGCCAGGCGTTGCCCGCCCACTCCGAGGCCAGTTCCGCCGGCGGGCGTTTGCAACAGCTTTCGTCCGGGCACGTGGACTTTGACCGTTCGGTGGTGTCCCGTCCGCGGAACCACTTCACGTGCGCATACGGCACGCCGACGGAGAGCGAAAACTCACCGTTTGCGGAGCGCTCGGTCCGCGCGGTGCACCAGTACGTCCCTGCGGGAGTGTCCGTGTACTGGTTGTAGGCACGGAACTTGTCGGCGACGTCGAACACCACCCGGGACGTCCATTGTTTGCACGACGGCTGGCCCTCAATGGCGCCGGTGTGGTCCTGCGGGAACGTCACGCCGTCGTTCTCGTAGGCCTTGTAGATGATCCCGCTCTGGTGCGTTTTCTGGAAGTGCGTGCGGATGTCCAGGTGCTCCGTGGCGAGGTTGGTGAAGCGGTGCGCGGCTGTTTCGTAGGAGACTGCGAAGGCGTCGCGGATGTCCTCCACGGCGATTTCCTTCGCCTGTTTGGCTTGCTGCAGGAACTCCACGGTGGCCTTCTCCGGCAGCATGAGTGCCGCGGCGAAATAGTTGGTGGCCACGCGCTGCATCAGGAAATCACCATAGTTTTTGGGCGTTTGGTGGCCCAGGACGTAGTGGCCCAGAGCCTGCAGCAACACCGAGCGGGGATCGTGGTCCGTGCGCTGGTTCTGCGTGAGATAAATTCTGTGGTTCTTGAGATCAGTGACGGATCGGGTTGAATGCGGCAGGTCACCCACATGATGGAGGCTGAATCCAAGGTGCGCGGCAATGTCCGCGATCACGTGCTGGGACAGCGGACCGGTGGTGTGCCCGACGCTCGCCAGCACCTTCTGGGCTTCGGCCTCATACTCGGGAAAGTAGTTGTTCCGCTCACGCATCATGGCACGCAGCTCACCGTTGGCGCGCCGGGCCTCCTCCGGCGTGGCGATCTGCTCATTGAGCTTGCGCTCCAGCTCGTGCTGCAAGCCCACCATCGACTCGAGCACGTCCATCGGAAGCCGCGAGCTGATGCGGATTTTGGGCAGGTTCAGTGACTCGTAGATGGGGCTGCGCTGGTACCGTTCCAGCTCGATTTCCAAGGCTGCCCTGCGGTTGGGCGGCTCGGCTCCCAACAGTTGATCGATGCCCACATTCAGCGCCGCTGCGAGCTGCTGTAGCAGCCCCAGCTTGGGCTCCCGCTTGCCGTTCTCAATCAGGCTCAGCTGGCTTGGGGCGGTACCGACGGCGGCACTCAGGTCATCGAGCGTCATGCCGGCCGCCTTGCGCAGGTGGCGGACGCGGCGGCCGAGGCTGATGACGTCCAGTTCCGGTGCGGCAGTGGACGACGGCGGTGCAGCGGCTTTGCGGTTCCAGCTTGAAGGGGGCATTTCTTGAGGATACGCGAAGAAGTGCATTTCTTTCCATGATTTTCCCCTAGAGAAGTGTTGGGAAGTGCTGAAAAGTAGTGATCACGGAAAGAAACACCGCACCGGGATAGCCGGCCGGGACTGCAAGGACGCAGCCCTGGCCGGCGGATCACCACCCCGGAGCTCAATCAAGGAGACAACGATGACTGCAGCATTTGAGCCCACCCAGCAGACGCCCGAACAGCAGGCCGCCGCCCTGGAGCTTGAGTGGGCCGCCAACCCCCGCTGGGAAGGTGTGACCCGTGACTACTCAGCTTCCGACGTCGTCCGCCTCCGCGGCCGCGTCTCCGAGGAACACACACTGGCCCGCCGCGGTTCGGAAAAGCTGTGGAAGCAGCTCACCGAAGAGCACAAGACCGGCGGCTACACCAACGCCCTGGGCGCCCTGACCGGCAACCAGGCCGTGCAGCAGGTCAAGGCCGGCCTGCGCGCCATCTACCTTTCAGGCTGGCAGGTTGCCGCGGACGCCAACAACTCCGGCCACACCTACCCGGACCAGTCGCTCTACCCGGCCAACTCGGTCCCCACGGTGGTGCGCCGCATCAACAACGCGCTCCTCCGGGCAGACCAGATCGAATTCTCCGAGGGCATCCAGACCGTCGAGGACTGGATGGTTCCGATCGTGGCCGACGCCGAGGCCGGCTTCGGTGGCCCGCTGAACGCCTACGAGCTCATGAAATCCATGATCCAGGCCGGCGCGTCAGGCGTTCACTGGGAGGACCAGCTCGCCTCCGAGAAGAAGTGCGGCCACCTCGGCGGCAAGGTCCTTATCCCCACCCAGCAGCACGTCCGCACCCTGAATGCCGCCCGCCTGGCCGCCGACGTCGCCGGCACCCCGTCGGTGGTCATCGCCCGCACCGACGCCGAGGCAGCAACCCTGATCACCTCCGACGTCGACCCCCGCGACCAAGAATTCGTCACCGGCGAACGCACCCCGGAAGGCTTCTACAAGGTCCGCAACGGCATCGAACCCTGCATCGCCCGCGCCAAGGCCTACGCCCCCTACTCCGACCTCATCTGGATGGAAACGGGCACCCCGGACCTTGAGCTGGCCCGCAAGTTCGCCGAAGCGGTCAAGGCCGATTTCCCGGACCAGATGCTCTCGTACAACTGCTCGCCGTCGTTCAACTGGCGCAAGCACCTGGACGACGCCACCATCGCGAAGTTCCAGCGTGAACTCGGCGCCATGGGCTTCACCTTCCAGTTCATCACCCTGGCCGGCTTCCACGCCCTGAACTACTCGATGTTCGACCTCGCCCACGGCTACGCCCGTGAAGGCATGAGCGCCTACGTCGAGCTCCAGGAGAAGGAATTCGCCTCCGAATCCCGCGGCTACACCGCGACCAAGCACCAGCGCGAAGTCGGCACCGGCTACTTCGACGACATCGCTACCGCGCTCAACCCGAACGCATCCACCCTCGCACTGGTCGGATCGACCGAAGAGGGCCAGTTCCACTAAATTCTTCCCCCCCCCTTCCTCGTTGCCCTATCACTTAGAGTCCTCATTCGCCGCTTTTGGGGACCACAAGTGATAGGGCAACGGCGGACTTTTAAGGAGTCACTCCCATGAACAGCTTCACTGACAACTTCACCATCAACGGCATTACGTTGACCGCGCAGCCTATTTGCCGGCAGAACGAGGTTCTGACTCCTGACGCCCTGGAGTTTGTGGCCAAGTTGCACCGGGCGACGGCGGCGCGGCGCCAGGAACTTCTGCAGGCACGCCGGACCCGGCGGGCTGACATCGCCGGCGGCCAGGACCCGCGGTTCCTGCGGGAGACCGAGGACATCCGCAATGACCCGTCGTGGCGGGTCGCTCCCCCGGCGCCTGGCCTGGAAGACCGCCGCGTGGAGATTACCGGGCCCGTGGACAAGAAAATGACCATCAACGCCCTGAACTCCGGCGCTAAGGTCTGGCTCGCGGACATGGAGGACTCCTCCACCCCCACGTGGCGGAACGTGATCAAAGGCCAGCTGAACCTCACCGATGCGCTGGAACGCCGGATCGACTTCACCACCGAAGAGGGCAAGGAATACAAGCTGCGCCCGGCCGGGGAACTGCCCACCATCGTGGTCCGCCCCCGCGGCTGGCACCTGCCGGAGAAGCACATGCTCATCGACGGCACCCCGGTGGCCGGCGGGATCGTTGACTTCGGCCTGTTCTTCTTCCACAACGCCCGCCGCCTGCTGGCCCAGGGCAAAGGCCCATACTTCTACCTGCCCAAGATCGAGAACCACCTCGAAGCCCGGCTCTGGAACGACATCTTCATCCTCGCCCAGGACCTCCTCGGCATCCCGCAGGGCACCATCCGGGCCACCGTGCTGATCGAAACCATCACCGCAGCCTTCGAAATGGAGGAAATCCTCTACGAACTCCGGGACCACGCCGCCGGCCTGAACGCAGGCCGGTGGGACTACATCTTCTCCCTGATCAAGAACTTCCGCACCCGCGGACCCCGGTTCGTCCTCCCGGACCGCGCCCAGGTGACCATGACCCAGCCCTTTATGCGCGCCTACACCGAACAGCTGGTCCGCGCCTGCCACAAGCGCGGCGCCATGGCCATCGGCGGGATGGCGGCAGCCGTTCCCAACCGCAAGGACGAAGCCGCCAACACCAACGCCTTCGAAAAGGTCCGGGCCGACAAGACCCGCGAGGCCAACGACGGCTTCGACGGCTCCTGGGTAGCCCACCCGGACCTGGTGCCGGTGTGCCGCGAAGTGTTCGACAGCATCCTCGGCGAGCGCCCCAACCAGCTCGGGAAGCTCCGCGAGGACGTGATCCCCGATGACCGCGCCCTGATCAACGTAGCCGCCACTGAGGGCACCATCACCGAGCAGGGCATCCGGAACAACATCGAAGTGGGGATCCGGTACATCGAATCCTGGCTGCGCGGGAACGGTGCCGTCGCCATCCACAACCTGATGGAAGACGCCGCCACCGCCGAGATCTCCCGCTCCCAGCTGTGGCAGTGGATGTACGCGTCCGCCATCACCGATCACGGCGAAATCATCACCCACCGCTGGATCGAGGAACTCCTCGACGAAGAGTTCGCACGCCTGGAGCGTTTCGATGGCGACCGCTTCGAAGACGCCCGCGACATCTTCGAAGAAGTCACCCTGGCCCAGGACTTCCCGACCTTCCTGACGCTCCCCGCCTACGCGAGGTACCTGACGGAGGCCCGTGAAAAGGCCACGGTTGAGGAGCTGGCCGCGGCCTGACCGATTTCCGTTCGCCGGGCTGGCATGCCCTTCGCAACAGGCACCCCGAGATCCGGGGGCCGGCCCGGCGACGGAACACCCCATATGTAAGCGCGCACGGCCAGCCCACACCGTGTGCCCCCGGACGCTCTCTCACTTTTTTCAAGAAAGTGAGAGAGCGTTGCTGCATTTGTTGCAGGATCTGAGAGCGTTTCGAAAGTCCGGGCAGGGGAAGAACGACGACGGCGGGACCCGTCAGCGGCCCTTGGGCACCAGCCGCACGGCGAGGGTGGTGCAGAGGAAGAACGTCAGCACGGACGCCAGGACCACCAGCAGTGCCGGGGTCCACGAATCCGCGGCGTCGTGCACGAACCCCACGAGCGGCGGAGCCACCGCCGCGAAGCAGTAGCCCACGCCCTGGACGATGGCAGACATCCGGCCCGCGGACGCCTGATCGCGGGCCAGCTTGATGATGGCGATAAAAATCAGCGTGATACCGCCGCCTTGGGCAATCCCGCCGCACACGGACCAGAGCCACCACAGCCCCGGCGCGAGCAGCAGCCCGGCCGGCACGGCCGTCCACAGAACGCCCAAGGTGAGGGCCGCCGTCGTCGTGCTGGAGTATTTTGCCGCGAACGGTATGCCCAGGGCGCCCACAATGGCGAGGATCTGGAAGATGGACGATCCGGCGCCGGCCGCGGAGGCTGACATGCCGAGTTCATCGCTGAGGTAGCTCGGGAGCCAGGCGGTCACGGCGTAATACGAGAAGGCCTGCCCCGCGAACCCGGCGGTCAGTCCTGCGGTGATCCAGCCGGAGCCCTTGACGGCGGGCCGCGCCTGACCGCCCGGCGCTTCAACACCTGTGGGGACAAAGGCGCTGCGGGCGCCGACGGCGGCAGTCCAGAAGGCGATCGCCGCCACTGCCAGGATACCTACCGCAGCGAGCGCCGCCCGCCACCCGGCCAGCTCGGCCAGCGGCGCCGTGACCACGGAGGTCAGGAACGAGCCAATGTTCAGCGCCGCCGTGTACACGCCCATTGCCGTCCCTTGCCGCAGCGGCGAAAAGTCCCGCCTGATAATCAGCGGAACCGCAATATTTCCCACCGTGATGGCAAGACCGATCAGCACAGTGCCGGCAACAACAAGGGCAGGGCCGCCTGCAGAGCGGACCACCACGCCGGCAAGCACGCCGAGGATGGTGAGCGTCACAGCGAACTCAGCCCCGAACCTGCGCGCAGCCAGCGATGCCACCGGCGCGAACAGGGAGAAGCAGAGTACGGGGATGCTGGTCAGGAGCCCCAGCACCACCGGTGAAAAGCCCAGCTCTGCCTGCATGACGTCCACAACCGGGGCGACCGCCACAAACGGACCCCGCAGATTGAGCGCCAGGAGGCCGATGCAGGCAAGCAGGATCCAGCCGTTCGGAACACGGGCCAGGAGCCGGCCGTTCACTGGGCAGCTACTGGCATTAAAAATGATTTCATCACTTCCATTGCTATCACGCCGCGCGGCCCCCGGACGTCCGCGGCGGGAAGCGCCAAAGCTACGATAAGCCCATGCCCTCGAGCACCAAGCTCTGACTACGTGACGAAGGAAACAGACATGCAGCACCGGCTTGCCATCCTCGACGACTACCAGGGTGTTGCCCACGGCTTCGCCGACTGGGCTGCCCTTGAGCAGGACGGGGTGTCCGTCACCGTCTTTCGGGAACCCTTCACCAGTGAAGATGCCCTGGTGGCGGCCCTCGCGGACGTCGGGATCGTCATCGCCATGCGGGAGCGGACGCCCTTTCCCCGTTCGGTCCTTGAAAGGCTGCCCGCGCTCAAGCTACTGGTCACCACGGGCATGGCGAACGCGTCCATCGACGTCGGTGCCGCGGCGGAATTGGGCATCACCGTGTGCGGGACCGCCGGCTCCCCCGCCGCTGCACCGGAAATGACCTGGGCCCTGCTGCTGGCGGCCGCCCGGCACATCCCCGCCGAAGAAAACTCGCTGCGCGCCGGCACGTGGCAAACCACTGTGGGGTTCGAGCTGGCCGGCAAGACGCTCGGCATCGTGGGGCTGGGCAAGATTGGCCGCAGGATCGCCACCTATGGCCAGGCTTTTGAGATGGAAGTGCTCGCCTGGAGCCAAAACCTCACCGCCGAAAGTGCCTCCGAGGCTGGTGTCCAGCTCGTCAGCAAGGAGGACCTGTTCCGAAATTCCGACGTCGCCACGCTTCACCTGCGGCTGTCTCCCCGTTCCGAGGGAATAGTGGGTGAACCCGAACTGCGGCTCCTCGGCCCTGAAGGCATCCTGGTGAACACCGCCCGGGGGCCACTAGTGGACCAGGACGCGCTGGTACGCGCGCTGGCCGGGGGCTGGATCCGCGGCGCCGCCCTGGATGTCTTCGACGAAGAACCCCTGCCCGCGGGCCACCCCCTCCTGTCGGCCCCCAACACGGTGCTCTCCCCGCACCTGGGCTACGTGACAGCGGAAAGCTACCGGCAGTTCTATGGCGGCGCCTTCGAGGACGTAAGGGCGTGGCTTGCCGGCTCACCAGTGCGGGTGCTCACCCCGTAGTAATTCGCTAGCCAGTTGCCTGGAGTGTCGCTTCGATTGCTGCAGGGGACAGCACAAACTGCGTGACCAGCTGGCTGGCACCGAGGATGGCGGCCTGGTCTCCGGCCACCGTGAGCGCGATCCGCAGGTGCGAGGTCGCCAGCGGCAGGGACCGCCTGTACACCACTTCACGGACGCCTGCCATCAGGTGTTCGCCCGCCTGGCCCAGGCTGCCGCCGATCACAATGACGGAGGGGTTGAGCAGGTTCACCACGGTGGCCAGCACGTCGCCCACGTCCCGTCCGGCCTGGCGGAGGGCCTGGACGGCCTGCACATTTCCGCCGGCCACGAGCCGCAGGACGTCGCTGCCTTTCGATGCAGGCACTCCTTGGCGCGTGAGTTCCCCCGCGATGGCCGGCCCGGAGGCGAGCGCTTCCAGGCAACCGTAGTTCCCGCACCGGCAGAGAACGTCGTCGCCGCGCGGGACGCGGACGTGGCCCAGGTCGCCCGCTGTGCCGTTCGCGCCACGCTGCAGCTCGCCGCTGCTGATGATCCCGGAGCCGATGCCGGTGGCTACCTTGATGAACAGAAAATTTTCGTGATCGGGCCAGTGCGCCGCCCGCTCGCCCAAGGCCATGATGTTGACGTCGTTGTCCACCAGTACCGGCACGGGCAGCGACCGCTGAACGTAACGGACGACGTCGAACCCGTCCCAGCCAGGCATGATGGGCGGCTTGACGGGCCTTCCGGTGGCATGTTCCACCGGACCCGGGAGTCCGATGCCCACGCCGGCAACATCGCCCACGTCCCGGCCGGCCTGCTGCAGCAGGGCCAGTCCTTCCTGTACTACCCTGCCGAGCACGGTTTCGGGCCCTTCGGCAACGTCCTGCGCGAGGCGCCGCTCCGCCAGGATTCGTCCGCTGAGGTCCGTGACGGCAACAATCACGTGGGTGGCCCCGACGTCGACGGCCAGGACGGCGCGTGCTGCGGGGTTGAAGGCAAAGCGCGACGGCGGCCTGCCGCCACTGGAGTTCGCCTCCCCCGCTGCCCCCACCAGGCCGGACGCGATCAGGGCGTCGATGCGTGCAGCCACGGTGGAACGGGCAAGGCCCGTTGTCAGGGCAAGCTCGGCCCGGGTCCGTGCCTTGCCGTCCCGCAAGAGCTGAAAGAGGTCACCAGCGCGCGCCAGATTGCCGCCGCCATCAGGGCTGGCGGGCGCAGTTCCGGGCATGAGACTCATGGTTCATGAATAACACACCCTCTTCTGCGTGTCACGCTGAGAAAAGATTGACACCTAACATCCAACTTTTGCTTGACCCTCGTCAAAAGTAGTTCTAGCTTTAGGGGAAAGCGTCTTGAGGTCAGGAGAACCCATGAACTATTCGATCCAGCTCTACACCCTGCGCAATGCGATGCAGGATGATCTGCCCGGCACTATCCGCAAGGTAGCGGAGATCGGCTTCACCCAGGTGGAACCCTACAACTTTGTTGCCACCGCCAAGGAACTCGGGGCTGCGCTGACGGAAAACGGCCTGACCGCACCGTCCGGACACGCACCGCTGCTCAGCCAGGACCAGGACCAGATCTTCGCCGCCGCCAGGGAACTGGGCATCACCACCGTGATCGACCCGTTCATCGCGGCCGACCGCTGGCAATCCACGGAGGACATCCAGGCCACGGCCGCCGGGCTCAACGCCGCCGCCAAGAAGGGCGCCGAATACGGGATCCGGGTGGGCTACCACAATCATGCCTGGGAATTGGAGTCCACCATCGAGGGACGCACTGCCCTGGAGTACTTCGCAGATCTTCTGGACCCCGAGGTTGTCCTCGAGGTGGACACCTACTGGGTGGCCGTTGGCGGACAGGACCCCGTGGACATCCTCACCAAACTCGGTGACCGGGTAAAGCTCATCCACATCAAGGACGGCCCGCTGAACACCGACACCAAAGCCCAGTTGCCTGCGGGAAAGGGCAAGGTGGCTGTCCTCGACGTCGTCGCGGCCGCCAAGTCCCTCGAAGTCGGCGTGGTGGAGTTCGACGACTACTCCGGGGACATCTTCGAAGGTATCGCCGAAAGCCTCGCGTACCTTAAGGCAGCAGAATCCAACAGCGCCGAAGGCGCCAAGGCATGAGCGGCGCAGCAGGCACGGACGCAGAAGCCACGGGCCGGGGTCCGGTGGGCGTTGCCGTCATCGGCGCGGGCAACATCTCCAAGGCCTACCTGGACAACCTCACGATCTTCCCGGACCTCAAGGTCCACGTCATCGCCGACCTCTTCGAGGAGGCCGCCGAAGCCCGCGCCAAGGAATACGGCATCGCCCAGTGGGGCGGCGTGGACGCGGCCCTGAACCATCCCGACGTCGAGATTATCGTGAACCTGACCATCCCCGCGGCCCACGTGGAGGTGGCCACGGCGGCTGTCAACGCCGGCAAGCACGTCTGGACCGAGAAGCCCTTCTCCCTGGACCGCGAATCCGGGCTGGGCCTGCTTAAGACCGCCGACGCCGCCGGCATTCGTCTGGGCTGCGCGCCGGACACGTTCCTGGGCGCTGGCCTGCAGACGGCCCGCCGGATCATCGAACGGGGCGACATCGGCGTCCCGCTTACCGCCATGACCACGTTCCAGACCCCTGGCCCGGAGTCGTGGCACCCCAATCCGGCGTTCCTCTTCCAGCACGGCGCCGGCCCGCTCTTCGACATGGGCCCCTACTACCTCACCGCCCTGGTCCAGACCTTCGGCTCCATCCGGAAGGTGGCCGCCGTCGGGTCCAAGGCCAAGGACGTCCGCGTCATCGGCTCCGGACCCAAGGCCGGTGAGGAATTTACCGTCGAGGTACCTACGCACGTGTCCGCGATGGCCCAGTTCGAGTCAGGCGCCTCATCCCACAGCGTCTTCTCGTTCGAATCGCCGCGCGCCCGGATGGGCTTCGTGGAGATCACCGGAACCGAGGCCACCCTGAGCCTGCCGGACCCCAACAATTTCGACGGCGACCTCAAGCTCTGGCGGGCCGGCGACGAGGATTGGACCACCATTCCGGCCACCGGGCCTGCCAACGGCCGCGGCATGGGCGTCCTGGACATGGCCAGGTCCATCCGGGCCGGCGTGCCGCACCGCGCCACGGGAAACCTGGCCTACCACGTCCTGGACAGCATGGTCTCGATCTCCGAATCCATGGAAACCGGCACGTTCGTGGACGTCGCCAGTTCCGCGCCCGCTTCCCCGGCCCTCCCCGAGGACTGGGCCCCCGAAACCGCCACTCTCCAGGACGCATGATCATGACCCCAGCAACGAACAACCAGCGCCCGCTCGGGGTTGCCATGATTGGCTATGCCTTTATGGGCAAGGCCCACTCAAATGCGTGGCGGAATGTGGCCAGCTTCTTCGATGTGCCGGCCTTTGAGCAGAAGCTCCTGGTGGGCCGGGACGCCGCCGGCGTCCGCGAAGCCGCCGCAAAGTACGGCTGGGCGGAGACTGCCACGGACTGGCGAACCGTCCTGGACCGCGACGACATCCACATCGTGGATATCTGCGCGCCGGGGTGGATGCACGCCGAAATCGCTACCGCCGCCCTCGCAGCGGGCAAGCATGTGCTCCTGGAAAAGCCGCTGGCCAACACCCTGGCCGAGGCCGAAGCCATGACCCAGGCCGCCCAGGCGGCAAGGGCGAAGGGCGTGCAGTCGATGGTGGGGTTCAACTACCGCCGTGTCCCGGCCCTGGCCCTGGCCCGGGAACTCATCGCCGAAGGCCGCGTCGGGGCCGTCCGGCACGTCCGCGCAGCCTATCTGCAGGACTGGCTCGCGGACGAAACAGCGCCCATGACCTGGCGCCTGACCAAGGAAACCGCCGGGTCCGGGGCACTGGGCGACATCGCCTCACACGCGATCGACCAGGTCCTGTTCCTCCTCGGGGACAAGGTCACCGAGGTCTCCGGCCGCACCCACACCTTCACCACCCGCCGCCCCGGCGCGGCAGGACTGGAGGACGTGACGGTCGACGATGCCGCCTGGGCCACCCTGTCCCTCGCCTCCGGCGCGATCGCCTCAGTGGAAGCCTCCCGGGTGGCCACCGGCCGGAAGAACTCCCTGCAACTGGAAATCTACGGCGATCAGGGCTCCATCCTCTTCGACCTGGAAAACCTGAACGAACTCCGCTTCCTGGACGCCACCGCGCCCGCCCGGGAACAGGGCTACCGCCGGATCCTGGTCAGCGAACCCGAACACCCGTACCTGGACGCGTGGTGGCCGCAGGGCCACATCATCGGCTGGGAGCACACGTTCACGCACGAGATCCGCGACTTCCTCCTCGCGGTGGACGGCGGGACCCCACCCACGCCGTCGTTCGAGGACGGCTTGGAGGTCCAGCGGATCCTGAACGCCATCGAGGAATCCGCCGCCGCAAAAAGCACCACGATTTACCTCGACACCAGCACCCCCGTCGCCGTCCCTGAAGGAGCCTGACATGCCCCGCCCCTACACCCTGTTCACCGGCCAGTGGGCCGACCTCCCCTTCGAGGAAGTCGCCAAGCTGGCTTCCGGCTGGGGCTACGACGGCCTGGAGATCGCCGTGTCCGGGGACCACCTGGATGCCTGGCGCTGGGACGAACCCGGCTACGTCGAGTCCAAACTCGCCGTCCTGGAAAAGTACAACCTCAAGGTCTGGGCCATCTCCAACCACCTCAAGGGCCAGGCCGTCTGCGATGACCCCATCGACTTCCGTCACGAAGCCATCGTGGGATCCAAGGTCTGGGGCGACGGCGACCCCGAAGGTGTCCGCCAACGCGCCGCCGAGGAAATGAAACACACCGCCCGGCTCGCGAAGGCACTGGGCGTGGACACCGTCGTCGGCTTTACCGGCTCATCCATCTGGCAGTACGTGGCCATGTTCCCGCCCGTCCCGGAAAAGGTCATCGACGCCGGCTACCAGGACTTCGCGGACCGTTGGAACCCCATCCTGGACGTCTTTGACGAATGCGGCGTCCGTTTCGCGCACGAAGTCCACCCTTCCGAAATCGCTTACGACTACTGGACCACCGTCCGCACCCTCGAAGCGATCGGCCACCGGCCCGCGTTCGGCCTGAACTGGGACCCCTCCCACATGATGTGGCAGGGCATCGACCCCGTCTCGTTCATCTGGGACTTCAAGGACCGGATCTACCACGTGGACTGCAAGGACACTAAGCTCCGCCCCACGGGCCGTAACACCGTCATGGGCTCCCACCTGGCCTGGGGCGACCCGCGCCGGGGCTGGGACTTCGTCTCTGCCGGCCGCGGCGACGTCCCCTGGGAATCGTCCTTCCGCGCCCTCACCGCGATCGGCTACGACGGCCCGATCTCCGTCGAATGGGAAGACGCCGGCATGGACCGCCTCCACGGCGCCCCCGAAGCCCTCGCCGCGCTGAAGAAATTCGACTTCCCGGCGTCGAGCACCTCCTTCGATGCGGCCTTCAAGCAGTAGGCAAATAGAATCCCTGCATGAGCCCCACCATTCGAAAAGCAACAGTGGACGACGCCGGCAGGCTCGCCGCGCTGGCGGCCGTCACCTTCCCGCTGGCGTGCCCGCCGTCGTCGTCCCCGGAGGACATTGCCACACACGTGGCCAACACACTGAGCGAAAGCCACTTCCAGGCGTACCTCACCGACCCTGACGTCACCGTGCTGGTGATCGACGACGACGGGTCCCTCCGCGGCTACAGCCTGCTGGTGAACGGACAGGCCCAGGATCCGGATGTGGTGGCAGCCTTGACGCTGGCACCGTCGGTGGAGTTGAGCAAGTGCTACGTCCATCCGGAGCACCACGGACTCGGCGCCGCGGCGGAACTGATGCATGCCAGCCTTCAGGCTGCTGCGGCGGCAGGCGGGGCAGGGGTATGGCTTGGCGTCAACAGCCAGAACGCACGCGCAATCCGTTTCTACGAGAAGTCGGGCTTCCGGAAGGTCGGCTCCAAGTCATTCCGGCTGGGGACCACGGTGGAACACGACTTTGTGCTGGAACGCGCCGTCCCCTAGTCCCCTGGCCGGCCGCCCAGTCGATCATCGAGGGGTGGACGGGGTTCCTTGAGCAGCTTCAGCCCTGTTGGAAGGCCTTCTATGCTGCCCTCGCGTCCGTGCGCGCTGATGGTCACCCGGGAATGTCCCAGCAGGACGTTCCCGGCCCGGAAGTTTCCGATGTCCTCCGGGAGGATCGGTGCCAGATGGACCACGTTGCGCGTGAAGTCCGGGTCGAAGCGCAGCAGTATCCGGGCCAGTTGGATGGGTGTGGCCGCCGCCCAGGCCTGCGGGGAGCAGGCTGTGGGATACGGCACCGGGCCGTGGAACTCGGACCGGTCGAAGCCGCAGAACAGTTCGGGCAGTTGCCCGTCGAAATGTTCTGCCGCGTCCAGGATCCCGCTGGCGATCCGTTTGGCTTCGTCAACGAAGCCGTACCGCATCAGGCCAGTGGCCACGAGGGCCGTGTCATGGGGCCAGACTGAGCCGTTGTGATAGCTCACCGGGTTGTAGGCACCCATGTCGGTAGCCAGTGTCCGAATCCCCCAACCCGTAAACATTTGGGGCGACATCAGATGGTCCACCACCGATGGCGCTTTATCCTCATCCACTATGCCCACCCATAAGCAGTGGCCCATGTTCGACGTGCAGGCGTCGACCGGGTTCTTGTCCTTGTCCAGCGCAACGGCGAAATATCCCCTGTCCGGCAGCCAGAACTTCTCGTTGAACGCTTCCTTCAAAGCGGCTGCACGCTCTGCCCAGTGCTGCTCCAGGGCGCTGTCCCCGTCAGAACGCGCCAGCAGGGACCGGGCAACATACGCGGAATAGACGTAGGCCTGGACCTCGCACAAGGCAATCGGAGGCTCCGCCATTTGTCCGTCGGCGAAGTTGATCCCGTCCCAGGAGTCCTTCCAGCCCTGGTTGACGAGGCCATGGGTGTTGGGTCTCAAGTACTCCACAAAGCCGTCGCCGTCGAGGTCCCCGTACTGTTCAATCCATTCGAGTGCGCGGTCGGCGTGGGGAATCAGCGAATCGATGATGTCATCCGACAGTCCCCAGCGGCTCAGCTCCCCCAGCAGGCTGACAAAGAGAGGTGTGGCATCCGCGGTGCCGTAGTAGGCGGTTCCACCCAGTGACAGGCCGGCAGTGACGCCCAACCTCACTTCGTGCGGAATGCGGCCCGGCTGCTCCTCCGAATCGGTATCCACTTTGGTTCCCTGGATGGTTGCCAGGGTCTGCAGGGTTCCGGCCGCGAGAGTGGGGTCCACCAGAAGGGACATATATGAAGACAGCAGCGAATCCCGCCCGAACAGGGCCATGAACCACGGCGCACCTGCCGCTACTGCTGCACGTTCCGGGTGTTCGGCGTCGAAAATGCGCAACGACCCCAGATCGCTTTGGCTGCGGCGCAGGGTTTCCTCAACGTTGCCATCCGCCACGTCGATGCGCGGTACGTTCTCCTCCCACGCCAGGTGCCGCTGGACACCCGTGCGGTGGCGGGGCAAGCCGCCTTCAGTGAAGGGCTCGCTGGGAGCCACACCGTTGATCAGCGGTACCACGATGACGCTCGTGGACCACTTGCCGCGCGCGGGAATGGTGGCCCGGAACCGCAGCATGCCGTCTGAGATCTCAGCCCCGGCGGCGCGGATCGCTGTGCCGCGGCGCTGTCCGTTGCGGACCGCCTCGATCACCAGCTCACTGCCCTTCACGTTCCGGGTCATGGTGGCGTCCTTGGTGGACCGTCCGCCTTTGACGTCGAAAAGATCCGCTTGGTCTGCGTCCACCAGGAGTTCGATGTCGCAGTCGACCGGTTCCGCGGAATAGTTCTCAAGGGTGATGTCGTCCTGGAGGCCGGGCCCGATGTGCCGCTCCTGCCGCACCACGAGCGGACTGTCGTACCGGCCATCGGGCCACTTGGCACGGCCCACGAACGTAGCTTCGTAAGCATCGGGCCGCTGCGCCACCAAAGGCTCCCGCAGCGCACCGTTGATGCGGAGGATCCACCGGGACACCACGCGGGTGTCCTGGTAGAACGCACCGTTTGTTCCGCCGTCGGGGCTGATATCGCCGCTATGGGAAGAAATGCAAAAGGACGATCCCTCCACCACCGTTACGGTGTCGGCACCACCTACGTCTGCCTCCGTGTCCGCATTCCATGCAGTCATGGACGCACTCCTCCCTCAAGGCCTCAGCGTTGGTAATGGGCTCGTTTCCTGCGCCCGAATCATGGATGACCGTATTCGATTCTGGTGCATTTGGGTGCCTTCGGGAACCCCCGCGGCCTGAGGCTCTTCGAGCAGTTTTGCGTAGAGGTCCAGATGGTTGGCCACCATCCTTTCAGTGCTAAAGAGCTGCAGCGCCCGCTCCCTGCAATGCGACCTGTCCAGCGATGCGGCGAGGGGAATGAAGCGGTGCAATTCCTCGGTCCGCCCCAGGTAGCCGGTCTTTCCGTGGTCCACGATCTCAGGCGCGGATCCGATCTGTGTTCCCACCACGGGGGTTCCGGTCGAAAGGGACTCGATCATCACCAGCCCGAAGGGCTCGGACCATTGGATGGGATTCAGGAATGCCATCGCTTCACCCATAAGCCGATACTTCTCAGCGTCCCCGAGCTCGCCAAGGAACTCTTCGTTCGAGTCCAAAAGCGGCTCGATGACTGAACGGAAATACCCGATCTCGTCAGGCTCATGCATCTTGGCTGCGATGCGAAGGGGGATGCCTGCCTTGCGTGCGATGTGGATTGCTTCAAGCAAGCCCTTGTCCGGGCATACCCTGCCGACAAAGCAGACGTAGCCGCCTTTCCCCGACCCGGCCGGGACTCCAGCGACGTCCATTCCATGATGAATGACCCGGGTCACCGGTACATCAGGGACATGGGAGGTCTGGTCCCGTGAGATTCCAATGATGGCCGTATCCAGAGCCATGGCCCGGTACAAATCAGCCGACGCCGGGATCAGCGGGCCGTGAATGGTGGTCACCACGGGGACCCCGGAGGGCCTACGGCCTACGAGCGGCCCTGCCAAGGTGTGGTCATGGATGATGTCCACGCCGTCCATGCCGTCATAGGCCCGGATGACATGGCTGAGTTCGGAGAGTGTAGAGCCGAGTCCACCCCGCTCAGAAGGCCTCATGCCTGGTACCAAAGGCGCCGGACAAGTACTGTCTGCCGCCGCGGCCAGCAGGACGTCGTGCCCCGCCGCGATGAATCCCCGGGCCAAGGAGTCGACAACCCGTTCTATGCCCCCGTAGCCAACGGGGGGAATGGGAATCCAAGGTGCTGCAATAAGTCCTATTCGCATGCTGTGGCCTCCGCGAGGATGGCAGGCCAGGTCCCCCCGCACCGGCAACTGGGTATGTTCCGAAAGGCTTCTGCTTAACCTGTTGTTCCGACTATCGCCCCGCAGGGCTGCACATTTCAAGACCTCGGTGTGATAAATCCGACAGCGCCTGCGGGGAATGGCCGCGGGACGGGCAGGGTTGTGGCAAGCATGAAGATTGAGATCTGGTCAGACGTTGCGTGCCCGTGGTGTTACATCGGCAAACGCCGATTCGAGGCCGCCCTGGCCGACTTCCCACACCGCGATGCCGTGGAGGTGAAGTGGCGCAGCTACCAGCTGGATCCCACGCTTCCGGAACACTATGACGGCACGGAACTGGACTACCTGAGCACGCGCAAGGGCCTGGCCCCGCAGCAGGTCTCCCAGATGTTCGAACACGTTGCCACCCAGGCCAAAGGCGAAGGCCTGGACTATCGCTTCGACAAGGTGGTGGTGGCCAACAGCTTCACGGCCCACCGCCTGATCCACCTTGCGGCTGCGCACGGAAAACAGGATGCGGCCAAGGAGCGGCTCCTCAGCGACCACTTCGAGCATGGCAAGGACATTGGCAGCCAGGAATACCTCATGGCCTTGGGCCAAGACCTGGGACTGGACTCCACCGAGGTGGCTGAACTGTTTTCCACCGACAAGTACGCCGACGATGTCCGCTTCGACTTCGAGGAAGCGCGTGCCCTCGGCATCACCGGTGTCCCGTTCTTCGTCATTGACCGCAAGTTCGGGCTCTCGGGCGCCCAGCCGTCCGAAACGTTCACCGCGGCATTGAACCAGGCCTGGCAGGAGACCCACCCGTTGGTGCTCGTCAATGCTGCCGACGGCGAAGCCTGCGGACCGGACGGCTGCGCGGTCTGATATGCGCGGTCTGATCTAGCTGCGGGTCAGTACGGCGTACGCGCGTTTTACTGACACATCGCGGTAAAGTGTCTGCATGCCCAGGATTTCGGCGGCCAGCAATGCCGCGCAACGCGCAGAGACCCAGCGCCGTGTCCTCACGGCATTCGGCGAGCTGCTGTTTACCCACGGCCTCCCCGGCCTGACCATGACGGACGTTGCCCGGCACGCCGGCGTGGGCCGGACGGCTGTCTATAACTACTACGCCGACATCGAAGAACTCCTCATCTCCTACGCCCTGGACGAGACCGAACGGTTCCTTACCGAACTCAGGGAGTCACTAAACAGGCTGGACAACCCGGTGGAGCGGCTGGCACTGTACGTGCGTGCACAGGTGGAGGACCTCAGCCGCCGCCATCTCCCCCCGGGACCGGCGATGGCTGCGGTGTTGTCGCCGTCGTCCTTTGCCAAACTGGCGGACCACGTGGGCGAGCTCAGCGTCCTGCTCCAGGGCATCCTGCGTGACGGTATGGAGCAGGGTTACCTGCCGGTCGCAGACATCGCACAGCAGGCGCAACTGATCCACGGAACGCTCTCGTCCAGCGCGGCACGGGGAAGTGACGAGCCCGCGGAACTTGAGGCGCGCATTGCCCGCACGGTGCGGTTCATCCAGCTCGGCGCCGGGGCAAGGTTCGACGACGGCGGCAGGCCGGTGCGCGTCAGGCCCCTTCCTGCGGTGGCCAGCTGAGCCTGACCCCACAAAATGCCGCTGCACCGCTCAGGGCGTGGCGCCGGCCGTCGGGATGACTGGCCATTTGTCGTCGTCCGCGATCCGCCTGCTTTCCCGCGGGCAGCTCAGCCGGCCAGGAGTCTGGTCTACGAGCTCGGGCGCTGCGAGGGCCTCATAGTCCCCGGCCAGGATCACGTCCACGCTGGCGTCCGTCCGCCCGTCCTGGAAGTAGTCCGAGCCCGGCAGGTTGCGCTGGACACTGAAGGCAGCGGACTGCCCGGCCGCCCCTGACACCACTGCGGCCACTCCGCGGTAACCGGCGTCCGTATTGGCCACTGCGCCCACGACGAACTTCCGGGCAAGGAATTCGTCCGCGACGGTTCTGGCCAGGCCCGGCCGGCTGGTGGAGTTGTAGACGTTGAGGTTGATCTGGTCGTTGGGGGTGTAGTCGAAGGTAGCCGCGGGACAGACTGTTGCCGGTTCGTCGCTGGCCTCCGTCGTCGGAAACCTGATCTGCCCATTGACGATGGCCAGGGCGATGATGATCGCGGCGACGATCATCCCCAACAGCAGGACCAGCACCACCCCATGCACTACGCGGCGGCGCAACCGGACGGGGTCCTCGGGTTCGCCCGCCGCTTCGAACGTGGCCCGCAGCTCGGGGCCGGTAACTACGTGGTGGCCGTGCAGGACGCTGGCGTCCTTGGGTTTCCTAGCCATCGATGACCAGCACGCGGGCGTGGATTGCGGTGCGCTGGTGCAGGGCAGTGCGGACCGCGCGGTGCAGTCCATCCTCCAGGTACAACGTCCCCTTGTACTGCACCACGTGGGGGAAAAGGTCGCCGAAGAACGTGGAGTCCTCGGCCAGGAGAGCCTCCAGGTCCAGCGTCCGCTTGGTGGTCACCAGCTCGTCGAGGCGCACCGGGCGTGGCGGGAGCGAGGCCCATTCCTTGGGCGTGTTGAAACCATGGTCGGGGTAAGGGCGTCCCTCGCCCACAGCTTTGAATATCACCATGCCACCCTAGGCACCTTGGCAGCCCAAGAGAAGTGCCTTGCCCGCGCCATTCCAAGGTTGTAGCCAAACAGTAACCATGTGTCACATGCGGAACACTTCAGCGGCCGTCGCGGGCCCGGCCGGCCCGCCTGACACAATGGAGGCATGACTGCGACAGAATTCCCTGCCGGCTCCACGCCCGGCGTACGCCTGCCGTCCGCGCCGCCCCTGGCCCTCCTGCTCGACGTCGACGGTCCGGTAGCCAGCCCCGTGACCCGGAACGTGCAGCCCGGGATCATTGCCGACCTCGTTGCGCTGGCCGCCGCAGGAATTCCAGTCATCTTCAACACCGGCCGCTCCGACGCCTTCATCCGGGAGCAGGTCATGGAACCCATGATCGCCGCCGGAATACCCTCCGGGACCATCATCCACGCCGTTTGCGAGAAGGGCGCCGTCTGGTTCAGCTACACCGCCGCCGGCCCGGGCCCTATCCATGTTGACCATGAGCTGGCGGTTCCCGGGGCCTACGGCGACGACGTCCGCCGGCTGGTGGCCGAGGACTATTCCGCGCATATGTTCTTCGACGAGACCAAGCGTGCCATGGTCTCCGTGGAGCAGCACATCGAGGTGGACAGCGCTGATTACCTCGCCGAACAAAAGCTCTTTGACGCCGACGCCATGGGCCTGATGTCCCGCCACGGCCTGGGCGTGGTCCGGCTGGACCACCACGCACCGAATTCCGACGACGAGGTGGACTACCGCGTGGACCCCACCATCATCTCCACGGACATTGAATCGGTGCGGCTGGGCAAGGACCTGGGGGCCAGCCGTGCGGTGGAACTCCTCGCAGCCCAAGGGATTACGCCGCAGGCCTGGCGGACGGTGGGGGATTCCCGCACCGATTACGCCATGGCAGATTGGCTGCACCACAACGATCACGCGGTCATGCACGTGGACGTCCGCCCCGCGGACGGCGTTCCCCAGAAGCCTTACACCGTCCTGACGGCAGCGGACCTGGGCCTTACGGACGACGTCATCCACGACGACGCCGGCGGAGCTTTCCTGCGCAGTTGGCGCGAGGCGCTCGCGGACTGAGGCGCCGGGACTGATAGGGCTTCCGGTGCCGGGACTTGTCCGGCCCGAAACCTGCCGTTTCAATGGCAGGGCTATTATGCAAGTAAGAACGCTTACCACTTAGCTGCGGAGAAAACCATTACAGAAACACCGGTTCAGGATGAAATCTACTACGGCGGCCAGGCGTCCGTAGAAACAGGTGCCCATCCGGAGGTGACATCGCCTGCCGCTGAAGCGCGCCTCAAGCACCGTCCCGACGTCGTCCGCCACAAGGGCAGGTATGCCCTCATCAACCACAACCGGACGCCATACCAGGCGATGGTGGAGGACCTGCTGTTCCTGCGCAATGTACTGGCCGGAGCCGGGCTGGACTACCTCCTGGTCCGTGGCAACAGCGACCGCCCAGTCATTGCGCTGGATTGGAAGGACAGGAAAAAGCTGCGGGCCGCCCTGGTGGAGGCCTGCCGCAATGAACCGGTCTATTCCATGACCGTGGACGCGAAAAAGAAATCCTCGGTGCTGGTGGCCGACGGCGAGCTCTCCCCCAACCGCCAGGCCCGGATCTTCCGCCTGTACCGTCCCCGTGTCGAACCGGATGGCGGCTTCGAGTTCGGTTCCTCCGCGGGGGTCCAGATTGAGCTGTGGAGCTTCGGGGGCGACCAGCTGATCCTGCCCATCGAGAATTCCCTGACACGCCGTACCATGCTGACCCAGGACGCCGTCCGTGGAACGGTGGAACGGTACGGGCACACCTGGCCGACGATCGAGAACATGTTCGCTGACCACGCCAGCGACATCAGCTTCGACATTGACCTGGTGTTCTCCTGGGTGGACGGCAGCTCCCCCGAATACATCGCTGCACGCCGTGCCCAGCAGCAAGGCGTTGTTCTCGGCGAAGGCGATGACCATGAGGCCCGCTTCCGGCAAATCAACGAACTCAAGTACGCCCTGCGCTCGGTCTACATGTTCGCGCCTTGGATCCGCCGCATCTTCATCGCCACCGACTCCCCCGCGCCTGAGTGGCTCGCCGAGCACCCGTCGGTGACCATTGTCCGGAGCGAAGAGTTCTTCTCCGATCCCTCGGTCCTGCCTACGCACAACTCACAGGCCGTGGAATGCCAACTCCACAACATCGACGGGCTCTCAGAGCACTTCCTGTACTCCAATGACGACATGTTCTTCGGCCGCCCGGTCGGTCCGGACATGTTCTTCACTCCCGGCGGCATCACCAAATTCATTGAAGCCGAAACGCGGATCGGACTCGGCGAGAACGCCGCCGAACGCAGCGGGTTCGAAAACGCCGCACGCGTAAACCGGAAGCTGCTATGGAACCGCTTCGGACGGATCACCACTCGCCACCTTGAGCACACGGCTGCCCCGCTGCGTCGCAGCGTGGTGGCCCGTATGGAGCGGGAGTTCCCGGAGGAGTTCCGCAAGACGGCGGCCAGCAGGTTCCGCGCCGCGGACAACATTTCGGTGACCAATTCCTTCTACCACTACTACGCCTTGCTCACGGGCCGGGCGGTCACCCAGACGGCAGCCAGGGTGCGCTACGTGGACACCACCATGCGGGCCGGGTTGAACTACCTGCCCAAGCTGCTGGCCAAGCGCAATATGGACTTCTTCTGCCTGAATGACGGCAGTTTCCCGGAAGTCCCAGCCGACGAGCGGGCGGAACTGGTGACCGATTTCCTGGAGAAGTACTACCCCATCAAGGCGCCCTGGGAGATCTGAGGCCGCCCGTGGCCCGGGCCTGCGGCTCCTGCTAGCTCCTGGATCCGAGTCCGACCTTGAGGGTTCCGGCGGTCTTTGCTTTCTCGGGGATGCGGATTCCCGCGGCGGCCAGGCGCGCTGCGGTCATTTCAGGCGCAACGTACTCGCCCACAGTGGGCGTGCTGCCCAGCGGGACCACCGAGTGGACAATGGTGTGCTCGTAGACGTGGACCAGGTTGAACGCCTGGCCGCCGTCCCGGCCCCGTGTTCCGCCGGCCGCCACGTTAAGGTCCTGGGTATAGCAGGTCGCCGAAGCCACCGAGACGGGAATTCCGGCGAAGCTTGCAGTGGTTGAGTAATGCAAATGCCCGGCGAGGATGGTGCGGACGTCGGAGTTTCGGACCACTGCCTCCAGGCTCGCTTGGTCGCGCAGTTCCACCAGCACTGAGAGATCCAGGACGGACGGGACCGGCGGGTGGTGGAGCGCCAGGATCGTGCCGTCCGGCGCGGGGGTGTCCAACTGGCTGGCCAGCCAGTCCAGCTGGGATTCGCTCAGCTCCCCGTGGTGGTATCCCGGCACGGACGTATCCATGGTGATCACGCGCAGGCCGTTGATGAAGTAGCTGTGGTCCACGGGGGCGTCGTTCGCTGGCTGGTCCAGCAGCCCCGCCCGGAAGTTGGCACGGTTGTCGTGGTTTCCCATGGCCCAAATGACCTTGGCGCCCATGTCTTCGCACGCAGGATCAACGATTGCACGCAATTTTGCGTAGGCGTCAGGGTCGCCCTTGTCCGCGAGGTCACCTGTGAAGATGACGGCCTCCGGCCGTGCCCCGGATGCCCGGACCTCGTCGAAAAGCTGGATGAGCTTGGCTTCGCTGTCTACAGCGCCATATAGGGGGTCTGGACCTCCCATCAGGTGGGGGTCGCTCAGGTGGAGTAGGAAGTGGCGTGGCCGGGGGTGCTCGGCCTCGATGTGCTCCATTGCTGCCTTTGTGGTCGGTGGGAAACGGCGTTTCCCTTCTACCCATCAGTAATCTTTATCCAACCAGACATTCGGCAAATTTTGGGTAAATTGCCGAGGCCATCTTGGAAAAAGATCAAAGAATTACGTTCCGTAATGCCCGCTCGGGTCTTCTTGAACATTAGAGGCCACCAATGCCGATTCAATGGCATCAATGATTTCTGCGGAGTCCGGCTCGACGGTCGGTGCGAAGCGTGCCACTACCTCGCCGTCGCGGTTCACCAGGAACTTCTCGAAGTTCCATTTCACCAGTCCGGGCAGCACGCTGGTCTTGAATTTTGTCAGTTCCGCGTACAGCGGATGCTGGTCCTTGCCCCGGACGTTGGCCTTGGCCGTGAGCGGGAAGGTCACACCGAAGTTCCGCTCGCAGAACTCGGCGATCTCGCCGTCGGTGCCGGGTTCCTGGCCGGCGAACTGGTTGCACGGGACTCCGAGGATCTCGAAGCCGCGGTCCCGAAACTTCTCGTAAACCGTCTCAAGTCCGGCGTATTGGGGCGTGAAACCGCAATGTGACGCCACGTTCACCACCAGGACTACGTTTCCCTTGAACCGGCCGAAGCGGGTCTCGGTACCGTCGTTGAGCGTGAGGGGAATGGTGTGGAGGGAAGTCACAGCGCCGTCCTTGAAGGGTTGGTCATGCGGGTGATTCGTTGCCAACCATCAAGGGTACGGGTGGAATCTGGGAGTTCTCTGGGTCTCTACGGCGCAGGCTCCGTCACCGTGGGCGTTGGAGCCGTGGCCGTAGACGCAGTTGGCGTTATCTTCGGCGACGTTGGCTCAGGTGGGGCGGGTGCCTCAGCCGAGGATTCGATCGCCGTTGGCTCGGCCGGGGTTGCCGTGGCTTTCAGCGTCGGCCAGGACGGACTCGGGATCGAGGAGGTGGGCGTCGGGGACGAAGGAACGGTCGCCGCAGGGGTGGTCCCTGTGGGCACCGGCGTCGGTGATGTCCCCGTGGGAGCGGGCGACGAGGTGCCCGTCGTCGTTGGCGTGGGCGAGGCGCTGCCGGTGCCGGACGGGGAGGACGACGTCGGCGAGGTTGGCACGGACGGGGAGGACGACGTCGGCGAGGTTGGCACGGACGGTGAGGGAGCCGCCGTCGTGGTTGGCGTAGCCGTGGTTGTGTTTGCCGGTGTCGCCGTGGGCGACCCCGACGGTGCCGGCGTCGATGTTGGCGCCGCAGTGGCTGTGTTTGCAGTTCCCGGAGTGGACCCTGCCGCGGGTTCCGGTTCCGGCGCCTCAGCCAGTTCCTGTTCACCGTTGAGTACGGTGTGGGAGTGGTCCGCGGCGACCGGGATGGCCCAGCGCTGACCCTCCGAAGCACTCGATGCCTTGCCGTCGTAACTGACCATCGCGATGTCCTCCAGCGCGTCCACTTGGCGGGTGGGCAGCAGCGTCCAGTTCAGGGGGCTGGTGTGCTTGCCGCGAAGGATTGTTTCGAAATGCAGGTGGCAGCCCGTGGACCATCCGGTAGTACCCACCCGCGCAATGACCTGGCCCACCTGGACGGAGTCCCCTGCCCGGACCGCGATCGCCTCCAAATGGTTGTACGTGGTGATCAGCCCGTTGCCGTGGTCGATCTCCACCCGGTTGCCGCCGCCCCACGGATGCCAGCCGGCGGCGCGGACAACACCGGCGTCGGCCGCATAGACCCTGGTGCCGCAGCCTGCCGCATAGTCCTGGCCGAGGTGGAAGTCCCCTGCCGCTCCAGAGAGGGGGCTGATCCGGTAGCCAAAGGGCGAACTCTGCCTGAGGACTTCAAGGGGCGCCATCAGGGACCCCTCCGGAGGTCGTTTGAGCCCGGCGGAGGCAACGTTCAGCTCGGCGCGTCCATCCTTGGCGACAGTAGTGATAATCGTCCGGCTGAACGGGACCAGGGCCCTGCTGTCCGTGAGGAAACCACCTCCGAGTCCGGGAAGGCTGACACTGCCGGCCGGTGACGCCGGCTTCCCCGCTTGGAGAGGGGCGCCAGGAAATCCCAAGGCAAAAAAGGACACGGCAACAACAACACTCGCGGCCATTGCGCGAACCGCCACAGCGCAGGGGCCCGCAGACTCCTTGTCGCGGCCGGATCCCCAATGATTGCCCACTCGTTGACTCCCGGGTTGGCCCGTCAGACCCCAGATCTCCGAACGGGCTTACCCCATCATGGGACCACAAAGCCCGGAGCCTGTGAACCCCGGCACGGCAGACTGCGGATTTTTTGTGGATATGCGCGTGCATCCGCTGCCCGACGGGCTGTGAGTAAGAATGGTGATATGCGCAATCTCCTCAGGGAATGGCAGGGGGAACTCAAACGCGTGTTCACCGGCAGCCCTGACGTGCTGCCCGCCTGGGTTCCGCGGTTGGCGGAGGGAAACGACGCCGGCTATCACCTGCCCGGCTCGGCTGTCTGGGCGGTGCACGGCTCCATGACACCCATCGTGGCCGGCATCCGCGCGCTCCTGATGCAGGCTCTGCACCCGGCCGCGTTGGCGGGAATCCTCGAGCACTCCGACTTCCGCGAAGATCCGTTGCGCCGGCTGGCCCGCACCATCCGGTGGATTTTCACCGTCACCTACGGCTCAAGGGCCGCCGCAGACGAAGCCACCGCCCGTGTCCGCCAACTGCACGAGCCCGTCCACGGAGACTACATGGACGGGCGCGGTACGGAGCGACATTACTCAGCGAATGATCCGGAGGCTGCCCGCTGGGTCCACCTGGCCTTCGTCGATGCGTTCCTCACGGCCCACAAGATCTGGGGCGGCGAAATCCCGGGCGGCCCTGATGCCTACGTCCGCGAGTGGGCCCAGGCCGGGCGGCTGATGGGGGTTGAGGATCCACCGCTCACGGAAGCCGACATGCACCGGCAGCTGGACCGTTGGTATGCAAGCGGGGAGTTGCTGTCTGACAGCAGGGTCGCCGAGACTGTCGAATTCATTCGCCACCCGCCCCTGCACCCGCTCCTGCGCCCGGGCTATCAAGTGGTGTTTGCCGGCGCCGTCTACAGCCTCGACCCCAGGTACCGGCAGATGCTGGGGCTCCGGAAGGCGCGGCTGGGCCCGTTCCCCCTCCCAGTAAAGCTGGCAACCGGGGCGACTCTCGGCGTCGTGCATCTGGCCCTGGGGCGCGGGCCGGGACCAAGCGAGCAGGCGGCCCGGCAGCGGCTCCGAAGGCTGGGCCACACCCCCGGCTGACGGGGCAAGGCTGGTAGTCCCGACACCATGGGGCGAAGTGACTGCAGTTCTCGGGAATGCAAAAACCCGGCCCTGACATGGTCAGGACCGGGTTTTTGGCTGGCGGAGAATGGGGGATTTGAACCCCCGAGGGCGTTAACCCAACACGCGTTCCAGGCGTGCGCCATAGGCCGCTAGGCGAATTCTCCAGCTGCTTCTGAATCAAAAGCAGACACTAGACTACCTGAACTTTTCAGCAACGCCCAATTGGCCTCAGGTGGGTGCCCGTTAACGTCAAAATGGACGCCCCCAATGCGCCCATTCCTCCGGAACACCGTTGAGCTGCCGGGTCCGGCCCTCCAGCCAGGCCCCGCAGCTCACAATCTTGAGATTGCCCCAATCGGTGTACATACCCATACTCGGGCCTGCCCGCCGGATAAGCAATGAATTATGCCTCCCATTACCTTCGGCGCCTTTGGCACGATGGAGCCATGACACAGCTCCACACCCTGGTTGCCTACGTTCCCCGGACCCATACGCACGCAGTCCTGGCCGCGATCGGCGACGCCGGGGCAGGCCGGATCGGAAACTACTCCCACTGCTCTTTCGTCACGGCCGGGACCGGGCGCTTCACGCCGCGGGCAGGGGCCACACCCTTTCTTGGAGACCTGGACCGGCCCACCGAGGTCGCTGAGGACAGGATCGAATGCGTGGTCGAGGCCGCCGTGCTGGACGCGGTGGTGTTGGCCCTGCGCGCCGCCCACCCCTATGAGGAGCCCGCCCTCATGAGCTGGCCGGTGGACGGGTGGCCCAGGGAATAAGGCCGGTTCGAGGCACGCGAAAAGTTCGGGTAAACTGATCTGCGGCCCCTCATGTGGCGTCATCCTGTTGAACTCCCCCAGGACCGGAAGGTAGCAAGGGTAGACGGGCTCTGGCGGGTGCATGGGGGGTCTTTACTATTCCCCCGCTGGGTGGCCGCCCGCCCAGGATCATGATTGTCAGCCCGGATTGGTAGGGTTTTCTCTGTGACTGTTACAACCGCCCTATACCGCAGATACCGTCCGGATTCCTTTGCTGACGTTATCGGGCAGGAACACGTCACGGAGCCGCTGATGACGGCCCTGCGGAAGAACCGGGTCAATCACGCCTACCTCTTCTCAGGTCCCCGCGGTTGCGGAAAAACCACGTCCGCCCGCATCCTCGCCCGCTGCCTCAACTGTGCCCAGGGCCCCACTGACACCCCGTGCGGCGTCTGCCCCAGCTGTATTGAACTGGCCCGCGGCGGCTCCGGCTCCCTTGACGTCATCGAGATCGACGCCGCCAGCCACGGTGGCGTCGATGACGCCCGCGACCTCCGCGAACGGGCCACCTACGCCCCGGTCCGGGACCGCTACAAAATCTTCATCATCGATGAGGCCCACATGGTCACCTCGGCGGGGTTCAACGCCCTGCTCAAGATCGTGGAAGAGCCTCCGGAGCACATCAAGTTCATCTTCGCCACCACCGAGCCTGACAAAGTCATCGGCACTATCCGGTCCCGCACCCACCACTATCCTTTCCGGCTGGTTCCCCCTGAGCCGCTCATGGCCTACCTGGAACTGCTGTGCCGGCAGGAAAACGTCCCGGTGGCTCCGGGGGTCCTGTCCTTGGTGATCCGGGCCGGCGCAGGCTCGGTCCGGGACTCGCTCTCCGTGCTGGACCAGCTGATGGCCGGAGCCGGGCAGAACGGCCTTGACTACGAGCTCGCCGTCGCGCTCCTGGGCTACACCCATGCCTCGCTGCTGGATGACGTCGTCGAGGCAGTGGCTGCCGCCGACGCCGCAACGGTCTTCCGCGCCGTGGACCGCGTGATCCAGACCGGCCACGATCCCCGCCGCTTCGTCGAGGACCTGCTCGAACGCTTCCGCGACCTCATCATTGTCCAGGCCATGCCCGAAAGCGCCCAGACCATCCTGCGAGGCATGCCGGCGGACCAGATCGCACGGCTGCAGAACCAGGCGCACAACCTGGGAGCAGCTGAACTCTCACGCGCCGCGGATGTCACCAACACCGCACTGACCGAGATGACAGGTGCCACGTCCCCGCGGCTCCACCTCGAACTGCTGTGCGCGCGCATTCTGCTGCCCAGCTCAGAACAGACCGAACGCGGCATTGCCGCCCGGATCGACCGCGTGGAGCGGCGCCTCAGCTACGCCGGGAACGACGTCGGTGCTCCCGCCCCCGCAGGATCCGCCCAACCGGTGGCCGGAGCTGCTTCTACAGCCACTGCTCCCGCTGCACCAGCGTCCGCCCGTTCAGGGGAGGGCATGCCGGCCGCCGCTGCTTCCCAGGAAATGCCCCCTCAGCAGGTGCAGCGGCCGCAAGCAGCCGAAGCCCGCCAGCCCCTGACGGCACCCCGGGTCAGCACTGGCGACTGGCCCGTGGATGAGCCCTCCAGCGGCCGGACCTCTACAGGCCCCGCAGCAGAAGCCCCCCGCACACCGGTGCAGGAAATACCGGCGCAGCAACCGCCCGTCCAGGAAATGCCGGCGCAGCAACCGCCCGTCCAGGAAACGCCAGCGCAGCAGCCGCGGGCGCAGCAGGCTCCCATGCAGCAATCCCCCGCCGCCGCCCCTGTGGCGGAAGCCCGGCCAGCGGAAGCCCCCGCTGCCACCGGACGGCCCGGCGCCGACGTCGAAGTGCTTCGCCGCGCGTGGCCCGAAATCCTCCAGACGTTGTCGAAAATCAAGCGCAGCACCTGGGCGCTGGTGGAACCCAACGCCCAGGTGGCAGCCTTCGACGGCCAGGGACTCACCCTCGCCTTCACCACGTCCGGGCTGGCGGGAGCATTCGGCCGTGCCGACCATTCGGAAAACCTGCGCCAGGCGATCCACAAAACCGTGGGCATTGACTGCCAGATCACGGCCGTCGCGGGCGGCAACAACAGCCCAGCGAGCTCTGAGCCAAACCCAAAAGCGCCCGCTAGCCGGGTAGCCCCGGCAACGTCCGCAGATGTCGCCTGGGGGCTCGCCCCCGCAGGCGCTCCCGCCGCCCCGGACAACACCGCGCCCGCACCGGACAATGCCCCGCCGAGCGCGGCCGCTGCGCCCACCGTTCCGGCCTCTGCGGTTCCTGCTCCTCCGGCCACGGTTCAGCCGCCGGCGGTTACCGCAGCAACGGTTCCTGCCGCCAAGGTCCCAACGGAACCGGTCCCTTCATCCGCCGAACAGTTTGCTGCTCCGGCGGAAGCTCAGGGAGCACCTATCCACGCCGCGGCTGCCATGCCAGCGAACGCATCGGTGCCGGCGCCTGGCCCGGTGCCCGCGCCGCCGTCGGTGCAGGAGGACGAGGCCGCCGGCACGTACGCCTACTCCGACGACGACTGGGGCCCGCCCCGCGACGAAGATGCCCCGCCCTTGGACGAGGAACCTCCCATGGACTGGGATCCCTCCGCGCCGATGGAACCGCGGCGTACCCCAGCTGGCCCTGCTTCTGACAGCAGTGACCTGCCCGGCGGCAAGCGCGCCCCCAAAACCGCCAAAAAGGCCGGTTCGACGGCGTCAGGCGTCCAGGCCTCTTCAGGTCCGGCTCCCGCAGCCGCCGCGCCTGATCCGTGGACCCGCGCCGTGGAACAGGCGCCGGGTGTCTGGGTTGTTGGCACTGAAACCAACCTCGGCAAGAGCCAGGCTCCTGCCGGAGCGGACACCACGGCTGTCACCACCAGCCCTCCACCTGACTACGAACCCGCCGCGGCACAGATTCCCCAGACGGCTCCAGCTGCCCCGCCTGTGGCCCCAGAGCCTGCAGCGGCCCCGCAAGCGCCCGAAACAGTGGACGACTGGGGACTTCCAGTGGCCGCATCCGTAGCCGCCCCTTCCTCTCCCGGGCCAGGTGGTTTTGGGCCTTCCACCCCCGGAATCCCCGCCGCGGAACCGGTGCGCGAATACGCCATGGCCACTTCGGCCCCGCAGGCCGCGCCTCCGCAACCCTCTCCTGCAACCACCCCGGCTGCGGCCGCCGCCCGGCAGAGCCTCTACCAGCGGCTGTCCAACAGTCCCGAAGCGGAGGCCGGGCGGGCCAAGGCGCCGTCGCGGGCCGTCGCGGCCGCTGTTCCGGACGTGCAGGATATCCCCAGTGCGGATGACGAAACCATCGAGGAATCGGGTGTCTTCGGGCGCGCCGCCATCGAGCGTATTCTGGGCGGGAAGCTCATCGAGGAGCGCTCCCTGGATGGCAGCCCGCTGCCTCCCCGTTACTGACGGCCCCACAACGGCTCGCCACGTAGCGTGCACCACTGATTCGCCCATCATCCAAGACAAGCTAAAGAGGAAAACGTGTACGAAGGTGCGGTCCAGGAGCTGATTGATGAGCTTGGACGCCTTCCCGGAGTGGGGCCCAAGTCCGCGCAGCGGCTGGCGTTCCACATCCTCGAAGCCGATCCTCAAGACATGAAACGCCTGGTGGACGCCATCACCACGGTGAAGGAACGCGTGAAATTCTGCACCGTCTGCGGCAACGTGACCGAGCAGGAGCTCTGCAACATCTGCCGGGACGTCCGGCGCGATCCTTCGGTGATTTGCGTGGTCGAGGAGTCCAAGGACGTCCTGGCAGTGGAGCGCACCCGGTCATTCCGCGGCCGCTACCATGTGCTGGGCGGAGCCATCAATCCGATTGCCGGTGTTGGCCCGGAACAGCTCCGGATCCGGGAACTGCTGACCAGGTTGAACGACGGCGCCATCCAGGAGGTCATCATCGCCACCGACCCCAACCTGGAAGGTGAGGCAACGGCCACCTACCTGGCCCGGATGCTGAAGTCCATCGGCATTGTGGTCACCCGCCTCGCATCCGGGCTGCCCGTGGGCGGCGACCTGGAGTACGCGGACGAGGTCACCCTGGGCCGCGCCTTCGAGGGCCGACGCAACGCGCTCAGCTAATGACTGGACAGATGCCGTGATCCCGGAAGACATCGTGCCGCTGGTCACCGAGCGGCTCATTCTGCGCTTGGTTGAGGAATCGGATGCCGCTGCCATTCACCGCTTCCGCAGCGACCCGTCCGTCACCCGCTACCTGTCCCACGGTCCCCTCACCGTGGCGGCAAACGGCGAGAGGCTGGCGGAGCTGCTCGCGCTGCGCAAGGCATCCGCCGCCGAGTGGTTCAACTACGGCTGGGCCGTCACGCTGCGGGAGTCCGGCGACGTTATTGGCGACGCCCGGACCTGGAACAGCATCGAACTGACCTCCGCCGGGATGCTTTCCCAGGGAAAACTTCCCGCCCGGCACTCGGCTTTGGGTTACGTCCTGCATCCCGACTATCACCGTCAGGGGTACGGCCGCGAGGCTGCCGGGGCATTGGTCGGCTGGCTCTTCTCGGAGCGGAGGATGAGCACCATCGTCGCGGGGGCCTATGAACCAAACACTCCATCCATCAAGCTCCTCCAGAGCCTGGGCTTCCAGCAGGACACGGCAGCCCCGGCAGACCGGGAAACGGCCGGCAAGGGCTACCCACTGCTGAATTTTCGTCTGGACAATCTACAGCAATCAATCGCCTGAACCGCCCCTGCGCCGGGCAGCCAACTGGCCGCCAGCCATGATGGCCCCGGCCACGACACCCTGGGTGCCCAGCCCGATCACTTCCAAAGGCATCCGGGCAGTGTCCTTGGTACGCGGCTCGGCGTTGACACAGGGGACTGTCGTACCGTCCGCAGCTTCCTGGAGGGCACCGGGCATCCAGCCCAGACCTTCCTCTCCGGTCTCGCCGCCAGAAGCCAGCATCGCAAACATCACCACGGGGTTGGCCGCCACCAGCCACACAATCCGTTCCGTGTGAAAAACCTCGGCGAGGCCCAGGAGTTCGGTCGAGCACTCATATGCATCCCGCGTACCGTCGGACCCCCAAACCACATTTATGGCAACCGTGACGGGTTCGTCGGCGCGGACGGCGGGCATCAAGGCCCAAACAGCCACAGCGTTCCCCGCCACAAGGGCTCCAGCCACAGTCCAGCCGGCTAGCGCCGCCAACAGTCGGCGGCGGAGCAACGCCGAAACGCCGGCACCGATAGCTCCAAAGACTGCGAACTCCAAGGCGACCACGCCGGCGGAGGCGCCAGCCGTGCCGGCAGCTGAGACTCCTGTAATGCCGGCATGCAGCACCAGCACGATCAGTGCGATCGCTGCTACAACGAGCCCCCGCACGGCGACGGAAAGAAAAGGGGCCAGCGGCCCTGGATCCAGGTCCCCTGGCTGCCTTGGCCCGGACAGCCGCTGGCGTCCCAGTAGTCCCCAATGCACCGCAAGGAGGGCCGAGGAGGCCGGCATCAGGGCAGCAGCGAGCAAATGGCTAAACCACCGGGCCTCTTCCGGCTGCATTTCGGCAGGGGCGGCGGCCACGCCATGGAGCGCCAGCGCGAAAAGGGAAGTGGCAAGCGGCACTGCCACAGCCACCAGCCAGAACCGCACGGCCCGGAACGATGCCAGCAAGTCCCCTACTGCCAGGCTGAGCGCCACCCGTGCGAGGCCGGCGGGCTGAGGTGCCCAGTCGGCGTCGTCCTCGCTCCCGGGCGTTCCGGAGTTCCAGCCGGGACCAATGGCCTCGTAGACAGGCTCCTCGCTGGTTCGCTCCGCATGCTGCCGTTCGTCCTCAGCCACAGTTCGAAGCCCCACATCCGATGGACAGCCCCAGCCCCGGCGGACGCCGGCGGGTTCGCCGGCTGATCCCATCCTGATCCGCCGGGCAGGGCCTGTCCAGAGGAGAAGTCAGGCTATGCGGGTTCCCCGCGCCAGTCTGTGGGCCGGTGTCCGCAGCGAACGCCAGCCCAGCCACAGCAGCAGGCCGGCCAGCACCAGTTGCAAGCCGAGCCCCAGCGGCCACAGCGGCGTTTGCTGGGCAAGATAGCGTGACTTCACCTCGCCATTGGCGCACGGGTAGGTTCCCTCCGGGCCCGCCATGGCGTACCGCGCTCCTTGGCTGACGTTCTCGATGGCTCCGACGGAGGTAAAGCCTTGCTCTCCCGTCCGCACGGGATAAGGAATGGCGTCAGCCACCACCACGTACGGGTTCATTGCCAGGAACCAGGCCACACGCTCGGTACGCGGGGCCGGCTGCTCGCGCAGCGGCCCGGCACAGGTGTATTCCGGCTCCACGGGCCCGTTGCTGAGCGGCTGGTACTGGCGGTACTCCGGCTGGTTGGCCATGATGGTTCCCTGCGTGAGGCCCATTCCCAGCCCGAAGGCGATCAGCGTGCCGATCACAAGTCCAGCCACCGCCAGGTACGTCACCACGATGGAGAACAACGGCCGCCCTGCCAGCGCCGAAATCCCCACGCCGACGGCGCAGACGACTCCCACCTCAACAGCCAGCATCAGCAACGCCACAACGACGTGTCCGGGCGTCATGCCGCCGAGCGCCACCCCGATCACCAGGAACGGCGTGCTGGCAACGAGGAAGGCAAGCGCCGCGAACCACGCCGCGAAGAACTTGCCCCAAAGTATCTGTCCGGGCCGCAGCAGCGTCACCTGCAGGATGGCCAGCGTGCCTCCCGCGCGGTCACCGTTGACGGCATTCGCGGACAGCGCCGGAGCCACCAAAAGCGCGAAGAGCAGCACAAACGCCAGCACCACTTCAAAGATCATGGACCCCGGGCCGGTTTGCTCCGGCACGTAGTCCGAATACGAGCGTTGCGCAGCCTGGGTGGCGTTCCAGCTGGCCCACGTCAGCCACGTCACCAGGCCGGTCAGGAGGAACCAGATGGCCAGCATGATGTACCAACCGCGGGAGCGGAGGCGCTGTTTCAGTTCCAGGACTACTACGTCCTTGATGCCGGCGGCGTAGCCAGCTGCACGGCCGGTTACGGCGGTTTGCTGTTGTGTGTCGGTCACCTGGCTCATCGCCGCTCCCCCTCGAGATTCATGTAGGTCTCTTCCAGGGCACCCGAAGCGGGCGCGAAAGAGCTGACCGGGACGCCGGCGAGCACGAGCTCGCGCAGGAGCCGCGCGGCGTCGTCGTCGTTCAGGAGCAGCAGGCTCACCGCCGGACGGCGGCCATCCCCTACCCGGAAGGCAAGCCCCAATTCTGTGAGTTTCGCTGCCAGCGCCCCGCCGTCAGTGGCTGAGATCGCGTACCTGCGCCCGGCGGCATGGGCCTCTTCCGTGGTTTGCTGCCTGACGGTGCGGCCCTTATTAACAAAGACGGCGCCGTCGGCAATTTCGTCCAGTTCGCTCAGGACGTGGGAGGAGACCACCACGGCCTTCCCTTCCTGCGCCAGCTGGCGCAGCATGATCCGCAGTTCAACGCGGGACCCCGGATCAAGGCCGGACGCCGGCTCGTCGAGGAGAAGAACCGACGGGTCGTGGATCAGGGCGCGTGCCAGGCTGAGCCGCTGCTGCTGGCCGCGTGAGAGCACGCGGGCCGGCTGGTCGGCGAGGTCGGCCAGCCGCACACGGTCCAGCATCTCCCCGACCCGCCCGCCAATTCCTGCGGCGGGAAGCCGGTAGAAACGGGCAATCTGGGTCAGGATCTCGCGCGCCGTCAGGGACTCCCACACGCCAAGCGTGTCAGGCATCCAGCCGATCCTGCTGCGGACCGCGGCCCGGTCACGCTGCGGGTCGAGGCCGCCCACGCTGACGGTGCCGGAGTCCGGCGCCAGCAGGGATGCCAACATCAGCAGCAGCGTGGTTTTGCCGGCCCCATTGGGACCGATCAGCGCGGTCACCTTGCCCGCCGGAGCATGGAAGTCCATGTGCTCGACGGCGTGCACCTGCCCGAACTTCCGGCTGACGGCGGTGGCTGTTATGCCGCCCGCGGGCAACTCTTCCGGCAGCGCCGGGCCTCCGGTCGAATCTTCGTCTATTGCCATTTCCTGCGCACCTGTCCCCCAAGTCTCTGCATGCATACTGACTATCTGAGCGTACGCCCGCAGTGTTGCTTCCGGTGTCCACCCCAAGGCGGAGATTCGGTCACAATTCAACGCCGGGCGGCGGCGGCGATAAACTGGGCTGAACAAGTCACGCCGTTGCGCCGACAGGGCGCCTGGCCGCCAGAACTCCGATTGATTCAGTGAAGGTACGCGCATGAGTACGCCCACTACCGAAGTGCACACCGCAGCCCAGCCGCAGGAGCGGTCCGACGGCGGTGCCGTCACCAAGCAGCTGATTGTCCAGAAGTTCGGCGGCTCCTCCGTTGCGGACGCCGAGGGCATCAAGCGGGTAGCCCGGCGCGTGGTTGATGCCCAGCAGGCCGGCAACGAAGTGGTGGTCGTTGTGTCCGCCATGGGCGACACCACCGACGAGCTGCTGGACCTCGCCGGCCAGGTCACCGATTCCGCCCCCGCCCGCGAAATGGACATGCTGCTGTCCGCTGGCGAGCGTATCTCCATGGCCCTGCTGGCGATGGCCATCAACAAGTTTGGTGCTTCGGCCCAGTCCTTCACCGGATCCCAGGCTGGCATGATCACCGACGGCATCCATGGCAAGGCCCGGATCATCGACGTCGACCCGCACCGCATCCGCACATCGCTGGACAAGGGACACATCGCCATTGTGGCCGGGTTCCAGGGCATGAGCAGGACCACCAACGAGATCACCACCTTGGGCCGCGGCGGCTCGGACACCACTGCGGTGGCCTTGGCCGCAGCACTGGAAGCCGACGTCTGCGAGATCTACACCGACGTCGACGGGATCTACACCGCAGACCCCCGTGTGGTTCCCGCCGCCCAGAAGATCGACACCATTTCCAGCGAGGAAATGTTGGAGCTTGCCGCCTCGGGCGCCAAGATCCTGCACCTGCGCTGCGTCGAGTACGCCCGCAGGTTCGGCGTGCCCCTGCACGTCAGGTCCTCATTCAGCCAGCACGAAGGCACCTGGGTCATCCCCAGCGCCGAAGACAAGATCACCACTCAAGAGGGAGTTGCCTTGGAGCAGCCAATCATCTCCGGCGTTGCGCACGACCGTTCCGAAGCCAAAGTCACCGTGGTGGGTGTTCCGGACATCCCCGGCAAGGCCGCCGCGATCTTCCAGGTCATCGCCGACGCCCACTCCAACATCGACATGATCGTCCAGAACGTCTCGACGCACGGCACCGGCCGGACTGACATCTCCTTCACGCTGCCCATCGTTGAAGGCGCCGATGCGCTGGCGGCGCTGAAGGCGGCGCAGCCCGAAATCGGCTTCGAAAACATCGAATACAACGAACAGATCGGCAAGCTGTCGCTGATCGGCGCGGGCATGCGTTCACACCCGGGTGTTTCCGCCACCTTCTTCAAAGCGCTGTCCGCTGCCGGAATCAACATCAATATGATCTCCACCTCCGAGATCCGTATCTCGGTAGTCACGCACGCTGACCTGCTCGACGATGCCGTGCGCGCCATCCACAAGGCCTTCGACCTCGACAGTGAGAGCGAAGCCACCGTGTACGGCGGAACGGGCCGCTAGGCGCGCGCCCTCAGAGGCCTCATACGCTCAAAAAGGAGCCGCCCCGCGCAGCATGTGCGGGGCGGCTCTTGAGGTTAAGGGCCCGAGTTGGTCACTTATTCAGGTCTTCACGCCGGACCGCATAGTGGTGGCCTTCGGAATCGGTTTCCACTTCGAAGTGGGAGAGATCCTCGTCGGAGGCCTGCTCGAACTCATCATGCTTGTGAACTACCGGCGCGTCCGGATCCAGGCGGGTCGCAGGTCCAAAGACAAACCGTAACCGGTCGGTCACGTTCATAAAGCGGGTGAGTGCATGCGCCATATTTTCCACCCCCTTCCCACGTCCCGGGCGAAAGTCCCCTGGTCCCGCAAGGGGGCCAGTGCCCTTATTTTACGCCCGACAGGCCAAAAAGGCCCCGGAACGGCGGGAGCCTGCGCTCAGCGCAAAGACTTATCCTCCGGGTTCTTGGGAACCACGTAGGTGCTGCCGTCGGGGCGGTGCAGCGTCTCCCACTGCTGGCTCTCCGCTTCACGCTGGGCCAGCAGTTTCCGGTTCTCCTCCGTCATGTCGTGCACCAGGGAGCTGCGGTTGGCCGGCCCGAAGATGGCCCGAAGCTTGCCGGTTGCCCGCATGAACCGCTGTGATGCATTGTCCTTGACCACTGACGTGACTCCTTCGACAGAACCGTATTCGTCGTTCCAGTGTACGCTAATAATTAGTGCACTAACTATTGGAGGCAGTAATGACCACCACCTTGGCCACGGGCTCACCCGAGCAGGACGACCTGCTTCTGGAACACCAGCTCTGTTTCGCCCTGACAGTGGCGTCCAGAAGCGTAGTGGGCGCCTATAAACCGGTATTGGAGAAACTGGGGCTGACCCACCCCCAATACCTGGTCATGCTGTGCCTCTGGGAGGAGAGCCCCCGGACCGTGCGCAACATCAGCGAGGCCCTCGCCCAAGAACCCGCGACCATATCCCCGCTACTGCGGCGCCTCGAAGTCGCGGGACTGCTCACCCGCCGACGCGTAGACGGAAACGAACGGGCCCTTGCCGTGGAACTGACTCCGGCCGGTGCAGCGCTTCGTCAGCAGGCTTTGGCGGTCCCCGGCACCATGATGGAGCGCCTGGGACTGACGCGGGACCAGGTCGCCAAGCTGCACGCGGCCATGATGGGGTTGATCGCAGCCACCGCCGGGACGACCGGCGGTAAGCCAGCGACCCGGCAGTAGAAGGCACGGCAGTAGAATGGGAGCAATCCGAGGAGGCCGGGCGCGTGCGTAAATTGCTGATCCAAATGGTGACCGTGGCAGTGTCAGCAGGCCTGATGACGGCCTGTTCTGCGGGAGCAGGCGGGGGCCAGCCCACGTCGTCAGCCCCGTCCGCAACGTCGTCAGCCCCGTCCGCCACGTCAACTGGCACGGCCACGCCGTCGGACACAACCGCCCCGGATACCGAGACGTCCGTTCCCGCGCCTGCACCGCCGGCGCCGACCGGGCCCCCGGCCGGACCCGGGGCAGGAAACGCGGAGCTGGCCATCATGGTCAAGCCTTCGGATACCGAAGCGGCCCTCAATTACACACTGGTGTGCCAGGGCGGCGTGCCGTCGGCCGAGAGCAAGCACCCCGGGGCTGAGGCGGCCTGCAGTGCGCTCAAGGAGAACCCGTCGATCCTGAGTCCAAGTACCAAGAACACAGCACAGGCATGCACTGAACAGTACGGCGGACCGCAAACGGCAACCGTCACCGGAATTGTGGATGATACCCCCGTGGATGCCACGTTTACCCGGACCAACGGCTGCGAAATCAGCGCCTGGAATGCAGCACAGCCCGTCCTGGGCTCCAGCGGTGGAGCAGCTTAGCCTCCTGGCGGCCGGGGACTGCGAGGCCCGCGAAGCCGCGCACGTCCAGCGCGTCCGCCGTTATTCCGACCCCTACCTTGCCCGCCGGTCGGCTGGCCGGAAGCACCCGGTTGAGGACTTCCTGTTCACCTACTACACCCAGAAGCCAGGCCAGCTGCTGCGCTGGCATCCGGGAGCCGGCGTCGTGCTGGCCGGTGAGGCGGCCGCCCACCGCAGCGGCTGGAAGCACTACAGAACGCTCGACGACGGCGAGCTCGCCGCCGTCGGACTGCCGGCGGGAACCGTTGCGGTCACCTTTGACCGCAGCACCTTCCTGGCCGACCGCCGTGAAGCCGTCTCCTTCGCGGAGATCATTCTTCGAGGAACAGCAGCCCGTCCGGCCCAGTTTGGCTGTTTCGGGCTGCACGAGTGGGCCATGGTCTACCGCCAGGACAAATTCGACCTGCGCCACGAGTACCTTCAGCTGAGGCTCGGACCGGAGGGGACGGACAAGGTGGTGGAGGAGAACCGGATCCGCTGTTCGCATTTTGATGCGTTCCGTTTCTACACACCGGACGCCATCCCGCGCAACGAGCTTGTACCCAGCCGGGAGAACCAGCGGGACATGGAACAGCCTGGCTGCCTGCATGCCAACATGGATCTCTACAAGTGGGCCTACAAACTGCTGCCCGCACTGCCCAGTGAACTGGTGATGGACTGCTTCGAGCTGTCCTGGCGGATCAGGGCCATGGACATGCAGGCCTCACCCTACGACCTCGCGGAGTGGGGCTACCCTGCGATCCCGATCGAAACCCCGGATGGGAAGGCCGCGTACGTTGAACACCAGCGGGCCTTCGCGGCAGAGGCCGCTGAGCTGCGTGAACGCCTTGCGCGGGAACTTGCTCCGCTCAGCCTGGCGAGTCCGGCATGAACCGGCTTGACCTCACCATCAGGCTCCGGGAAGACACCAATGCCCCCGAGCACGAGTTCCGGCTGATTGCCCAGGACGGCAGGGTTGCAGGCGGCAGTACCCTGCCTGATCCGGCGGGCGCCCTGGCTGCCGTTGAATCCTTCGGCGAGGACATCTTCTTTCCCCGGCCGGGTCCCCCCAAACTGTGTACACAGCAATACGGCGGGCCGCAGGTTGCCGTGGTGACCGGCTCCATCAACGGCCGGCCGGTCAACGTCACCTTTCGGCGCACCGACGGCTGCGAAATTTCCCGCTGGCGTGCCATGGCGCCGCTGCTCGGCGGGACCCCGGGTTCCCGCGGTGAGACATAACGCCTGCCTGCAACGCGCTTAGCAGCAGGGCGCCGCCGGCTCCATTGGAACCGGCGGCGCCCTGGTGTTATTTACAGGTGGATCAGATACAGGGGGATCAGAGATCCATGTTGCGGTTGCCGGAGAACTCCGGCACCTCCTGCTTCTTCTTTTCCTTCTTGACTTTGTCCTTCTTGTCCGCGCCGGCGGGCTCGTCGGATGATTCGTCGTCCGGGACCACCACGGTGCCACCCGGGGTGACCGCCACCGAAACGAAGGTGGGCATGCTGGAGCCAGCGAAGGTAACACGGCCAATGTAGGAGCCTTCAGCGAGGTCCTTCCACTGGAGGTTCACCATCCCGGATTGGCCGTTGCCCAGCCGCAGCGGGTTGGGCGTCACGGTTGCGTTTCCGACGTTGGCCCCCAGCACAGCGGCATCCACCGAAGCCTTGGTGGGCTGCCCGTTCGGGCTTGCATAGAGGTTCACGAAGACCGTGTACACGCCGGCTGCCGGATTGGGTACGGAAATGGATTCGCTGGCGGAGGCCGTCTGGGCCAGGAGTACCTGTCCCGCCGGGTTGAAGACCACCATGTCGAAGTCGGCCGATTCATCCGATGAGTAAACAGAGAACTTGGCCAATGGCGACCCGGCCGGGACGGTGACCTCCTTGGCGAAGTTCGACTCGTCGGTTTCCAGTGCCAGCGGTCCGGGAACCAGTTCGATGGCGGACGAGTCAGCCTTGGACAGGCCGTCCAGCGTGATCTTCACGGGTGCGTTGGTGCCGGAAACAACGGGGATTCCGCCCTGCCCCGTACCCCCCTCTGAGGTGAACGCGAGGTTTGCCGGGGCCACCACGGCCTGGGGGCGTACCGCGATGGGGGATGCCACATTCTTGCCCGCACCCTGCCAGACGAGGCTGCCCATGGCGAACTGCCCCAGGGCCGCATTGGTGTTCTCAAACTTCACCTTGAACGTGCGCTTCTCGCCGGCGGCGCTGAAACTAAGGATCGACGGCGTAACGGTCACCTTAATACCCGGAACATCTGCCCTGGCGCGGTAGACACCCGGCGTCAAAGCCGTAACCGTCCGGGTGACCTCCGTCTTGCCCGTGAGGGCGCCCAGCGCGAACGAGGCGACGTTCATGTCCCTGGGCGCAGTGCTGCCGAGGTCAGGAATGCCCAGGTCAAGTCCCGTTCCCTGGATGAACTTCAGGTAGTCCTCCTCGGCGTTGTCGTAGACCAGGCCGGGATCGAGGACCCGGGCCACGTCCACCTGGCCGGCGCCGGTGGCGAAAACGTCGCCGTTGCGGCTGCCGTCGGCGTTCTTGACCTCGCCTGCCGTGGTCATCATGGCCGACTTGACGGTGGCCGGAGACCAGTTGGGGTTCCTGGCAAGGATCAGCGCTCCAAAGCCGGCGACGTGCGGCGCGGCCATGGAAGTTCCGGACATCATGCCGAACTGGTCGCCGCCCGAGCCGATCGGTGACACACCCGCCAGGACGGCAACACCGGGCGCTGCCACATCAGGTTTGAGCAGGTCCGAGCCGGTGGCAAGCAGCGGGCCGCGCGAGGAGAACCCTGCAATTTGTGGCTGTGGAGCCACCGGCAGGCCCGTGGTGTCCTTGTTCACGAGGGCCACCTTGATGGCTGGATTGGCGGTGATCTTGTCCTTGATCTGCTGTGTGGCAGGCGGGTTCACATGCACTGTGGGTACTGAGTGGCGGTCCAGGTCCTCCGAGGACGTGGACAGGTTCACGAGGATCATCCCGATGCCGCCGGCACGCTTCACCTCGGCGCTTTTGGCAACGCGGTCAACAACTCCGCGGTCGCAGACCACGATCTTGCCGGCCACTTTGGCAGGGTCCAGCGCGTTTGGGGCACACAGTTCAGGGCTGGATGTCCCGGCGGCCGCAGCATTTGCGGCCAGGACCACATTGCTCGCGGGAACGGGGGCTGCCATCAGGCTGGCGCCGCGGAACTTGCTTCCGTCCTCGAATTCGACCGTTCCCTGCAGTTCCGTGGAGAAGGAACTTGCAGCCACCGTGGTCAGCCAGGGTGCGCCGTGGTTCACGGTGCTTGCGGTGGGTCCGGAGTTCCCGGCAGATGCCGCCACGAAGATTCCGGCCGAGGCTGCGGAGAGGAAGGCCAGCGCAACCGGATCCGTAGTGGTGGAGGTGCTGCCGGAGATGGAGTAGTTCAGGACGTCCACGCCATCGAGGATGGCCTGGTTGATTGCAGCCACGGAGGCCGAGCTGTAGCAGCCTCCGGTGTCCGGGTTGTCATCCTCCCAGCAGACTTTGTAGACGGAAACCTTTGCCGCCGGTGCCACGCCGCTGGTGATCCCCATGTCGGTGGCACCCAGGTTGGCGTGGACGTTTGCGTTGCCTGCCGCCGTGCTTGCCGTATGGGTGCCGTGGCTCCCGACGTCCACTGGAGAAATCAGCTCTTCGGGCGCGCGGTTCTGGGGCGCGACGTACTTCAGGAAGTCGTCGGCAAAGTAGCGGGCGCTCAGGACCTTGGAGTTGCAGTCCCTGCCGTCAAAAGTTGCCCCCGATCCCTGGCCCTTCTGGCACTCGCCAACGAACGTGTCGCCGTCGGACTTGAGCATGGCGATTTTCCCGTCCGCAGTGCGGTAAGGGACGCCTACCTGGGGCTCGCCGTTGAGCGGCTGGACGTCATCGCCGGCGAAGAACGGGTTGGATGGCGTATATCCGGAGTCGATGACGCCCACTACAACACCCTTGCCGGCATTCTCCTGGCCGCCGAAGGTGGTGTTCCAGAGGCCGCTCGCTCCGCTGAGTTTGAGGAAGTCCGTGGTGGAGTAGTCCGGGGCGTTCTCTGTGTCCGGAGCAACCATCAGCACGGCGGGGTCCTTGGCGAGCTTCACGGCCTGCTCTGCGGTGAGATCGGCCGAGAATCCATTGATGGCCGCCGTGTACTTGTGCTTGATCTGGATGTTTTCCGCGCCGGCTACGGACTCTTGCTGGTTTTCGAGATGGGCCTGGTAGCGCTGGACTTCGGGACGTTCAGCGTCCAGCTTGCGGCCGTTCTGCGGTTTCGTGGCCGCAAGCCCAGGAGTCCCGCCGTCGTAGGTGGCCGCAGGTTTCCCGGCGAGCACCACGATGTAGCGGCCCGCAGGGTAGTCGTTGGGGTTGATGGTCTTCGGATTAACTACGGTGTTTGGTTCGGCGGGCGCCGCGGTAGCGGGGCTCAACGCCATCGAAGAGAGGAGAAGCGGCAAACCCACAGCCAACGCCGTCGCTTTCCGGAACCCCCCGCCCCGGATGGGGCTCTTTCCAGTTAATTTCACGTTTCGACTACACCTTTCACGAGGCACGGCCCGGCACGCGTCCGGCCCGAGGCAGCTGGAAGACGACAACCGTAATTACAGATCTTGTAACCCGGGGAGACCAGCCGATTCAAACAGTACAGACTGAGAGACGAATATGACATAAGCCACAGATGCATTTTTTAGACTTGTCAATTTTGCTGTCATGGCAATGGCCGGTGTCCTCGGGCGGGCACAAGAAAGGCGGCCCCCTGAGGAGCCGCCCACTGGCAAACTGGTGTCACACAAGGAACCGCCTACTGGCGCGGTGTCCGGACGACCTCGCTGATCCACTGCCGGGTCTTTTCGTCGACGGGGCCCGCCACCCGGGATTCCCTGGCGGCCCTGTCCGCTTTGATCTTCTGCAGGACCATGCGGCCCAGCCCGGCGAAAACGGCAACGGCAACCACGGGCAACAGCACGGATTTCGATTTCTCAGCCATTCCGCAATCCTAGTGACGGTCCGCGCGCAGTGCCAGAGCCGCCGTCGTTCCGCCGAATACAGAGTGCGGCCCTCTGCCCGGTAGAATGGGCTAGCAAGCTCGCGGAGCGCCCGTCCACACCGTTCAAAGGCCATGCCCAAAAGCACGGTCCCCTCAACACAGCGGAACGGCGTGAGACGGCACCACTCCGCTGCGCCCTTACCCAATGCTCACGCACAGGAGTTGCCGGATGCCCCGGATCGTTGTTGACGTCATGCCCAAGCCCGAGATTCTGGACCCGCAGGGGAAGGCCATCGTGGGTGCACTTCCCCGGCTGGGCTTCACCAGCTTTAGCTCTGTCCGCCAGGGCAAGCGCTTTGAACTGACCGTCGACGGCGAGGTGACCGACGCAATCCTGGCCCAGGCCCGCGAAGCAGCCGAGACCCTGCTGTCCAACCCCGTGATCGAAGACGTCGTCAACGTCGAGGTCGTCGAGGCCTGAGATGACTGAACTTCCCCTGATCGGCGAGGCAGTCGCCGTCGCCGCTGAGCCCCGGCTCGCGGGTGCCCGGATCGGCGTCGTCACCTTCCCCGGCACCCTCGATGACCGCGACGCCGCCCGTGCAGTCCGGCTGGCAGGCGGCACTGCAGTGCCGCTGTGGCACGCCGACACCGCCCTGGCCGACGTTGACGCCGTCGTGATTCCCGGCGGATTCTCCTACGGAGACTACCTGCGGGCCGGTGCCATTGCCCGCTTCGCGCCGCTGATGTCCAAGATCATCGACGCCGCCAACTCCGATGCCAAACTGCCCGTACTGGGCATCTGCAACGGCTTCCAGATCCTGACCGAGTCGCACCTGCTGCCCGGCTCCATGATCAAGAACGACCACCTGAAGTTCATGTGCCGGGACCAGGTCCTGCGGGTTGAAAACAGCAACACCGCCTGGACCCTGGACTACGAGGCCGGTCAGGAAATCACCGTGCCCCTGAAGAACCAGGACGGCCAGTACATCGCGGACGAGAAAGTCCTGGACGCCCTCGAAGCCGAAGGCCGCGTGGTGTTCCGCTACGTGGGCTTCAACCCGAACGGCTCGCGCCGCGACATCGCCGGCATTTCCAACGCCGCCGGCAACGTGGTGGGCCTCATGCCGCACCCCGAGCACGCCGTCGAGATCGGTTTCGGCCCCGAGTCCCTGGATGGCATCGGCGGCTCGGACACCGACGGCCTCGGTTTCTTCACCTCCGTCCTGAACAAGATTGTGGGAGGCGCCAAGTGACCACGGAAACCACCAAGAAGTTCAATATCGACACCGTCGAGAACGCCGCCAAGACGCCGGACACCGAGCTTCCCTGGGCGGAATTGGGCCTGAAGCAGAACGAGTTCGACGAAGTCGTGAAGGTCCTCGGCCGCCGCCCGACCGGCGCCGAACTGGCCATGTACTCCGTCATGTGGAGCGAGCACTGCTCCTACAAATCCTCCAAGAACCACCTGCGCCAGTTCGGCGACAAGGTGACCGAGGAAATGAAGAAGGACATGCTGGTGGGCATCGGCGAAAACGCCGGCGTCACCAACCTGGGCGACGGCTGGGCCGTGACGTTCAAGATCGAGTCCCACAACTCGCCGTCGTTCGTGGAGCCCTACCAGGGTGCCGCAACCGGCATTGGCGGCATCGTCCGCGACATCATCTCCATGGGCGCCCGCCCGGTGGCTGTCATGGACCCGCTGCGGTTCGGCGCCATCGACCACCCGGACACCGCGCGCGTCATGCATGGCGCAGTCGCCGGTATCGGCGGCTACGGCAACTCCCTGGGCCTGCCCAACATCGGCGGCGAAATGGTGTTCGACTCCGTGTACCAGGGCAACCCACTGGTCAACGCACTTGCAGTCGGCGTCATGCGCCATGAGGACATCCGCCTCGCCAACGCCTCCGGCAAGGGCAACAAAGTGGTCCTGTTCGGTGCACGCACCGGCGGCGACGGCATCGGCGGTGCCTCCGTGCTGGCCTCCGAGTCTTTCGACGACACCAAGCCCTCCAAGCGCCCCGCTGTCCAGGTGGGTGACCCGTTCGCCGAGAAGGTGCTGATCGAGTGCTGCCTGGAGCTGTTCAAGGGTTCCCTCGTTGAGGGCATCCAGGACCTCGGCGCCGCGGGCATTTCCTGCGCCACGTCGGAACTCGCCTCCAACGGCGACGGCGGCATGGAAGTTGAACTGACCTCCGTCCTGTTGCGCGACCCCACGCTGACTCCGGGCGAGATCCTGATGTCCGAGTCGCAGGAACGCATGATGGCCGTAGTCACCCCCGAGAACATCGCCGCCTTCGAAGCGGTCATGGACAAGTGGGCCGTGGAGTACTCCTGGCTGGGCGAGGTGACTGACACCGGCCGCCTGATCATCACCTGGGACGGCGAGGTCATCGTCGACGTCGACCCGCGCACCGTGGCCCACGACGGTCCGGTCTACGACCGCCCGTTCGCCCGCCCCGAGTGGCAGGATGCCCTCCAGTCCGACACCTTCACCGGGTCGGTCCAGGATGCTGGCCGCCCCACCACTCCAACAGAACTGGCCGCCGCAGTCACTGAGCTCGTGGCATCGCCGAACATGTGCAGCAAGGACTGGATCACCAACCAGTACGACCGCTACGTCGGCGGCAACACCGCCATGGCGTTCCCGGATGATGCAGGCGTGGTCCGGGTGGACGAGGAAACCGGCCTTGGCGTTGCCCTGGCTACCGACGCCAACGGCCGCTACACCTTCCTGGACCCGTACCACGGTGCACAGCTTGCCCTGGCCGAGGCCTACCGCAACGTGGCCACCTCCGGCGCCGTGCCCATGGCCGTCAGCGACTGCCTGAACTTCGGCTCCCCCGAGGACCCGGATGTCATGTGGCAGCTCGCGGAGTCCATCCGCGGCCTGTCCGACGCCTGCATGGTGCTGGGCATCCCAGTCACTGGCGGCAACGTCTCGCTGTACAACCAGACCGGGACCACCCCGATCCACCCCTCCCCCGTGGTGGCAGTGCTGGGCAAGCTCGACGACGTCGCCCGCCGCACGCCGTCGGGCTGGCGCGAGGACGGCCAGGCCATCTACCTGCTGGGTACGACTGCAGCGGAGCTGGATGGCTCCGAGTGGGCAAACCTGCGTGGCCACCTCGGCGGGCTGCCGCCCAAGGTTGACCTCGCCGCCGAGCGCGCGCTGGGTGAGATCCTGATCAACGCATCCCGCGACGGCATGGTGGACTCCGCGCACGACCTCTCCGAAGGCGGCCTCGCGGCAGCCCTCGTTGAGTCCTCACTGCGCTACGGCGTAGGCGCCCGGATCGCCCTGCAGGACGTCCTGGACCGCGACGGCGTGGACCTCTTCACGGCACTGTTCTCAGAAACCCAGGGCCGCGCGGTCGTTGGCGTGCCCCGCTCCGAGGAAGTCCGGTTCACCGACATGTGCACCGCCCGCGGTTTCGCCCACGTGCGGATCGGCGTAGTGGACGCGGACAGCAACGCACTGGAGATCAACGGCGTGGACACCATGTCGCTTGACGCCCTCCGCGAAGCGCACGAGGCCACCCTGCCGAAGTACTTCGGCTAGTCCCCACCGCCACCCTCACGGTGTGGGGCCCCTCCATCGATTGCTCCGTAGCCGCCCTTTTGAACCCTCAAAACGGCGGTTGCGGGGCAATCGTTGCTTAACGGCCCTTGCGCCACCCGGCCTGGACCAACGCCGTGCGGATCTTGGCGACCGCAGGCTTGGCGTCGTTCAACATGTGCCGTTTCGAAATGCGGACCTCCGTCCAGCCCAACGCCCCGTAGCTTTCAGAACGCGCGATGTCCCGGACGACCTGCCCCGCCTCGCCGTGGTGCTCACCGTCGTACTCGATTCCGATCCGGTACTTCCGGTACGAAAGGTCCGGGTCATGGTGCCTCAGACCGTCGTCGCCGATGATTGGCACATTCAATTCCGGTTCCGGCAGCCCGGCCCTGACCATGGCCAGCCGAAGGAGTGTCTCCTGCGGCGAATCGGAACCCACACGGATCAGTTTGATCGCTTCCTTCGCCTTGCGGAGGCCGCGCTTTCCCTTATGCCGATCGATCATCCGTTGCAGGTCAGCCAGACTGCACAGCGGCATGTCCCTGTCCTCGAACTCCGGCCGTGGCATCCGGACGCAGCTGTCCCCCATGGCCACAAGCTCGTCGACGGTCAGCATTTCCGCCATGTCCAGCCAGGTCCGCTCCGGAGTGGTAACCGGGATCCCGTCGACTGTGGTGACCTCGTCGCTAAAAAGCTTCATTCGGTGCACAATGACGTGCGGCCGATTCAGGTGGGCCTCTCCCTCGGGCCTGATGACATGAAACATATCCGGCTTTCCCTTCTGCTGGCGGCGCGGCAGCACGAGCAGTTCCGCCGCAGTGAGGTGCGATGCGGCGCATCGGACGTTGACCTCGATGAAAGGCCGCACCCTGATGCTCAAGGGGAGGTCCGCCGTCGGGCTTTCCGACAGGATCCCCTTGCCCAGACGATGCAGAGTTCGGTGCCGCAGCCGCTTGTCCGAGACCCCGGCGCGCGCCGCGTCGGCGACTGTGAACGGACGTCCCTGGAGTTCGTCGGGTAGCAGGCGCGGGGTCTTCATGGATTCATCAGACCAGAATGCTGCGGTCCGCCGCAGAAGTTATCCACAACCTCCATCGATTGCTCCGTAGGCGCCGTTTTGAGGGGTTAAAAGGGCGCTTATGGAGCAATCGATGGCAGGTTAGTCCTCGCTGTGGAGTTCCCGCTGCCGGGCGCTGAGGAGTTCAAGTTCCGGACGATAGGCCACAAAGCGTTCGACGGCGGTGAGCACCTCCACGAGGTGCGCCCGGTCTGCTGCCACCAGGCCCACACCTACCTGCGAGCGCCGGTACTGCTCGTGGTCCCCCACCTCGGCAACTGACACTTCGAAGCGCCGCTTGAGCTCGGCCAGCAGCGGCCTGATGAGGGAGCGTTTTTCCTTCAGGCTCTGGACGTCGCCCAGGAGGATGTCGAATTCAATCCAGCCGATCCACATGAACCAATCGTATCGATTGCTCCCCACTAGCCGTTTTGAGGCGTCAAAAGGGCCTGCTCAGCCTGCAGCCAGTGCGAGCTCGCAGGTTTCAATCCCTTGGCGCGCAGACTGCTGCTGTGCCGGTGTTCCGGTCCGTTCGGCCCATTGTTCGGCCAGCTGGAACTGCACGAGCGCCTCAGTGAACCGGCCGGCGCCGTGCAGGGCCCAGCCCAGGTTGTTGTGCAGCGCCACCATCCAGCGTCGGGTGCGGGGGTCGTGGGCAGTGGAGGCGTATTCGAGGGCGCTCTTGGTCCAGAGCTCGGCATGCGCTGCGTCTGCGATCGCGAGCATATGCAAGGCATCCACAGCGAGGTACTCCTCGCCCAGGTGGTCGCCCAGCTCGGCTGCCTGCTCGAACAGGGGCACAGCCATGGCGGCGTGACCGCTGGCGTTGAGGATGCGTCCGCGCTCCAGCAGGATCCGCACTCCCACCGTGGGCTCGTCTCCGTCCACCGAGTCCAGCAGCGCATCCGCCTCCTCGTAGCGTCCTTGCAGGCCGATGGCCCGCCCCAACTGCGTGGCGAGTTCGGCCTTTTCGTCGGCGTCGTAGGCGGGATCGGCAAGGGCGTCCCTGAAGCGCTGCTCGGACAGCCCGGGATCCTGAATTTTCCATAGTCGGTCAAGGGTCTCTTGGTCCAGCATGTACCTTCTCCTGATCAGCTTTCACCTGCGGCGAGTTGGCGTGCCCCTTCAATGTATCGGGAAGTGACGTGCCTCTGCGCCGCCCGGGTCACCAGGCCACCGGCGCGGTAGAACCAGTTGGAAGGCGTACTAAAAGCGGTGATCTTCAGGAACACCCGCCCTGTGTCGTCAATCTCCACCTCAAAGGCCTCTTCGCCGCGCGCCGGATGTCCGGGCAGCGTTCCGTAACCGAAGCCCGCAGACTGCGGGCCGTCGCCCGGCACCGGCCGCCTGACCCATACCACTTCGCAGGGGGCGTTGATGCGGAGAGGCCCGACGCCGAACCCGCTCACCACGCGTGTGCCGGGCTTGACGACGTCGGATTCGGCCCGGACGCGCAGCCCTGACCGGCGCTGGAGCTCCCAAGTCAGGATTCCCTGCGCCACCCGGCGGTAGACTTCCAGACCGTCGCCAAGGTAGGCCTGGGAGACCAAGCAGTGGTACCCCGCCGGTGGACGGCCATTCTCTGTGGCGCCGACACCGGGGTAATCAAGCCTGCCTGCGGCCAGCCGCTTCTTAGTCAACGGACGAACCCTGGGACCCGGTCAACCGCGCCCATCCCAGCTGCTCCTGTTGCTTGCGGCTCAGTGACGCCACCACCAGATCGTAGGAATCCTCCACCATGTCCCTGACCATGGAGTCCGGGAGGGCCCCGTCCAGGCGCACCCCGTTCCAATGGTTCTTGTTCATGTGCCACGCGCCCGTGATTTCCGGATGGGCGGCGCGCAGCTGCTGTGCCAGGGCGGGCTCGCATTTGAGGCTTACGGACCAGTCGTCCGGGTCCATCGCGGACGCCGCAAACATCTTGGCCTCGTGCCTGGCACCGCCGGAAACGTGCGCCCGGACCTTAAACACCGAGGTTTCGGGTCCGAACGGGAAGTCCTCGTACGAACCCGGGAATGACAGGCAGATTTCACGGAGTTCAGCTTGGTCCATCCAGTGAGCCTACAAAGCGTCCGCCCCCGGTGCTAGTCTGCGAGCATGTCACATGACCAGGCGACCATCCCGGTTCTGGACCTGAGCGCCGCACGCCAACCCTACGGTCCCTTTAGTCCGGAATTTATCGAAGAGCTGCGGAACGCCACTCACAACGTCGGCTTCTTCCAGCTCACCGGCTATGGCGCCTCGCCGGGCCAGGCGGAGGAGTTGCTTCAGCTGATCCAACGCTTTTTCGCTCTCCCCCTGGAGGAACGGATGAAGCTGGATAACCGGCTCTCACCGCATTTCCGTGGCTATACCCGGATGGGCACAGAGGTCACCCAGGGCCGTGCCGACGCCCGAGAACAGATCGACTACTCCCCGGACCGCGAACCCGTCCCGGACTATCCGGCGGACCAGCCCTACTGGCTGCTCCAGGGACACAACATGTGGCCTACAGAGGCCTTGCCGGAGCTGGAACCGGCCGCGATGGCGTGGGCCGCCCTGATGTCCGAGGTTGGCATGGAACTGCTGCGCGCCATCGCCGTTTCGCTCAGCTTGCCGGAAGACTACTTCGACGAACCGTTCGCAGGCACACCAGCGTGGATGGGGAAGCTGGTGCACTATGTGGGCGGTGTGGTGGAAGCGGCCGGTGACCAGGGAGTGGGCTCGCACGCTGACTACGGGTTCGTCACCCTCCTCCTGCAGGACAGCGTGGGCGGTCTGGAAGTCCTGCCGCCCGGCGCAACCGAGTGGGTACCCGTGCACCCCCTCCCGGGCGCACTTGTGGTGAACCTCGGCGAAATGCTGGAAGTAGCCACGGAGGGCTATCTCGCAGCAACGATCCACCGGGTGCAGGCCCCGCCGCCCGGCGTCGACCGTTATTCAGTGCCGTTCTTCTGGTCGCCTCGGTTGGATGCCGTGATCGATCCCGTTCCCCTGCCGCCGGAGCTGAAGGCTCAGGCGCGCGGAATTTCGGATGACCCGTCCAACCCGATGCTCGCATCGTTCGGCATGAACATGCTCAAAGGCAGGATGCGCGCCCATCCGGACGTTACCAAGCGGCACTATCCGGACCTGATCAAGAACTGACCGCCCCGGGCAGGGTCAGAGGTTGTACTTCCATGCTTGTTGGGCAGGGCAAACGTTCATGACCACGTCCAGGCCGGCCGCCTTGGCGCGTTCCGCCGCGGCTTCGTCAATGACACCCAGCTGCAGCCACACCGCCTTGGCGCCAACGGCAATCGCCTCGTCCACCACGGCACCGACCTTCTGTGAATTCACAAAGCAATCAACGACGTCGATAGGTTGCTTTTCCGGCGGAATGTCGCGCAGGGTGCGGTAGCCGGGTTCGCCATGCACAGCGTCTCCGGGCAGGTTCACGGGGATGATCTCCATGCCGAGCCCGTCCCGGATAAACAGCGACGTATCGTAGGCAGCCCGCCACTCATTGGTGGTCAGGCCCACAATGGCCCACCGCCCTTTGTTTCGCATTAGGCGTTCAATAACTGCAGGATCGTTGGTGTGGCCCATGAGGCAAGCCTACGCCGCAGACGCAAAGGCCTTGTTCCGAAGAAATGAATGACGGACTCGGCCAAGCGGCGTGGGGGCTAGCGGCTGAACTTCTTCAGCCACTTAGCGCCGGGGTCCGCTTTCGTGGCGATCCCCGACTTCTTCGCCGATTCCTCGCCCGGCTCTGCGGCCGCGGCCTTTTCGGGCACGACGCCGGACATAAGCTTCGCTGATTTCTCCAGCGCCTGCCGGGCAGCTTCCTCCTTGGTGGCCACGGCTTCGGTGGTGTCCGGCAGGGTCCCGGGTTGCCCCGGAACCTTTGGCTCGGTGGCTGCCGGCTCCGTGCCTGCCGACTCCGTGCCTTCCGACTCCGTGCCTGCCGCTGCGGTAGCAGGCCTATGGTGGGCGTCAGCGCCGCCGTCGGCTGAGCCGGTGTTTCCGGGCACCCCTGGAGACTTGCCTGGAGGGGTTGCCTGGTCCGGAGCTTTGCTCGCCGGGGACTCCTGGTGTCCGCCGGGCCCACCGGAATCCGCCGCGGCGTCCTGACCTGCCGGCGCCGCCTGTTCCGGTTCCGCGTTCGGGAGGAGCCCAGCGCCGGGGGCAGCCAAGGGCAGTTCAGACAGGCTCCACGAGGGCGCCCAATTCTCCAGGAGGTGCTGGACGGACACGCTGGACTTCTCCGCGGGGCCGGACGCGCTGGCGGCCACCCCCGTGACGCCGAGTCCCATCCCGGCAACAACGGCCAGGCTGACGATCGTTGTCCGGTGCCGGCGCAGCCTGCGACGCCAGGACAGCTCATCCGGGCGGGAGCCCAACAGGGCGGCAAGCTGTGCGTTGGGAGGAGGAGCCGGCACGGACGCGAGGCTTCCCAAGGACAACAGCGCGGCACGCAGGTTGGTGTCCTGCGCCTGGCCGGCGTCGAGGAGCATTTCATCCACGGTGTCCAGCAGACGACTGGCTTGAGAAGTCATGGCGCCACGTATTCTTTCACTGAGGTTTCCTCGCGGAGCCTGTTCAAGGCCCTTCGCTGGAGCTGTTTAACGGCCCCCGGGCTCTTCCCCATGACAGCAGCGACCTGGTCGACTGTCAGGCCGCCAATGATGCGCAGCGTAAGCACCTCTTTCTGCTCATCAAGCAGGCCCTGAAGGAGGCCCAGAACTTCCGACGGCGAGACCCTTTCGAGGGCTTCGGCCTCAGCAGATGATTCCTCGCGCAGGTCCAGTTCGGCATCGAACGGCAGCTTGGCGGGGGCGCGGCTTTGCCGACGGTGGTCGTCCACCATCCGGGCGTGGGCTACGGAGAAGATAAACGTGCGCAGGCCTTGCACACCGCCGCTGACGGTCTCCAGCCGGGGAAGGACCGCGAGGAAGACGTCTTGCATAACAGCCTCCGGATCTTCAACACCGCGGGCTGTGAGATAGCCCAGGACCTGTGACGCATAAGTTCGGTACACGAGGCTGAAGAATTCCGAATCGCCGGCATTAGCCCGCAACACGTCGTCAGTCAGCGCATCGGTCACGGACGTAGGCTTTCGGTGGAGGGACTTTGCTTGCTCAGTCTAGGGCGTGTGACGCTTTCGCAGAATGCCCTTGCCCGACTAACTTTACCCCGCAGTAACCCAGGCCGCCGAGACTGTGTGTCCATCCTCGGTATCGCCAGCTTGCCACCCGTTCGACCTGCCGAAGCAGAAAAGAGCCGGGCTGGAACATGATGGGGGACAGGTTCCAGCCCGGCGCTTCATAAAGGTAATCGCTGCAGGCCCTGCAAAGGTTACGCGCTGGCACAAAACTTTTTTGTGTCTTTCGTGCCATCGGTTCCCTAGGCTGCTCCGGTCCAATGCGGCGAAGTTGCCGGCCGGTACGATCCCTTGGCATTGACGAAGGAGTGCACCCGGTTTGCGGGCACGCGCTGGTCATCACAGATCGGCTGGACCTTGGCAGGGACCACCCCGGGGGCCGCCTGGACAACGTTGGTGGCCGAACAGAGATCGGTCACCAACCCGGTTCCGGCGCACTCGCGCACGGCGGCAATCCCGGCGGCGACTGCGGCCTTATCCTCAAAAGCTTCGGACACAGCCATCACAGCACCGTCCGGGGCCTTGAGGCGGAACCTGAATCGTGACTCTGAATCCAAGAAAACTTCGAACTTCCCGGCCATGGTGAATCCTTCCGGTTTGTGGGGTTCGGCCCGGCAACGTCTTCGCCACCGAACGTCCGGACGCATCGCTGCGAGGGGCTCCCACGGGTATGGTCGAACGATCTGTTGATCTGTTCAGCTTGTACATCAAGTCTCTTGGCAGCGTCGGCAACCTCACAAGACCGGCCGGGTTAACCCTTTGTAAATTGCGTTCAACTCCGGGACAAAGCGGCGGGCCAGCCTCCAGGTTCCATTGGAACCAAGGGTGACCCGCCGTCGTCGTACCCCTGAATGCGTCAGTTCTGGGAGAACCTGCCGGGACGGAACGTGGCCAGCATCGGGTGCTTGTTTCCCGTCATGATTTCCCAGGCGAGCAGTTCGCCTGCGATCAGCCCCAGCGTGGCACCTGAGTGTGTGAAGGCGACGAAGCAGCCAGGCACCTGGCCAAGCTCGCCGAAGACGGGTTCGCCGTCGCCCGGGATGGGCTTGTAACCGATCTTCCAGGACGCGGGCTTGAGCTCGGGATTGCCGGCGATCAGTTTGGATGATTCGTCAGCAAGCTCCTGGACCACTTCGTCCGGGATGCTGAAGGAGCCGTCGGCATGCTCGGTGATGCGGTCTTCGTACCAGTCATGATCCAGGGCGAAGGTGTTGCCCGGGTTGGGACGCACGGCCGCCCGCGGCGTGTTCATCACCGTTGTTACCTGGTGTTCCACCGGCTTGGTGATTACGAGCATGGAGACCGGGGAGCCGTTGGGAATCTCTACGCCGAGGGGTTTCACGACGGCGGGTGTCGCGGCACCGCAGGCAACCAGGACCGCGTCTGCCCCGTACGTCTCACCGGCAGCAGTCTGGACGCCGGTGGCCCGGCCGCCGTCGACCATCACCGAGGCTTTGCCCGCATTGAGCACTAGCTGGCCGCCAAGGGCGTGGAATTCCTCCATCAGGAAGTTCACCAGGTCCGGCAGGCTCACCCAGCCCTCACCGGGGTTGAAGATTGCCTTCTCCGGAACAGCGCTGGCGTCGATGCCAGGCGTGACCGCCTCGATCTCCCCAGGCGCGAGCAGCTTGGAATCGTAGCCAATTGACTGCTCGTAGGCGTGGCGGGCTTCCGTGACCTCGACCTGCCCGGCGGCGTTCCACATAAGTCCTCCGCCGAACTGGAGCCAGGCTCGGCGGGGGTCGGCGGCGAAGAGTGTCCGGTACCTGTCCACGCCGGCAACGCGCAGCTGATGATAGGGGGTGGACCGTTCGCCGGCTGAGTTGAGCCATGAAAGTGACCGGCCCGTGGCTTCACTGGCCAGACCTTGCTCAGTCAACAGCGTCACGGAGGCGCCTTGGCGGAGAAGGTGGACGGCGGTGGAGACGCCCATGATGCCGCCTCCGATGATGGCGACCTGCTTGGCAGCGGTGGAGGACATAGTTCTCCCTTTCTTTAGTTTCCTGATGCTTGCGACGCACTTTGCTTACGCGAAGGCGTGAATACTTTCGATGATTTTGAGGGTTTCCAGCACTTCGGCGGGGTTCACGGGAGGTTGCCCTTCGCCCCGAAGGGAAGCTGCGAGTTCTGTATAGAAGCGCGGATAATCACCCTTTTCCGCCGGAACGGGGACGGCTGTGCCATCCACTCCCAGAAGCCCCCAAGACTCCTGGGGATCCACGCCATAGGCAGGATCCGACGGCGTCATGCCGGCTGCGAGCGCCGGTTCCTGGCTGTCCAGGCCCCACTTCGTGTAACCGGCCTTCGAACCGAGGAGATGAAACCGGGGTCCTGACTGGGCGGCGAGGCCGTTCATCCACAGACGGGACCTGACGCCCGATTCATGCAGTAGCGACACGAAGGCCTCGGTATCGGCAGCTTGCGGACAACGGCCGTTGTTCGCCGTCTCCCCGTAGCTCACCTCCACCGGCCCGAAGAGTTGGATGGCCTGGTCGATCAGGTGGGCACCGAGGTCATGGAGGATTCCGCCGCCCTGGGCCAGCGTGGATGAATCACGCCAGTTACCGAAGCCTTCCGGCCGCCACCATTCAAAGCGTGACTCGAAGGTGCGCACCTCCCCGAGTGCTCCTTCCTGCAGCAACTTCCGGAGCGTCAAGAAGTCAGCGTCCCACCGGCGGTTCTGGAAAACCGTCAGCTGCACACCGGCGTCGGACGCCCTGGCAATTAGCTCCTCACCGTGGGCGACTGTGATGACGAAAGGCTTGTCCACAACAACGTTGAGTCCACAGGCGATGGCCGTGGCGCCCAGCTCCAGGTGCGTGAGCGGCGGCGTGCCGAGCACCACCAGATCCAGGTCCCAAGCCTGGGAGAACAGTGCCTCCGGGGAGGGCACAATCCGTGCCTGCGGGTAGAGCCGTGCGGCCTCGGCGGCACGCACCGGGTCTGCCGTCACGATGACGTCCAGCGAGTAGTTCGGGTCCGCGGCGATCAACGGCGCGTGGAAGACCTTGCCTGAGACGCCGAAACCAACGACGGCGGTCCGGAGTGGGGCCGCGGTTACTTTGCCCATCACAGGACTTCCGAAAGGAATCGCTGCAGGCGTTCGCTGCGTGGGTTGTCGAAAAGTTCGGCCGGCGTGCCAACCTCCACCACTTCACCTTCGTCCATGAAGACCACTTGGTCGGCCACCTTTCGCGCGAATCCCATCTCGTGGGTGACCACCAGCATGGTCATGCCCCGTTTTCCGAGCCCGGCCATGAGATTCAGCACGCCCTTGACCAGCTCAGGATCCAGTGCACTGGTGGCTTCGTCGAACAGCATCACTTCAGGTTCCATGGCAAGCGCCCGCGCGATGGCGACGCGCTGCTGCTGGCCGCCGGAGAGATCCCGTGGGCGGTGATCGGCCCGCTCAGCAAGACCCACTTCGGCGAGGCTGCGGCGGGCCCGCTCCCTCGCTTCGGCCTTGGACATTCCCTTGACACTCCAAAGGGCCAAGGCCACGTTTTCGAGGGCAGTGTGGTCCGGGAAGAGGTTGAAATGCTGGAACACCATGCCAATGCGGGCTCGCAGTAGGTCCGGTTTGACCTTAAGGGCGCTTTCGCCGGCCAGAAGCACGTCGCCACTCTTGGGTTCGTGGAGCCGGTTGACGCCGCGGAGCAGTGTCGACTTGCCCGAGCCGGACGGCCCGATGATGCACGTTGTGGTACCGGGGGCCACGGTGAGGCTGACGTTGCGGAGCACCTCGATGTCCCCGTACGCCATTGTGAGGTTCTTCAGTTCAAGGCTGGAGCCATGAAAGGTGTGGCTCGAAGACGCGGCAGGGTTCGCGGTGTTGGATGCGAGGCTCATGTGTTGCTCCCGGTGATCAGCGGCGAGGCCGCGTCGAGTTCTTTGACTTCTTTCAAGCCGCTGCTGGGGGCAGCCGGGCGGCGGCGGCCGGTCCTGAACCTGTTGTCGAAGTAATTGACCAGGTGTGTCAGCGGGACCGTAATCACAAGGTAGAAGATGCCGGCCAGGACCAGCGGGGAGAGGTTTCCGGACAGCACGGCGGCGTCCTGGCCCACGCGGAAGAGCTCACGTTCGCTGACAAGTAGGCCCAGGAAGTAGACGAGGGACGAATCCTTGACGATGGCGATGAACTGGTTGACGAGGGCGGGCAGGACACGTCGGATGCCCTGCGGAACTACTACCAACGCCATGGACTTTGCGTAACTCATGCCCAGCGCGCGGCAGGCCTCACCTTGGCCCTTGTCCACGCTTTGGATCCCGGCGCGGAAGATTTCGCCGATGTACGCGCTGGCAATCAGGCTCAGGGCAATGATTCCCAGCGGGTACGGCGAAGGACCAAAGATTGACTGGCTGAAGCGTGCGAAGCCCTGGCCGATCAGCAGGATTGTGAGGATTGCTGGAAGGCCCCGGAAGAGATCCGTATATATCCGGGCTGGGATCCGCAGCCACTTGGACGGTGAGATGCCCATGACTGCGACGATCATTCCGAGGACCAGTCCGATGACGGTGGCAGCGACGGAGATGATGAGCGTGTTGAGTAGCCCCACTCCGAGGAGTTGGGGCAGGACTTCGGCCATTGCGCCGAAGTCGAAAAACGTGCGGATGATGGTGTTAAGCCAGTCCATGGTTGCTCTCAGACGTAGTTAGCTTGTGAGTCCCGGGCGGACCGCGAACTACGGTCCGCCCGGTGGGTGGCGGCCGGACCATGAGTCCGGCAGTCCGGCCAGCGTGTTGTGGCTACTTGCTCGGGGCAGGAGTAGCAGTCTGTTCTGCTTTGGGCAGGTACTGCTCGGGCATCGGGGATCCCGGGAACCACTTCTGGTAAAGCTTCTTCCAGGTGCCGTCCTCCATAGCTTCCGCGAGTCCCTCGTTCAGTGCCTCCTTGAAGGCCGGCTTGTCCTTCGCGATCGCAAAACCGGCCGGAGCGTCGAAGGAGGGGATGTCCGCGGCGCTGACCAGGCCGTGCTGCTCCTGGTAAGCCTTTGCGGCCTCGTAGTCCAGGAAGTGGGCGTCCACCGTTCCGCTGTTCACGGCGGCGATGGCGGTGTTGTTGTCCGGGAAGCGAACCAGGCTGGCGGAGGTGAAGTTCTTCACTGCGTAGGCTTCCTGGAGTGTTCCCTGCACTACCCCGAGCCGCTTTCCAGCGAGGCCATCTGCATCTTTGATGCCGGAGTCCTTGGTGGTGATGACGGTCAGGTAACCGGCGAGGTAGCCGTCAGAGAAATCGACAGTTTCCTTGCGCTTGTCAGTGATGCCAATAGCAGCCACACCAACGTCGAACTGGCCGTTGGCGACCGCGGCAAGCAGGCCGGAGAAGTCCTGACCGGTGAAGACCACATTGTCAACGCCTGCCCGGTGAGCCACATCCTTGAAGAGTTCAACGTCGAAGCCGGTGAAGTTTCCGCTTGCGTCGGCGAAGGTGTACGGCTTCGAGTCGCCCAGGCTGGCGACCCGGATAGTGCCGGGCTGAATCAGCCCGTAGGGGTTTTCTTCGCTCGGGCCTGTGGAGGCCGGGGTTGATCCGGCGCAGCCCGAGAATGCAAAGAGGGCCGCAACGGCGGCGGCAACGATCCCCCCGCGGCGGTAGTTCAGTCCTTTAGTCACAGCAGTTGTCCAATCAGAAGGAGGCTTAAGGCCTTTGGGTAATTCCCTTGCTGAGTCCGGTCTCACCGGCTACGATTGAGACCGGACTCACAGTGGGTTGTAAAAAATGTAACCCAAGCCACACGGGCCGTCAAGCCCTCTTCCGAAAGGCCTCAATGAGCACCACTGGTTCAAGGCGTCGGGACATCACCGTCGCCGACGTCGCCAAAGCGGCCAACGTATCCAAAGCCCAGGCCGCACGCGCACTCGGTAACTACGGGGCAGTCAGCGATGATGTCCGCGAGCGGGTCCTGGCCGCCGCGGAGGAATTGTCCTATCGCCCCAACGAGCTTGCCCGGAGCATGAATACGGGGAAATCGAACACCATAGGGGTGGTGGTGGGTGATATCGAAAACCCCCACTTCGGCCTGGCTACGAGGGGCATCACCGACGCCGCAAAGAAGGGCGGCTACAACGTCATCCTGATCAACACCGACGAGGAGAGGGCTGCGGAGGTCGAGGCCGTCCAAGTACTGTTGGACAAGCGCGTGGACGGCCTGATCGTGGCGCCGGCCTCGTCAGTGGAGAGCCAGCATTTGCAGCGCGTGCGGGACTCCGGCCGCCCGCTGGTTCTGCTGGATCGCGCTGCTGAGGGATTGGACGCTGAAACCTTTGCCGTGGACATGGCCGCTATCTCCTTCGAGTCCACGAAGTACCTCATCGAGGCAGGGCACCGCCGCATCGCATTCGTCTCGACAGTCAGGACCGATGGGCCCTACGTGCCCGGAATGGTGTTGGACTCCTCGCAAATCTCGGACCGGCTGGAGGGCATCCGCCGTGCATTCGAAGAAGAGGGCCTGACCCAGCCCGTGGACCTGGTCCGGCTCAACGCAGGTGATGCGGAATCCATCAGGAGTATTACCAAGGACCTGCTTGCGGGTCCCGACGCAGCCACGGCCATCATCGCCTCGGACGGCCTCATCGCTTTGAGCGTTGTGGAGGCTATCCAGGAATCAGGCCTCTCCATCCCCGGGGATGTTTCCCTGCTGATGTATGACGATTTTGCGTGGACCCGTCTGACCACTCCCCCGCTCACAGTCATTGCCCAGCCTGTGTACGACATGGGGAAAGCTGCGGCAACCGCGTTGATCCGGCAAATTGAGGGCAGGAAACCCTCCCCTGGGAGCCCGCCCCTGACCGCGAGCCTGATTCGCCGCGGTTCCGTGGGCGCCCCGAAGAGCGCTGAGGTTTACAGCCCGGCAGGCGGCTGACCGCTGCGCAAGACAAAGCGGCGGGCCACCCTCCAGGTTCCATGTGGAACCAAGGGTGACCCGCCGTCGTCGTAATTCAGTAAAAGCTAGTCGTTGATGAGGTCGTTGACCACGATGGTCTGGTCCCGGTCCGGGCCGACACCGATCGCCGAGAACCGCGTTCCGGACAGCTTCTCCAGGGCCAGTACGTAGTTGCGGGCGTTCTCCGGCAGGTCCGCCAGGGTACGTGCGCCGGTGATGTCCTCGGTCCAGCCCTCGAAGTACTCGAAGATGGGCACGGCGTGGTGGAATTCCGTCTGCGTCATGGGCATTTCGTCGTGGCGGACGCCGTCGACGTCATAAGCCACGCACACCGGGATCTGTTCGATGCCGGTCAGGACGTCCAGTTTGGTGACGAAGTAGTCCGTGAAGCCGTTGACGCGCGAGGCGTGGCGCGCCAGGACGGCGTCGTACCAGCCGCAGCGGCGGGGGCGGCCAGTGTTGACGCCGAACTCACCACCGGTCTTCTGCAGGTACATACCCATCTCATCGAACAGTTCGGTGGGGAACGGGCCGGCACCGACGCGGGTGGTGTAGGCCTTGATGATGCCGATGGAGCGGGAGATGCGGGTGGGTCCGATACCGGAGCCCACCGAAGCACCACCAGCCGTGGGGTTCGAGGAGGTGACGAACGGGTAGGTGCCGTGGTCAACGTCCAGGAAGGTTGCCTGGCCGCCCTCCATCAGGACCACCTTGCCCTCATCCAGGGCGTTGTTAAGGACCAGCGTGCTGTCGATCACCAGCGGGCGGAGGCGCTCGGCGAAGGACAGGAAATACTCCACGATCTCCTCCACTACAACGGAGCGGCGGTTGTAGATCTTGACCAGGAGATCGTTCTTCTGGCGCAGGGACCCTTCCACCTTCTGGCGGAGGATCGATTCATCAAAAACGTCCTGGACACGGATGCCCAGGCGGGCCACCTTGTCCATGTAGGCGGGGCCGATGCCGCGGCCGGTGGTGCCAATAGCGCGGCTGCCAAGGAAACGCTCGGTCACCTTGTCCAGCACCTGGTGGTAGGGAGCGACGAGGTGTGCGTTGGCCGAAACGCGGAGCTTGGAGGTGTCCGCGCCCCGGGCCTGGAGACCGTCGATTTCCTGGAACAGGGCCTCAAGGTTCACCACGCAGCCGTTGCCGATGATCGGGACCGCGTTGGGGCTAAGGATGCCGGCAGGAAGGAGCTTGAGCTCATACTTCTCACCGCCTACGACGACGGTGTGCCCGGCGTTGTTGCCGCCGTTCGGCTTAACGACGTAGTCGACCCGGCCGCCCAAAAGGTCAGTGGCCTTGCCTTTTCCTTCGTCGCCCCATTGGGCTCCTACGATCACGATTGCTGGCATGGGATCCTCCCCCATTCGTTCGGGCCGCCCGGTCCGTCCACCGAAGTGGCAGGCTGGTGCGGCGCCGTTCATGAGAATGCCCCGAATGGACCAGCCTTGCCATTCCGACGTGCGGCCTGGCAATGCAAGAGTTCCGGGGCTCTTACCACCCAAGTTTAGCCGATGGGGCCCGATTATCCCCTGTCAGCGCGCGCCGCCGGCATGAAGGGACACACCACCAGATCGCTTATACCCCGCCGGTGGGTCCGCCAGCACTATTTGCCGGAGGACCCACCGGCGTTTCGTTTCGCAGGGCTTGCTAGACTGATAGAGACCGACCAGGAATCGGTCCACACACATTTCTAACCATCCCGGATCTGCGGCGTGCTCCAGTGCGCCCATTTTCCGGATTGGCAGCAGCACCGAGCCCCGCAGGAGACATAGCACTACATGACAGCCCTGGCACCTGAATCTTTCCGTGAGCAGCTTCTGAGCCGCCGTTACGAACCCAACGTTGCCGCCGTCAACGAGCTGTGCGATTCCCTGCAGAGCGTTAAGCCCCACACCGAAGTCCCTTACGTTGATCCGATGCACGATGTGGACGAGTGCCGCATCATCAGCCTGTACTCGAACATCGGGGAAGCGGACAAGTCCGGCTTTATCACCGCCGGCGACGACGACGCCGCCACCCGCATGCTGGGGATCCAGTGGAAGCTGGGCCTGCGTCCGGAGTTCGTGATGCCGTGGAACGTCCACCCGTGGCACACTCCCGGCGAGGTCAACGGCAAGTTCACGCCTGACCAGATTTCCGCCGGGCTCAAGCCGCTGCTCAAATTCCTTGCCCTGGTCCCCCGCGCCTCGGTCATCGTGGCACACGGAACCGAAGCCAACCGCCTGGCCAACCTGCTGCTCAAGACCGAGGTGCCCATGATCTGGCGCCGTGGACTCAAGACCTACAAGGTCCGCTCCCTGAGTGGCCGCGCCTTCGCCGGCACGCCGGCACGGCAGGAACAGTACCTCGAGGAAATGCGCGTGGCCTACACGGACGCCATGGCACGCACGGGGCTGGCAAAAGCCTAGGTACACCCTGCTCCCAACCGGCTGTACGACGGCGGGCGGCCACCTTCTTCTGAAAGGTGACCGCCCGCCGTCGAACATTAACTGCTTGTTATTTGCCTTCGATGGCAGCCTTCGCCGCCGGATCCGAGTCGTTCAGGAACTTCTCGATGCGGTCCGGCTCGTCCGCCTCGCCGATGGCCGAAGACGCCCGTCCCAGCGAGTAGAGCGCACGCAGGAAGCCCTGGTTGGGCTCGTGCTCCCACGGGATCGGACCCACGCCGCGCCAGCCGTTGCGGCGCAACGAATCCAGCCCGCGGTGGTAGCCCACGCGTGAGTAGGCGTACGAATCGATGGTGCGCCCTTCGGCCCACGCCTCCTCCGCCAGTACAGCCCACAACAGCGACGACGTAGGGTACTTGGCCACGAGGTCCAGCGCTTCCTGTCCCGCGTCCAGCTGTGCGTAGACCTCTGTCTCGGCAGGCAGGAGCGTGGGCTCAGGACCCATCAGGTTCTTGCGGAACTCATCGGACATTCCTAGAACGTCTTTCCGGCCGAGCCGAGCTGCTTGGTTGCTTCGACCACGCGGGCAGCCAGGCCGGCTTCGGCGGAGGCGCCCCATACGCGGGGATCGTAGAGCTTCTTGTTGCCAACTTCGCCGTCGACCTTCAGCACGCCGTCGTAGTTCTTGAACATGTGGTCCACCACCGGACGCGTGTAGGCGTACTGCGTGTCGGTGTCGATGTTCATCTTGATCACGCCATAGGAAACGGCGTCGGCGATCTCCTGGTCAGAGGAGCCGGAGCCACCGTGGAACACGAGGTCGAACGGGCTGTCCTTGCCAATCTTGGCACCGACCTGGGCCTGGATGTCTTTGAGGATCTCCGGGCGCAGCTTCACGCCACCCGGCTTGTACACGCCGTGGACGTTGCCGAAGGTCAGGGCGGTGATGTAGCGGCCGTTCTCCCCGGCGCCGAGGGCTTCGATGGTGGCCAGGGCGTCCTCGACCGTGGTGTACAGCTTGTCGTTGATGGCGTTTTCGACGCCGTCTTCCTCGCCGCCGACGATGCCGATTTCAACTTCCAGGATCATCTTCGCGGCAGCGGTGCGCGCCAGCAGTTCGCGGGCAGTGCTCAGGTTCTCGTTGAGCGGCTCGTGCGAACCGTCCCACATGTGGGAGTTGAAGATCGGGTTCCGGCCGGCCTTGACCTCAGCCTCGGAAGCTGCCAGCAGCGGAAGGACAAAGCCGTCCAGCTTGTCCTTGGGGCAGTGGTCCGTGTGCAGGGCGATGTTGACGTTGTAGTTCTTGGCCACTTCGCGTGCGAACGCGGCGAAGCCCAGCGAACCGGCCACCATGTCCTTCGTGGAGGCGCCGGACCAGTAGGCAGCGCCACCGGTGGACACCTGGACAATGCCATCGGACTCTGCCTCGGCGAAGCCGCGCAGGGCCGCGTTCAGCGTCTGCGAAGAGGTGACGTTGACGGCAGGGAATGCGAAGCCGCCCGTCTTTGCGCGGTCGATCATCTCGGAGTAGATCTCTGGGGTTGCAATGGGCATGCTGACTCCTAAAGTGAATTTCGTCTACGGGCTGGTTGGCCCTGGAGTGAACCTCGTCGGCTAGGAACCATCCTAGCCATTTCTGCCGTGGCGCCGTGTTTCGTCTCGCGGACCGGTAACACTCCCCCGGGGGGCAGAGGGCTAGGACACGTGCTGGTTGAACACGTGGCGGCGCACCCACGCGTGCATCGCAATGGCTGCGGCGGACGCCGCGTTGATGGAGCGGGTGGAGCCGAACTGCTCGATGGACAGGGTTGCCAGCGCGGCATCGTGGACTTCCGGGGTGAGCCCCGGGCCCTCCTGTCCAAAGACCAGCACGCAGTCCTTGGGAAGCTCGTAGGTCTCCAGCGGCACGGAATCAGGGAAGATATCGATGCCGATGATGGCCAGCCCCTCCCCCTGCGCCCACGTCACGAAGTCCTCCACGGTGGGATGGTGGCGGACGTGCTGGTAGCGATCGGTGACCATGGCGCCACGCCTGTTCCACCGGCGTCGTCCGATGATGTGCACTTCCTTGGCGAGGAACGCGTTTGCGGTCCGCACCACGGTGCCGATGTTGAGGTCGTGTTGCCAGTTTTCGATCGCGATGTGGAAGTTGTGCCGCTTGGAATCGAGGTCCGCCACGATGGCGTCGTGCTTCCAGTAGCGGTACTGGTCCACGACGTTCCGCCGGTCGCCGTCAGCCAGCAGTTCGGGATCCCAATGGTCCCCCGCCGGCGCCTCGCCCTCCCAGGGCCCGACGCCGACCTCCGCCTTTTGCCCGGATTCCTCCTCAGGCGGTGGAACGGGCAGCGGCGGGTTCTGGGGATGGTCAGTCACTCTTCAACTCTAGCGGGGGTCAGCCCTCGAGTTTCCAGCGGTTGGCGCGGTAGGAGTTGGCGATCAGCTCCAGCTGGTCAGGGTTCGCTTCCCAGTACGTCGAGTGGCCGCTGACGCCCACCATCTGCGGCGTGCCCCATGGGGTGACACTAAACAGGTTGACGGCCTCGATGGTTTCTCCGCGGGCGTTCAGGCAGGTAAAGCCGATCACGACGGCGGCAGTCCGGCGGAACTCCCGGATTTCGGGCGTTGTGGTTTCAAAATTGCTGGTGCAACGGTGGCCCACCAGGTGCTGCGGCAATTCGGCCGCGGGCATGGCCTTGAACTTCGCCTCGATCTCCTTGATGGCGCCCTGGACCTTTTCGGGCTCCTTGCCGTACTTGCCCTCTTCGGCCTCCGCAAAGAAGGCGTAGGCCAGGGCGATGCCGTCCCCGTCCCGTTCCTCCGTGCCCTGCGCTTTTTGCTGCATGGGCGTGCCGGTGGTCGGGTCCGTAGTGATCCCGAAAGTGTCATCGAGGGTCCACGACGTGGGGTACTGGAAGGATGATTCCCCCGTGACAAAGCGGCGGAAGAGCGCGTCGCCCTCGGCCGGAACAGTCGCCGGCCCCTTCAGGTCGGCCCAGCCTGGCGGCAGCGGAATGGCTCCGGCCGGAACATCGTCAGCGGTGGCATCCGACGGCGTGGCGGACTCCTCCGGCGCGGCGCTTTCCTCCGCGGCCTGGGACGTCGCCACGGGAGGCGGGGTGTCCTGGGACTGGGGCTTTGCGAAAGTAGGGATCACCCAGGCGAACACCGCCACGAGGGCCAGGATCAGGACCGCGGCAACGGCTCCCAGAATGATGAACAGCGCCTTTTTGTTGCTGTGGGGCGGCTGCGGAGCCGACGGCTGCGCGTAGTGGCCCGGGTACTGCAGGCCCGGGTACCGTGCCTGGGTGTCTTCGTTGCCCGGGTACTGCTGGCCCGGGTACGGACCGTGCGAATGCTGCTGGCCGGGCTGCGGAGCCTGGGGGTTGTCCTCGGCGTCCCTGGGCGGTGGTGGTGGCGCGCTGTAGTTGTTGCTCATGGCGGTCCCTTTCAGGTGCTGGCAGGCATCCTGCGGTTCCCGCGGTGCCCGGTGATTTCCGACGTCGGGGACCTGCCAGCGCAGGCCGGCACAACAACTGCCGCGGACATCCCCCGATCCGCAGCTGTTGGGCACCGTGGCGCCTCTACGAGCCTAGCCGATGGGCCGGACGGCCAAAGCGTTCGCGCGCCGTCGTCATTTCCCAGGCCTCACGTGTTCCGTGGCCTGAAGAATGACAGACTGTAGCCCGGACAAGGCACATCGGCGTTGGAGGAAAAGCATGGCTAAAACAGACGAGGTCAAGGGATCACCCGCGGTTTACCGAAGCGGGCAGGAGATCGAGTGCTGGCTGACGGACATGGACGGCGTCCTGGTCCATGAAAACCAGGCTGTGCCCGGCGCGGCTGAACTGATCCAGCGCTGGGTGGACACCTCCAGGCGGTTCCTGGTGCTCACCAACAACTCCATCTTCACTCCCCGCGACCTTGCCGCACGGCTCCGCGCGTCCGGGCTGGAGGTTCCGGAGGAGAACATCTGGACGTCTGCGCTGGCCACCGCGCAGTTCCTGAAGGACCAGGTACGCGGCTCCGGGTCCGGAAACCGGGCCTACACCATCGGCGAGGCTGGACTGACGACGGCGCTGCACGAGGCCGGCTTCATCCTCACCGACCAGGACCCGGACTTTGTGGTGCTCGGCGAAACCCGGACGTACTCATTCGAAGCCATCACCATGGCCATCCGCCTGATCCTGGCCGGCGCACGCTTTATCGCCACCAACCCTGACGCCACCGGCCCGTCCAAGGACGGCCCCATGCCCGCGACAGGTGCCATCGCCGCCCTCATTACCAAGGCCACCGGCCGGGAACCGTACGTCGTGGGCAAGCCGAATCCCATGATGTTCCGGTCGGCGATGAACCAGATCGACGCCCATTCCGAGACCACTGCCATGATCGGTGACCGGATGGACACCGACATCATCGCGGGCATGGAGGCGGGCCTGCACACGGTCCTGGTGCTGACCGGAATCACCCAGCGGGAAGACATCGCCTCCTACCCGTTCAGGCCGAACCAGGTCCTGACCTCCGTGGCGGAGCTGAAGAACCAGATCTAGAAGACCGACACGCGGGATCCCCCGCCGGGCAGGGGGAAGAACTCGTTCATGAGTTGTTCCACAACGGCCCTGTATACGGCGGGGTTCCAGCCCGGACTGGCGTGAGCCGGCCGGGCGCCCTCCGTTTGGAGGTTGGTTGAGACCATGTTGGAACGGAAGGCCGCTTGCCAGGCTTCCAGTGCCGTCTGGTAACGCACAGTCTGGTCCCGGGGGTTGCCAATATAGGCCATCTTCGTCCCGCCCAGCTTCTCCACGAACCGGAGTCCGTCGAAGTGGTAGATATAGGCGGACTCCGACTGGATGAGCACACTGGACGGGGCGATCGGGGACAGCTGTTCCCACGTCTGGTCCAGGATCTGGCGCCAGCTCCGTTCGTCCTTGTGGATCACCCGCTCCCCCAGCTCGTAACCGCCGCGCAGCACGGAGGGCACGCGGAAACCCCGCTCATAGAGGAACACCACGCCGTCGAACCAGCTCTGGTCCAGGACGTCGTGCTTGCTGTACGGGCTGGAGTCGAGCAGGATGAACGCCACTTCCACACCGTGGAGTTCACGGAGCCTTGCAGCGACCTGCGTAGCCACCATGCCGCCGAAGCTGTGGCCGTAAAAAAACAGCTTGGTGAGCTTTTTCGCCCGGACGTGCTCAATGACTGCAATGACCAGTTCGTCGATGTCCAGCCCTTGGTTTGAATACCCGACGGCGGCCAGCCTGCCGCGCTTGTTCAGCGCTCCGCGGAGGGCGTTGAGGATCCACTGTGCCTCTTCCCAGCTGGTCTTATAGCCCGGGAACAGGAACCAGCTGGCATCCGGATAGTAGGCGTCGGCGAAGTCGTCCGGCACCTCCAGGATCCGGTTGACCCGCCGCTCCAACTGGACCCGGCGGGTGAGCAGCATATCCCCGGCCAGCAGGGCGGACGCTCCTGCGCCCCAAAGGAATCCCCGCCGGGAGAACTCCCTAAGCCTGGCGGCGTCGGCCAGCAGCCGGGCATGGTCAGTTCCCGGCTGTTCAAGCTGTCCTTGCGGATCTGCTTCCCCCCTGTACGGCACATCACTACCGTACGCACAGCGGAAGCCGCTGCTGCAACTCCCGCGGCAAGGCCTCCGGTGTCAGCTGGCGGCCTGACCCTCCCTGGCTGGGTCGTACAGGCCTCCAAACGGGTTCCGCCGCGACAACTCGCAACCGATTTCGTTGTAGCGGGCCAGCAGGTCCGAACCGGCGAATGCTTCCGGCTCATCAAGAAGCGCAAAGATCGAATCACTGGCGGCGAGGAGTTCGTCGTCGGAATACTCGGCTAAAGGGCGGCCGAACAGTGCGTCGATGGGCGCGGGAGCCTCCCCTTGGCCGCCGTCAGGGAAGCCCTCAGTGAGCTCGTCGGTAACGGCCAGCGACAGCTCGTTGACGCCATCTTCCAACGGGGCCTCGTCGGCGGACTGAGTGAGAACCAGCGAAACACCGCCACTGGCCAGGCCCGGAAGCGTGGCCCCGTCGATGGCGTTGAGGTCGCTCCGGAGGCCAGCTAATGCTGATGATTCCACGAAGGCGGCCCTGGAGAGGTCAACGTGGACATGTGAAGGGATACCCATATCCCGAACGCGTCGGATCATGTGCACAAGTGCCGGGCGGGATTCCTCATTGAGGCTGCCCCGGATATCGATCCGGACGGTGTCGGTGAGAACGTCACGCGTAGCGAGGGCGTGTAATTTGCGGTCCATAGGTACTCCAAATAAGGGTGTCTATGGCCGACGGCTCAACCTTGGCAAGCGTATCCTTCCAGCCACCCCGGCACAAGCCATGCGGGCCTAGCCCGCCTGGGCTTGTCCCGGTTCCTGGTAATGCGTGCGCGTGCCGGACCCGCCGACGGAATCCACCAGGGACTTGGCAATATCGCGCAGCTTGGTGTTGCTGTTGCTGGACGCCTCAGTGAGGATGTGGACGGCCGCGTCCTGGCTGCAGCGGTTCTGGGCCATCACGATCCCTACGGCGATGTCGATGATGGTGCGGGATTCCAGGGTTGCGCGCAGATTGGCGGCGCTGTCGGTGTGCAGTGAAAACCTGACGGCGAGGCGCAAGGCCTGCGAAATTTCCCTCGTATAACCCCTTGCTTTGGCCGCCGCGCGTTCGTCGAACTTGTGCGGTACGTCCGAATAGAGGTTCAGTGCTGCCTTTGCTTCGCCCTGGAGGTTGAACGGCAGGGAGAGGACGGAACGCAGCCCGTGGGATGCCACGGCATTGGCGTAGTCCGGGCCCCAGCGGTCCTCCTCGAACAGGTCAGGGACGTTCACTTCGCGTTCCTCTTCGGCGGCAGTCAGGCACGGGCCCTGCGACAGTGAGTACTGGATTTCATCCACTTCACGGGCGGAATCGCTGCTCCAGCCGATGGTTGCGGCTTTGCGGTCGCGCAGCAGGGTGATGCCGCACAGGGCGTCGTCGCCGTCCCCTGCCACCTGGTGGGCTGAGAACCTTGCCAGCTCGTTGAGGAACTGCTCAAAATCCGCGCTGTCCAGGATGAGGTTCTGGACCTGCTCGGTGGTGTTCAAAGGGAGTTCCGGTGGGAGCATGGCGCGTTCTCCAATAGCTGCAGAAGAGGGTTGAGCAAATACTAGGACGACCCCCAGCGCCAGTCCAGCCGGCACCAGTTTACGCGGGTGCCGGCCGGGTTAGAACTAGGAAAGACCCAGTTCGTCCTTGCCGAACGCAAAGAGGTACGGAACGCCGGTCTCGGCTTCGATTTTTTCCTTGGCCCCGGTGTCGCGGTCCACGATGACAGCCACAGCCACAACGTTGCCGCCGGCCTTGCGGACGCCCTCAACTGCGGTGAGCGCCGAGCCGCCGGTGGTGGACGTGTCCTCCAGTACCAGCACTTTCCGCCCGTCGACGGACGGGCCCTCGACCTGGCGGCCCATCCCGTAGGACTTCTGCGCCTTACGGACCACAAAGGCGTCAACCGTCCGGCCGGCGTCAACCGCGGCGTGCATCACGGCGGTGCCCACGGGGTCAGCACCCATGGTCAGTCCGCCGGCGCACTCGAAGTCGATGCCGGCGTCGTCCGCCAGTGCCAGCATGACCTGGCCCACCAGCTTGGAGGCTTCGTGGTGCAAAGTGATGCGGCGCAGGTCGATGTAGTAGTCGGCCTCCGCTCCGCTGGAAAGGATCACCTTGCCGCGGACGACGGCGAGCTCCTTAATGAGTTCAAGGAGGCGGGCGCGTGCAGCAGTGGCGTCAAGAGGGGGAGTCATGGTCTCCAGTTTAGTGGCTTCCGCGCGTGCCCCGTGGCTGGTGCCGGCGGGCAAAGCCGGGCGCGTGTTCAGGCCGTGGTCCGAACGCTATGAGCCGCGGAAGGAGCCCCCGCATCCTCGGGACGTGCCGGAGAACGAACAGCAGCGCCGGCGGCGGCCCGGGCGTTCTTCCGGCGAACAACGGGACGAACACTACCCGGTGCATGATGCGCTGGACTGTCTGGACAATCACGGTGGGCATCCGGCGCCGCCATTGAACGCCAGCGAGATCCTCCGTCGTGACGCGCCCGCCCAGGAGTGCCGGAGCCAGCCGGTCCGCCACCGCCACCGCATCCTGGATGGCCAGATTAATGCCCACGCCACCTACCGGAGACATCGCATGGGCGGCGTCGCCAATGCACAACAGCCCGTCCACGTACCAGCGCCGCAGCCGGTCCAGCCGCACATCCAACCAGTGAAGGTCATCGAGCGAACGGATGGCGTCGACCCGATCCGCCAGGTCCGGGCGCAACGCGGCAACGCGTTCCCTGAAACGGTCCACTCCCTCGGAGCGGATCCTGGCACTGTCTTCCTTGGGGGCGAGGTACCCCATTTGGTAGTAGTCGTCGCGGAACAGCGCGATCATGGCTTCGCGGTCCCGGAAGGCCGGAACGATGCCCGCCACTGCGCCTTTCTCCGAAGCGTGGCGCGGGAGCTTAAACCACCAGGTGTCGAAAGGAACCGGATATTCCTTGGGCTGCAGGCCGGCGGCCCGGCGCAGCACCGAATGGCGTCCGTCCGTAGCCACAACGAGGTCCGCGTGCAGTTCCCCTTCTGTCCCTGCCCGTGTCCGGTAGCGGACACCGGCGACGCGCCCGCCGTCGAACATTAGCGACGTTGCTTCATGCTCCATCAGGAGCGTGAACGAAGGTTCGCGCGCCGCCTCGGTGGCCAGGAAATTCAGGAAGTCCCACTGAGGCATCATGGCGATGTAGTTGTAAGGGGGCTTCAGTGATGCGAAATCGCCAATGGTGACCATGCCGGCGCCGGGGATGGGGAAAGCCACGCTGTTCAGCCGGCTTTGCGGGAGCCTGCGGAATGCCTCGCCCAGCCCGAGTTCGTCAATCAGCCTGATAGTGGACGCATGCACGGTGTCGCCGCGGAAATCCCGCAGGAAGTCGCCGTGCTTTTCGAGTACGGTGACCTCCACCCCGGCCCGAGCCAGCAGCAGACCCAGCATCATGCCCGCAGGCCCTCCGCCTACAACAGCGCACCCCGTCTGTTCCATGCCCCAACGCTACGCCGGGGACTTCGCGCTGGATACGATCGCTACTCAATCGGGCACGGTGAACCTGCATTTCGCCAGCGTGGCAGGTTACGAGGTGATGGGATGCGAACTTTTCCGTTAAACGGAGCTGCTCCCCAGTGAGTCAGAACTGAAATTCTCAGTCCTGCTCCTGGGGAGCAGCGTGGGATCACACACTTTCTACTTCAAGGTCTTGGACCCCTTTGCGATGCCCTGGTTGAGGTCCGGATAGGTGGTCAGCAGCGTGTCACTGGTCTTTCGCCGGGCCCTGACTCCGCAGCCGGCGACTTCTTTAGTTGCCGCTTACTGCGAAGGTACGGACGTCAAACAGTGAACTGGCTGTACCAACAAAGTCCACTTCCTTCTTGGTTGCCCAAACTGATGTCTGCAAGTAGATCGGAGCGAACCAGGCCTTGTCAATGGCGAATTTGTTGATATCCCTGTAAATCTTATTCGCGGCTTCAGGATCGGTTTCCGTGGCGAGCTTTTCCATGAGAGAGTCCAGTTCGGGGTCCTTGACCTTGAATGGGTTGTGGGAACCGTTCTCCCTGAAGTAGAGGACGGTGGTGCGTGACTGGGGTGCCACAGCGCCCTGGTTGAAGTACATTCCCCATCGAGTGGTCTGGCCGGATGATTGCGCGGGCACTGGCTCCCATTCCACCTTGATACCGATATCGGCGAGTGTCTGCGTGAGGGTCGGCTGGATCTGCTGGACGGCCAGGTTTGCCGGCATGGTGAGCGAGAATCCGTCCGGATAGCCCGCCTCTTTCAGCAGACGCTTCGCCTCTTGGACGTTGAACTCGTACTTTTTGTTGAGCTCTTCGTCGTAAGCGGGTTGCATAGGGTTGAAGATCTGGGTGGTAGGCGATCCCTGGCCCTGGTAAAGGGCGTCAATGATTTTCTGCCGGTCGAAGGCGTGGTTGATTGCCTGGCGCACCCTTACGTCAGCCAGTGGTGGTGCAACCTCGCCGTTTCGGTCGGCGAGGACTATCTGGCCAACGGTATTTCCTTTGACCTCGGTGGTCTTGAGCGCCCCTCCGCCGAGCTGCTTTGCCTGGTTCGCATCAACGGTGCCCGCGTCGAGCTCACCGGTTTTGAGGGCGTTGAACAGCGCAGTACGGTCCTGGATTGCGCGGACCGTTATGGTTTTGAATGGGTAGGCCTCGGCGTTCCAGTGATCGTCTCGCCGGTCAAGTACGTACTTGTTCCCATTGACGGTCTGAGTTTTGTTCAGCACGTAGGGGCCCGATCCCACGGGATCCAATGCTGACTTCTCATCATTGATCGTGTCGGGGTCGGCGATCACACCGGAACCGAAGGAGAGCGCCACCAGCAGATTCGGGTCGGGGCGGTTCAGGTTAAGCACTGCCGTATGGTCATCCGGCGTGTCGATGGATTCGACGGCGCCGAGGTTGCTCTGCTGCGGGCCTGCAGTGTTCTTGGTGCGTTCAAGTGTCACCTTGACGGCTTTGGAAGTAACGGGGTCCCCGTCGCTGAACTTCATGTCATCGCGCAGCTTCAGTGTCAGCGTACGTGCATCATCCGAATACTCCCAGCTCTCTGCCGCACTTGGCTGGAGTTTGCCTTCGTTGTCGTTGTAGATCAGGGTGTCGTAGATCGACCCCCACACGTAGCGTTGCGTTCCGTCGTGAATCTGGGCCGGGTCGAACGAGTTCGGCGGTGCCTGTACGCCGAATGTCAACGTGGCGTCAGTCGCTTTTGCGCCTTCGGCGTTGTTGGTCTTGGTTTCGGATGCGCCGCCGCATCCGGTCAAGGCGAGTCCTAATATGGCGACTGCGGCGCCGTATGTGAGCCTGCGGGGTGTTTTATTTGACATTGGGAGCTCCTTTACTCAGGTGTGTCAAGTGCCTAGGGGTGTACTTGGGTTGGGGATTTACTGAAAACGTCGCGTGGGGTAATTGCATTCAAAAGCGGTTCGCCTCGTAGGTACCGGTCCCGGTTCTCCAGGATCATGCTGATTGACCGTTGCGTCCGGTCCGGCAGCGCGGGTGTCATGTGGGGGGTGATCATGACGTTGGGCATGTCCCAAAGGGGTGAATCCTCTGGCAGCGGCTCGGGATCAGTGACGTCGAGCCCAGCCCCGGCGATTTGGCCCTCCGTGAGGGCATCGATCAACGCGTCTTGATCTATGAGCTGGCCGCGCGCCATGTTCACGATGTATGCGTCGCTTTTCATGGCAGCGAACTGCTGGGATGAGAAGAGACGGTACGTTTCGTCTGTCAAAGGTGCTGCAATCATAATTACATCTGACTCCTGGATGAGCTGATCCATAGAGTCCCCCGCGTCGGTGGAAAGCATGAGGTCAACTGCAGGGTGTGACTGGCCTGCGCGCCGGCGAGAGGCGATGACGCGCATGCCGAAGGCCTTGCCGAGCTTGGCCATGGCCTCGCCGGTGTTGCCAAATCCGACGACGCCGAGAGTCTTTCCCCACAGCGCCAGACGGTGATGGTAATCCGGAATTCCCCGCCAAATATGCGCTTCCTGCATCTGGAAAAGCCGATGAGCGTCGAAGGTCAGGCCCAGGGCGAAGTAAAAGCCGTGCTGAGCCAGTGCCTCTGCTGACCGGCCTGCCGAGCCCGTAATGATGAGTCCGCGCTCAAATACTTCCGGGCGGGCCGATCGGGCGAGCCCAGAGTGGTCGCAATGGACCCAGCGGAGATGAGGTGCAGCCAGGAAGCGGTCGTCAATATCGATGGGCAGGATGGCAACATCGGCTCGCTGCAAGGCCTCCTCGATGCCAGCGGCGTCGCGGGGGTGCAGATGGATGAACTCAGCGGGAGCGAAAGCTTCCCGGAGCTGCTGAACCTCATCCGGCTGGTACAGCACAGTTGAAAGAACAATATGGATTTCGCGTGGCTGAAGCTCGTCTTGCATCGGTATGAACTCCTTTGTATGGACCGAACCTGAAGAATCTTTGGCCCTTCTGAGCCAGCGTAGGGCTGGAAGGAAGCCATGTCAACCGGTTGCCATAAAAATCACACAGAACCTTTCGTCCTCTCCTGTGTCCCGCAGTTGACCCCTACCAATCGGTTGCCAGAACCCTCGTGCCGCTTCAACCGGCAAGCTGTCAGCGTCAACCCCCTAGGCGGGCGCTGGCTATGTTGGCGATCATCGCTCGCCTCCTTGACCCGGCACAACAAGAGCACCTGCGGAGCGGAAGCCATACCATCCACCCATGAGCACCCCCTCCCCCAACCGTTCGCAATCAATACCGACCAGAAGTTGCTCCGGTCGGATTTAATGAGCATCGCGCCCTCCAGTAGGGGCCGGGCTGCACCAATCGCATGCCCCAGGGTCCTCCTGGCGGGGGCTATGCGCCCAGAGTGCCAATCGGTTGCCCGATTGACGGGGAGTAGCATTCCCTGTGCGTAGAGGACCCCTCATCCCGCAATACTCCGCGCTCAAGGTGAGACGCGGAACTGACGTGCCGCGCCAAGCCTAGGCCTCGTCCTCGCGAGGTGCAGGCGCGCCATCCGAAATTTCGCCTTTCATTCAGGCAACCGGTTGTCATGTGAGCTGCACCATGTTTTACTTGTCCTATTGCGGTACGGGAAACCCCGTAGTTCGAACACGTCGGACGAGATCCCGCGAATTCCTGACAAAGGGGTCTAGCGATGCTCTATCGCTTCTTATGCAAGCCGATGGGAACGCCGTTCCGGGAAACCGGAGCAGGCACCTGCCTGAGCGGAGGCTGCTGATGTTTCCATATATCCTCCGTCGTGTAGCGACGGGCGTCATTCTGGCCGTGCTGGTAACCTTCATTACCTTCTGGCTCCTGAGCTTTTCCTTCGACGGCGTAGTGTCAAACATCCTCGGCCCTGCGGCGTCAACGGAAGCAGTTGTGGCCCTGAAGGGGCAGATGGGACTGGACAGGCCGTTCCTCGTTCAATATTTCGATTGGTTCTTCGGTATGTTCCGGGGAGACTTCGGAGTCTCGTACTTCACGAGCGAGCCTGTCGCCGAAGCGGTGATGGCCCGGCTGGGAGTCACCCTGTCCATCGTGTTTGTGGCCTTAGCGCTCACCATCGTCGTCAGTGTTGCACTCGGTGTCCTGGCCGCCTCCCGCGCCGGAGCTGTCGACCGGCTCGCGCAGGGGGTTTCGTTGCTCGGCCTCCTTTTGCCGAACCTCCTCATTGCCATCTTTCTCGTGGTGGTGCTTGCCATCAATCTGCGCCTATTGCCGGCAACTGGTTTTGTCCCGTTCAGTGAGAGTCCTTCAGGCTGGGCCGCCTCAATCACCATTCCCGTCATTGTGCTTGTCATTAACGGCATCTCCAACATGGCATCACAAATTCGAGGGACGATGATCGGCGAATTGCGTAAGGACTATGTTCGCACTCTCCGTACCCGGGGAGTCCCCACCTGGTCCATCGTCTACAAGCACGCTCTGCGTAACGCCTCAGCCCCTGCGCTCGTGGTCATGTCGCTGGAGTTCCTCTCCATGCTCGGGGGCACACTGATTATTGAGAACGTGTTCGCCCTGCCAGGTTTCGGTGTGTTTGCATTCAACTCCGCCATTCAAGGTGACATCCCGAGCATTTTGGGCATTACGGTTTTCAGCGTACTGCTCGTTGTAGGTGTGAACCTTCTGACCGACCTCATCAACGGATGGCTAAACCCGAAGGCGAGAATCCATTGAGCATCCAAGAACCATCTGCACTCATCGACTCCGTAGCGGCCTCACCCCGCCGCTCCGTCGTCCGGAAGTTGCTAAAAGATCCCCAGGCCGTCATAACTACGGCGCTCCTACTGCTCGTCGTCCTTCTGGGTATTCTTGCACCATGGATCACAAGCCACGGACCGAATGACGCCTCGCTATCGGCAGTGAACGCGCCGGTCGGCACCCCGGGTTATCCGCTGGGCGGAGACCAGAACGGGCGGGACATCTTTGCCCGTCTACTCTTTTCCATCAATACGAGTGCTGTTTCCGCCCTTATCGGCGCTGGCATTGGTGTAGTGATCGGCTTGATCTTCGGGCTGATTGGCGGCTACTTCGGCGGCCGCGTCAGGGGCTCCCTGGAATGGCTCTTCAACCTCATCATGACCTTTCCAGGTCTCCTGCTTCTGATCGTCCTGATGCCCGTGACGAAGGGTGACTTCCGGATAACCATGCTTATTTTCGGTGTACTGCTGGCACCCGGAATTTATAGGCTCGTCCGCAACATCACGGTGGGGGTGAGGAATGAGCTGTATGTCGACGCCGCGCGCGTCGCAGGTCTCTCAACACCTCGAATCCTCGGGCGCCATGTGATGCCCGTCGTGCGAGGTCCCGTCATCATTTCGCTGGCTTTCCTCATGGGTTCGGCGATCGGCGTGCAGGCCGGCCTGGCATTCCTGGGCGTAGGCTCCACCGAAATCCCAAGCTTTGGCGCCATGATCTCCGATGGGTTCACTAACCTGTATGTAGATCCCATGCAGTTTGTTTGGCCGGGCCTTCTGCTTGGCCTGTCCACCGCTTCCCTGGTTCTACTTGGGAACTCGCTTCGGGATGCTCTCGAGGGTGCGCGTCCCAAGCCTTCAAAGGTGACCACGTCCGCTCTCTCCGCAAGCGTCGCCGAGGACACCGGACCTTCGGACACAGCCACTGGCGCGCTGCTGAGCATTCGGAATCTGCACCTTAATTACCCGGATCCAGGCGGCAACGCAAAGCCGGTTCTGAAGGGCGTTTCGCTGTCCGTGCGCGCGGGGGAAACGATGGGACTTGTGGGCGAGTCCGGCTCCGGCAAGACGCAAACCGCATTCGCAGCCTTAGGCGTCCTGCCCGTGGAAGCAACCATTCCGAAGGGTTCCATCAAACTCGACGGCCGCGAGCTCATAGGACTTTCCGAGCGACAACTACGTTCATTGCGCGGTAAGGAAATCGCTTATGTTCCGCAGGAACCGATGTCGAATCTGGACCCGTCGTTCACTATTGGTGCGCAGATGATCGAAAGCATCCGAGCGGCGTCCTCGCTCTCCCATTCGGCGGCAAAGCAACGTGCTCTGGAACTACTTCGACATGTTGGAATCACCGACCCTGAGCGGACGATGCGCTCCTATCCTCATCAAATCTCGGGAGGAATGGCTCAGAGGGTGCTCATCGCCACCGCCGTGGCATGTCGGCCCCGGGTCCTGATTGCGGACGAGCCGACAACTGCACTGGACGTTACCATTCAGGCCGAGATTCTGGACCTTCTCAGGGACCTGCAGAAGGAAATGGGAATGGCCATACTATTGGTCACGCACAACTTTGGCGTCGTAGCGGACCTCTGCGACCGGATGGCCGTTATGCAAGACGGTGTTGTAGTGGAGTCTGGCGATGTGGTGGAAGTATTCCGCAATCCTCAGCACCCGTACACTCGCAAGCTCCTCGCTTCAATTCTCGACGAGACAACTGTTCGCGAGGACCACTCCGGTCTCGCCGGCGACCTATTGAAGGGATCGAACTGATGCCCAAGACATTGCTTGAAATTGAGGACCTCCGTGTTGAGTTCAAGGGGCAGGGGTTCCGGGCGAAGACCCATGAAGTGCTCCACGGCGTCTCCCTCTCCATCGCCGACGGCGAGGTACTGGGTCTGGTCGGGGAATCAGGCTCGGGCAAGACCACCATCGGCCGGGCCGTTCTCGGACTCGCCAAACCAAGTGGTGGAGCGATCCGGTTTAGGGGCGAGGATATCACCCACGCCCACCAGGCCCGGCGCCGGGAACTTGCGCGCAACATCCAGGTGGTGTTCCAGGATCCGTACTCATCCCTTAATCCGGCGCTCACGGTCGGAGACATTCTCAGTGAGCCGCTGATTGTTCAAGGCGCGACACCGCAGGACGCCCGCAAGCGCGTCAAGGGGCTCCTTGACCACGTACAACTACCGCATGATGCTGTGGATCGTCTACCACGGGAATTTAGTGGGGGCCAGCGGCAGCGAGTCGCAATCGCTCGCGCGCTCGCGCCTGAGCCCCAACTCATCGTGTGCGACGAACCCGTCTCAGCACTGGACCTGTCGACACAAGCAGTTGTTTTGAAAATGCTGATGGATATACAGGCTGAGACAGGAGTAGCGTTCCTGTTCATCTCGCACGATCTCGCGGTCGTCCGACACATCAGTCACCGGGTGACGGTCATATATAAGGGTGACCTCGTTGAGACGGGGGCGGCGGCTACCGTCACCTCCAATCCTGAGCACCCCTACACAAAGCGCCTTCTCCTCGCAGCACCCGTGGCAGACCCCATTGAACAGCGCCGCCGCCGTGAGGAACGCCGCCTGCTCGCTCAACAGGAACTGTTGGAGCGCGGTGCCGCCCCCTCAGTCGCCGGTTAGCATCTCCCATCTTTCGTCGACCAGATCATGACTAGTTAGGTTTCCCATGCCCACAAATCCCACCACATCGGAGCGCGATCTACCTCCCGACAGCCGGTGGCATGAGCCGTTCGGCGTCCTGCAAACAAATCTCCAGGAGATAGATGCAGGAATGGATGTTGAGGCAGCGATTGATGCGGTCGTTGAATACGGTGCCGACACATGGCTGCTCAATGCCGGCGGAATATCCTCCTTCTACCCAACCGAGCTATCGTTTCAGACACGCAACCCGCTGCTCGATCAAAGAGAGTCGGGCGACCTGCTCGGCGATGCGGTGGCGGCAGCCAAACAACGCGGCATCAAGATCATCGCCCGGTTCGACATGTCAAAGGTCGCTCCACGCATTGCAGCTGCACACCCGGAATGGCTTTACCGGTCAGCCGACGGGGAGCCACAGATCTACAACAACCTGTACAGTACCTGCCCCTCCGGTGAGTACTATCAGTCCCGTTCCTTTGATGTCCTGGACGAAGTGCTGGGACGTTATGACGTGGACGCCGTCTTTTTTAACCAGTTCAATTTCAACGAACGTGACTATGACGAGGTCATGTACGGACCATGCCACTGCGAAGGATGCATGGAAGGCTTCGCCAAGTTCAGCAACGGCAGCGAACACCCCCGCGACATGTCGTCCCCCACCTTCGGCATGTATCGGCAGTACACCGCCGCCACGCTGACACAGCTGACGACGAGGATCGTCGACTATGTCGCTGATCGAAACGAGGACGTGGGCGTAATACTCCGCCGAGGCGCCCCTATCGAATACGTCGAGGGTAACAATCACTACAAGGCAATGCCTGGCAACGAACTGTGGCCCCACGCCGTTGCAGAGGCGGTCAGTGCCCACGTTTCATCGCGCCCTGGTTCTGCATTGATGGTGAACTGCGTCGCCTTTGTCGACAACCCCTATCGGCTAGCCAATGAGGAGCCAGAGCATTTTGCACAGTATCTCGTTCAGGCGACCGCTCGAGGCGGGAATCCCTCAGCCTACTTCTTCGGGGCTCCCGGGCGTTTGCCCATGGAACCAGCCATCTCCGTCGGGCGCGATGTGATGCAGTTTCGGGCGCGAAACCGGCAGCTCTACGCTGGGCTCCGCCCAGCAGCCGATGTAGCACTGGTAAGACCGGACCATGGTTCCGCCCCCCGAGGGTACTACTGGAGCGCACTGGAAGAGTTCCGGGGCTTTTATCTCGCACTTCAGGAAGGGCATATTCCGTTCGATATAGTACCGGTCGATCGGGTGAGCACCCTTGCTGAAAATGGTTCTCTCGCCAGGTATCGCCTCGTGGTTTTGCCTGACATTGGGACACTCCGAGACGGTTCCGGCGCTGTCGACGAGTACGTGAAGGGAGGGGGCGCTCTCCTCATGACCGGGTCCTCAGGGCTAAGCCACGCCGGCTCCGTGGAGTTGGCCAGTGCCCCTGCCCTCCAGGCGTTGGTGCCGGTACTTGAGGGGAACGATCTGCGCTCAACGTTTGTCACCGAGTCCCCACAGCCCCGGATCGATGAGTACCACTACGCCGGGCCACTAATTCCTGTTTTCGGGCGCTATCAGCGGTTTGCCTGGAAACCAGGGGCGCTCAAAGTCGGGGCTGTCCTTCCCCGGGCCCCATTTGGGCCTCCAGAACTGTGTTATGGCCATGTGATGAGCGGTGACCCTGGCGCCGTTCGCGCCACCTATGGCCGCGGTAGTGTCCTGCATGTTCCGTGGACAGTTGGCCGGTCCTACCGTGAATTCGTTAAATCAGAATCACGGGACCACATCATCAACCTGGTGCGCTCCATGTGGCAGCCAAGCGTTACTACAGACATTCACGAGTCAGTGGAGATGATATTGGGGCAAAGCGGGAAGAGCACGGTCGTTCACTTGATCAACCACAGCGGAGCTCGCCGCCGGTCGTATCGTCCTCACATTCCCATTTCCGGAGGCCACCTGCGACTGATCGGACAAGCTGGGGCAAAGGTCGCAGCCCATGCGCTGGTTGGAGGTGCTTCCCTTTCACAGCGCAACGAAGGAAATGACTTGGTGTTCGACCTTCCAACGCTCAATCTCTTTCAAGTCGTGACGATTACACCCGTATGACCATCTAGCCCACATGGGGCCGGAGTATTCTCGGGTTCCTTTTGGGCCACCCGAGAATCTCCTGCCTCATGAGGTCAGGTCAAAGAAGATAACTCAGGCCCGATCCAGATGCAGGACCGCCAGTGCTGCCTGGAGATGGGCGGTGGGTGCCGGATCCTGGCCGACGGCCCACTGCAGCCAGGCTTCAAAGGATGCGCCAATAAGGGCAGCGCAAAAATATCGCGCTGTTGTCTCGGAGACACCGCGTGCAGTCAGATAGGAACGCGTCCGATCACGCTGCGCCCCCAGGAATTCGTAACTTCGGCTCATGAGTTCCGGATGTTCCGCGATCAGCCGCAGTCGTCCGCGGGTAACCGCGAGGTCCGGGAGTGCGTCAACACCGGCAATCAGCGCATCACGAAGTCCATCCAGGATCTCCTGGGGTTTCGCATTAGGCGCTGGAGGCGCGTCCAATAGAGGCACGGAGGCCTGGATCGCCGGTCCCATCCCGCCCCAGACCAAGTCCGCCTTGTTGGCGAAATGGCGGTATAGGGTTTTGCGCCCGACCCCCGCCTCGCGGGCGATGTCTTCCATGGAGGTTCGCTCATACCCGTGCTCAGCAAAAATGCTAAGCGCGATGGCCGCCACGGCTTCAGGGTCGATACTCACAGGCCGCCCCGGGGCGCGGGTGGGGGTGACCAAGTTATCCGAAGGCATCCCATTAGTATTCACCCTTTCATAATGACACAGAGTGTCATAAAGTGAGTGGCACAGGCCATCGCCGAATCCATATCACCGTCTGGAAGGACATCATGGGCAACGAAGTCACATGGCAAGAAGCCATTACGAACAACCGCTTTGCAGGGAAAACCGTCATCGTCACCGGAGCAGCGTCCGGTATTGGGCAGGCAACTGCCCTGCGCATCGCGAAGGAGGGTGGCAAGGTCATCGCCGCTGACATCAGCAAGGAACGCCTCGACGCCGTGGTGGAAGATAACACGGGCCTGGACCTGGTGCCTGTGGCCGGCGACATCTCCACCGAAGAAACCGTCGCCGCAATCATTGCTGCCGCCGGAGGGCGCGTCGACGCCCTGGCCAACGTCGCCGGGATCATGGATAATTTCGCCCCCATCCACGAGGTGGACGACGAACTCTGGGACCGTGTCTTCCGGATCAACGTCACCGCACTCATGCGCCTCACCCGCGCCGTTGTTCCCCTCATGCTCGACGCCGGCACAGGCTCGGTGGTCAACGTATCCTCCGAGGCCGGGATCCGCGGCTCGGCCGCCGGCGCCGCCTACACGGCCTCCAAGCACGCCGTCGTCGGCCTCACCAAGAACTCAGCAGTGATTTACGGACCCAAGGGGCTTCGCTTCAACGCAGTGGCTCCCGGCCCCACCATCACAGGCATCGTTGCGAACTTCGGATCCCAGATGGCCGCAGAACGCCTTGGCCCGCTGATGCAGGCCAACATCCCCACCCCGGCAACAGCCGCGCAGCTCGCTGCATCCATCACCTTCCTGCTCAGCGACGACGGCACCAACGTCAACGGCGCCATCCTCGCCTCCGACGGCGGCTGGTCAGCCCTGTAATGAACCGAAGCGGACGACGGCGGGAGGTTCCGTCGTCGTCCGTGTCCAAAGCTTGTCCCGGGCCACAAGCGGAACCGGCGCCCATGAACTGAAGGAGCAAACCATGTCAGAGTCAAAGCCTTTTGACCATAGCTATGACGTCGTCGTCGTCGGCACAGGTGCCGCGGGACTCGCCACAGCCATGGGCGCCGCCGATGAGGGCCTTCGGGTCCTCCTGCTGGAGAGCACCGAAAAGTGGGGCGGCAACACCGCCATGTCCGGGGGCGGCATGTGGATGCCCAATAACCCGCTGATGCAGCGTGACCGCGCCGGCGACTCACGCGGCGAGGCGTTGACCTACCTCGAGGCGACAGTCGGCGAGGAGGGCCGGGCCACAACGCGGGCCCGGAAAGAGGCTTTCGTTGACGGCGTCGGCGACTTCGTCACCACCGCCGAGAAGTACGGCGTGACATTCGTGCGCGCGGCGGACTACCCCGACTACTACCCCGAGCTCCCAGGCGGCAAGATCGGCCGCGGCCTGGAGGTGAAGCCGTTCGATATCAAGAAGATCGGCGGTTGGTGGAAGACGTGCCAGGCGCCCGTCGCGTTGCCGGTAAAGACCGACGACATTTGGCTTCTGGGTCGGGCCTGGTCAACACCCTCCGGGTTCATTCGCGGGGCGCAGCTCGTCTTCCGCGCCCTCGGCGGGGCAGTCACCGGCAAGAAGCTTGCCGGCATCGGCGCCGGATTCGCCGCTGCGTTCCTCGACGTCGTGGTCCAGAAGCAGGGTGCTGACCTGTGGCTGAACGCCCCGCTGCAGGAACTCATCGTCGAGGACAGCCGTGTCGCAGGGGTGCGGATAATCCGCGACGGCGAACCAATGACCATTGGCGCGGCGCGTGGCGTAATGCTGGCCGGCGGCGGCTTCGACCATAACAAGGACCTCCGCCAGAAGCACCACGGAATCGATGGCGCCCCGTCTGGTGCTCCGGGCAACCTGGGGCGCCCCATCGAAATTGCGCAGGACAACGGCGCCGCACTTGAGCTCATGGACGACGCCTGGTGGGGCGGATCGGTCGCCGCAGCGCCTGGCCACGGCCCCGCGTTTATCGTGGGTGAGCGTTCCCTGCCCTACTCGGTCATCCTCGATGCCAAGGGTGACCGGTTCGCCAACGAGTCCGAGTCCTACGTCGACCTCGGCCACCACATGCTCGAACACGACAAGGACGGCCCCTATTGGCTGGTGGGCGACGCCCGGCACGCCCGCCGCTACCTGCGCACCTTCGCGATCGACCCGAAGAACAGCAAGGCCATGAGGGAGGCGGGGATCATGGTCAAGTCGGACACAATCACCGGGCTCGCCGCAAAGCTCGAGATGGATCCTGCCCGCCTGGAGGCGTCCATCCACCGGTTCAACGGCTTCGCAAGGGCAGGGGTCGACGGCGACTTTGGCCGCGGCAACTCGGCCTATGACCGTTACTACGGCGACCCGACGGTCCACCCCAACGCCTGCCTCGGTCCGCTGGAAAAGGGTCCGTTCACCGCGTTCAAAGTGGTGATCGGAGACCTTGGGACGAAGGGCGGCGTCGTCACCGACACAGAGGCCCGGGCGTTGCGCGAGGACGGCACGGTCATCCCGGGCCTCTACTCGGCCGGCAACAACTCCGCCTCCGTCATGGGACGGACGTATCCAGGCCCGGGCTCGACTATTGGGCCCGCAGTCGTGTTCGGCCTCCGCGGCGCACGCCACATGGCACGTCAAGGTCGTCGATGACCGGTGAGGCTATCACCGCTACGCGGAGGGCATGCAACTGCTGTTCGACGCCGGCCTCAACGCCTACCGGTTCGGGGCCGAGTGGACGCGCATCGAGCCCTCTCCCCGCCACCTTCTCCAGCGCCGCACTGGCCCACTACCGACGCATGGAACGTTAATGACGACGATGAGCCGTGCAGCTGAACAGCAGACCGACAAGAAGTGGCTCAGCCCCACCGTCGACGATGATGCCCGCCCAGTCCTGCCCGCCCCTGACCCTGAGGTCGGTTACCGGCTTGTCGAGGCGCATCACGCCGTCCGCGGTCTCTTGAGGGAGCGGACCGGCGCCGCATTGGAATGGACTGTGGCGAACCAGCGCCGGTAGCTTTGCCGGGCTGCGAGGACACGTTGGGCAGGCAGCAGTTTGTCCGGGAAGACCTGTACCTTGAAGCCGCCCGCGGCGACGATTTCATCGGCGTCCAGTCCCACAGCAGCCAGAACGTCACCGCCGACGGCATCGTGCCCCACCCGCCTCATCCTGACAACACGTTTGTTGGAACTGCTTACCGGCCCGACGCGCTTCGCATTGCCGTGCGCCATACTTGGGAAGTTGCCGGCGGGGTGCCGATCCTTGTCACCGAAAACGGCATCGCCACGGCGGACGACGAACGGCGCATCGGGTACACAGGCACGGCACTGCCGCACCTGTCCGCGGCGATGGACGAGCATGGCTTGGGAACGTGGCCAAGAGCGGGTCTGTTTCCCCTCCTGTCACACTACCCGCGGTTTCGGAATGAACGAGGCCAGGACTCCGCAAACCACAGCTGCAGCCAGCCCGAGGACAAGTGCCAGAAAAAAGCCGGATCCAGTCGGTGCGCCAGTGCCTCCTGCAGCCCCGGCGGAGCCAGCAAGAACCGCTGCCACCACAGCAGCAGCAATGCTTGTTCCCAATGCACGCATCAGGGTATTCAATCCATTTGCTGCCCCGGTCTCTCCCACTGGAACAGCGAGCATGATCAGGGTCGGCATTGCCGCGTAGCCCAGACCGATGCCAATTCCGATCATCATGTTGACGACCAGCACAAGCCAAATGTTTGGCTGCACGAGCACAGCGGAGAGATAAGCGAGTGCAATGATGGTTGCCCCGGCGACAAGGAGCAGCTTCGGGCCTACGCGCCGGACTAAGCGCCCCGCAATTGGTGCCATGGCCAGCATCGCCAAGCCTGACGGGACGAGGATCAAGCTTGCATCCACAATGTTCAATCCGAGCCCGCCGGAAGATTCCGGCAACTGCAGCAATTGCGGAAACACGATACTGGATGAAAACAGAGCAAATCCCATGGCGACCGACGCCAGGTTTGTCATCAGGACAGGCCCTTTGCGGCTCACACGAAGGTCAAGCAATGGGTTCTGTCTCCGGAGCTCGTACCATCCCCAAACCAGCAGCGAGAGAATTCCGATCAACGATGACACCAGAGTTGGGGCGCTCAGCCAGCCCCAGGTGTTCCCCCGCGAAAGGGCAAGCAGCAAGCCCACCAACCCGATGGCGAGTCCGACGGCACCCCAATAGTCGAACCGCCCCTGATTGCGGGATTCCCCGGCTGGAACAACGAGGAAATACAACGCCACAGCGACTGCGCCAATTCCAGCAGAGACCCAGAAGAGCGTATGCCAGTCAAAGTACTCCGTCACCAGCGCACTGACTGGAAGACCCAGGGCACCGCCAACGCCCAAGGTGGCGCTTACAAGGGCGATTGCTCCCCCAAGTTTTTCTGGAGGAAGCTCATCTCTCAAAATGGCAATGCCCAGGGGTATGACACCCGTTCCCATCCCCTGCAGCGCCCGCCCAACAATCAGGGGCAGAACCGACGGCGAGAACGCACAGACGACTGACCCAACCACCAGGAGCGAGAGCAAAATGATGGAAACGCGCCGCTTGCCATACATATCCCCCAGCTTTCCCGAGACAGGGGTGCAAATGGCTGACACCAAGAGCGTCACGGTGATGACCCAAGCGGTGTCATCTCTGCCTGCCTCCAGCATTTCGGGCAACTTCGACTGGATCGGAATGAGGATGGTCTGCATGAACGACCCGCCCAAGCCAGCGAAGGCAAGGACTGCGACCAAAGACGCATGTCTCCGAACTTTTCCGCCTGCTTGTTCAACGTCGACGCTCTTGATACTCAATGAAACTCCTAGATGAAAATTCGACACGTCACAAGTGCCACGTGCTATCGGTGCACGTGGAAGGTACTCAGCGCGGTGTGGACGGGAGCCCGTACGGTTACCCCTGAAGCTCCTCCGAGATGGTTTGGGCAGCTCTGTTAAGGATGGGCACCGCTCTGCTGGCGAAGTGCTCGTCCAGCCGGGAAACAGGCCCAGAGACTGAAATGGCTGTGGGTGTAGGTGCGTCAGGGACCGCAACCGCAAAGCACCGGACACCGATCTCTTGCTCTTGCTCGTCCACCGAAAACCCTCGTTCCCGGATGAGCTTGAGGTCCGCCAAGAGTGCACGGGCTTCGCTGATGCTTCTTGTTGTCTGGGCAGGCATGCCTGTTCGCATCAGTATTTGCCGGACTGAATCTTCACTCAGTTGGGCCAGGATGGCTTTGCCTATTCCGGTCGTGTGAGTGTGGGCGCGATGGCCCACTTCCGTAGACGTGCGCATGGAATGCAGAGAGGGTACCTGGGCCACGTAAACCACCATGTCCGACTCAAGCACCGCCATCTTGGCCGTCTCCCCCAGCTGATCCACCAGGGTATGGAGTTGCGGTAGGGCCAGCGCACCCAGTTGTTTGCTTGCTCCCTCCCCGAATGTGATCAGCCTGGGACCCAATACGTAGCGACGGTCAGGGAGCTGTCGGATACAGCCAAGGGTGACCAAGGTGCGCAGGTGGCGGTGGATCGTTGGTGGGGGGACACTTGTGGCCGAGGAGAGTTCGCTGAGCGTGGCGGCTCCCCCGGCGTCTTCAATCAGTTCCAACAGTTCAAAGACGCGTCTGACGGCCTGCACGCCCACAGGGGCTTTTTCAGTCATGGTGTTTCATCAGGCCGATTTCATTAGGGATTCTGTGAGCTGGCGGAGTGCCTTCGCTGCATCGGCGGCGTCGCTGTCGCTCCATTCTCCGAGGCACTCCTGGAAGAGCGCCGATCGCTGTGTTTGCTCATACCGGAGTTTGTCCTTGCCCGCCGGCGTCAGTGCGAGAAGATGAGCACGGCCGTCATTTGGGTCCTTCCTTCGGACCACAAAACCTTGAACCTCCAACTCGGCGATCTGCCGGCTGAGGACTGGCGCTCCGACGCCGAGCCGGCCGGCAAGCTGCGTAGCCCTGCATTCCCCGTCACTGATGGACCGAAGCACGAAATGCAGGGCTACTCCAAGTCCTTCTCCACGCAAGCTGGCCGTATCAATGCGGCGCAGTGCACGTTGGACGCCTAGTAGTTCGTACACAAGAGCTGCTGTCACATTGGCTGTCATGACCAGCCCTTTATCCCCAACCTCGACGGCAATCTAACGTGAGCATTTGCTGGTTACTCGCGGCCGCTGAGTTTGAGGACCTGCTTGAAGAGTCCTGAGTGGTCCAGTCCGCCGTCGCCCTGGTTGACGGTGGCGGCGACGAGTTGTGCGACGACGGCGCCGAGGGGGACGGCGACGTTGGCTTCGCGGGCGGCCGAGGTGACGATGCCGAGGTCCTTGTGGTGGAGGGCGAGGCGGAAGCCGGGGTCGAAGTTGCGGTCCAGCATCTTCTGGCCCTTCTGGTCCAGGACCTTGGAGCCGGCCAGGCCGCCGCCGAGGACCTTGAGGGCGGCGTCGGTGTCCACGCCGTAGGCCTCGAGGAAGGCGATCGCCTCGCCGAGGACCTGGATGTTGACGGCGACGATCAGCTGGTTGGCTGCCTTGACGGTCTGGCCTGAGCCGGAGGGGCCGACGTGGACGATGGTTTTGCCCACGGCATTGAGGACGTCCTGGGCTGCCTCGAAGTCGTCTTTGTCGCCGCCGACCATGATGGACAGGACGGCGTCGATGGCGCCCTGTTCGCCGCCGGACACCGGGGCGTCCAAGGGACGGAGGCCGGCTTCGCGGGCTTCGTCGGAGAGGCGCTTGGCGACGTCGGGGCGGATGCTGGACGCGTCAATCCACAACGTGCCCTGCTTCGCGTTGGCGAAGACGCCGTCCGGGCCGCTGACCACACCCTCGACATCCGGGGAGTCCGGCACCATGGTGATGACGACGTCGGCATCCTTCACGGCGTCCGCGATGCTCGTGGCGCCCTTGCCGCCTTCCGAGACAAGCTTGTCGATCTTGTCCTGGCTGCGGTTGAAGCCCGTGACCGCGTGCCCGGCCTTGGCCAGGTTGATGGCCATGGGCAGGCCCATGATTCCGAGTCCGATAACTGCAACGTTGCTCATGATGGTTCTCCAATGCTGATGGAAGTATGTGGGTCGTCCAATGAAGTCCGGCGCATGGCCGTCGGTTGTGCGCGGGCGTCCACGAGCGAGGCTAGAGTGAATTCCACGATCTGCTCGACGGGCGTGTCGATGTCCACCACCACCCCCGCCTCATCGGCCTCGAGGTCCTCCAGCGTCTCCAGCTGCGAGTCCAGAAGCGACAGGGGCATAAAGTGGTCCGGCCGCGCAGCCATCCGGCTGGCGAGCAGGTCCCGTGAGCCGTTCAGATGGAGGAACCTCACTGTGGAGTCGCCGTTGCGGATGATATTGCGGTAGCTGCGTTTGAGTGCGCTGCATGCGATCACCAACCCGGTCTCCGACGACGAGAAGCGCCTGCCGATTTCGGCGAGCCAGGGCGCACGATCGCCGTCATCCAATGGAGTTCCGGAGGCCATCTTGTCAATGTTGGACTGGGGGTGCAGCGAGTCCCCGTCGACGAACTCTGCTCCCAGGCGGGCAGCGATGGCGGCACCCACTGTGCTTTTGCCGCAGCTGGTCACGCCCATCACTACGATATGGGCGGGCACCGCGGATTCGTGGTTACCAGTCATGGACGGTGCCGTCGACGAGGCGGTTGTAGGGCAGGTAGGCCTGCTGGTAGGGGTAGGCGGCTGCGGCTTCTTCGTTGAATTCGACGCCGATGCCGGGATTGTCCCCGGGGTGCAGGTAACCGTCCACGAAGGTCATGGACTGCTCGAAGACCTCGTTGGTCCGGTCCGAGTGCTGCATGTATTCCTGGATGCCGTAGTTGTGGATGGCCAGGCCCACGTGCAGCTGCGCGGCGAAGCCCACGGGGGAGATGTCGGTGGGGCCGTGGAAGCCGGACTTGATCTGGTATTGGGCGGCGAAGTCCATGACCTTCTTCAGCGGTGAGATGCCGCCGAAGTGTGTGGAGGCGGCGCGGACGTAGTCGATCAGCTGTTCTTTGATGAGGGTCTGGTAGTCCCACACGGTGTTGAAGATTTCACCGATGGCCAAGGGCGTGGTGGTGTGCTGGCGGACCAGGCGCAGGCCTTCCTGGTTCTCGGCCGGAGTGCAGTCCTCGAGCCAGAACAGGTCATACGGTTCCAGCGCCTTGCCCAGCTTGGCCGCCTGGATCGGAGTCATCCGGTGGTGGCCATCGTGCAGCAGCGGGATCTCCGGGCCGAACTCGTTCCTGACCGCCTCGAATACAGAAGGCAAGTGCCGGAGATATGCCCGGGTGTCCCAGTCCTCCTCCAATGGGAACGCGCCGCGGCCGGCGGGCTCGTAGTCGTACCGCTCCCCCGAAGCCTGGGCCTGGGCAGCCACGCCGTACACGGCTTTGATCCCCGGAACGGCCGTCTGGATCCGAATGGACTTATAACCGAGTTCCAGGTGCTCCCTGACGGAGTCGAAGAGGGAGGGGATGTCCGCGCCCGAGGCGTGGCCATAGGCGCGCAGCCCGTTCCGTGACGCCCCGCCCAGCAGCTGGTAGACGGGCATGCCCGCCATTTTGCCTTTGATGTCCCAAAGTGCCATGTCCACGGCGGCGATCGCCGCCATGGTCACGGGGCCGCGGCGCCAGTACGAGGAGCGGTACAGGAACTGCCAGGTGTCCTCGATCCGGTGCGGGTCCTTGCCGATCAGCAGCTGCGCGACGTGTTCCTTCAGGTAAGCGGCCACGGCCAGCTCGCGGCCGTTCAGGGTGGCATCGCCGATACCGGTGACACCGTCCTCGGTGGTGATGCGCAGGGTCACAAAGTTTCGCGAGGGACTTGTCACGAACACTTCCGCGGCAATGATTTTCACAGCTGGGTCCTTCCAGGCGGGGTTGGGCAGTTAAGGGGTTTCAGTAGTTGTGAGTGCTTCTGCAAAGGTGCCGGTGTGGCTTTCTATTAGCTCCACGACGGCGGCATCTGCGGCCAGTCCGACATCCAGCAGTTCCAGCAGGGCACGGATGCGCGAAGGCCCAGCCAAGGTGTTTGCTGCGGCCACTTCCGCGGCCAGCGGGTCCTGGGCGGGAGGCAACCGGGACGTGCAGTCCATCCATGCCGCGATCATGACCGCGGCCCCACTGCCGGGCCTGCCTGCGGCCCGCTCCGCACGCAACAAAGGAACGGCCCGCATCCGTAGCTTCGTGGTGCCATCCATTGCTATCTGCGACAGCTTGTGGGCAATGCGTGCGTTGCCGAAACGGGCCAACAGCGCCTCCCGATAAGCGCCAATCGCGAGGTCCTTGGCGGGCAGGTTGGCCTCGGCTTCGTCCCAGAAGGCCTCCACTGCGTGGCGGCATGCAGGGTCCGCCAGGGCCTGCGCCACCGTTCGATTCCCCCGCAGCTGGCCGGCATAGGCCAGGAGCGAATGGGCGCCGTTCAACAGCCACAGCTTTCGATTTTCGAACGGTTCGATATCCGCCACGAACAAGGCTCCGGCGTCCTCCCACCGAGGCCGGCCCGCGGGAAAGTCCCCGCTGAGGACCCAGCTGGCGAAGGGTTCGGCCACCACCGGGGACGTATCCCGGTAACCGCAGGAAGCTTCCACCGCAGCGACGTCCGCAGCCGTGGTGCGTGGCGTAATGCGGTCCACTGATGTACTGACAAAACTCGTGTTGGTGCTGATCCACGCGGCCAGGCCCGGATCCCAGGCTTCGGCCATGCCCACTACGGCATTGCGGGCCACGGCACCGTTGTTGGAGAGGTTGTCACAGCAGACAACGGCCAGCGGACCGCCTCCGGCTGCCCGTCGGGCGGAGAGGCCCAGTACCAGCCTGCCCAGCGGGGTCGTGGGATCGCCGTCGCGTCGAAGGATGGCCAGATCCGCGGCCACTTCTGGAGCGTTACTGTTGAAGCCGCGGTGGGAGTCAGCCAAATAGGCCGCTTCGGTAATGGTCAAGGTGACCACGGCGATGTCAGGTGATGCCAGCAGCGCGGCGAGCCTGGCCACGTCCGCGCCGTCCACCGCTTCTACGATGCTTCCGATGACAGCGAAGGAGTCAGTGGAATCGGCGCGTTCCACCAAGGTAAACAGGCCGTCCTGCTCTGCCAGTGCAAGTGCGGCATCCGGGCGGCGGCCGGTGAAGGCGGCGATGCCCCAACCCGCGGCGTCGCTGGCCTGCTGGGTGTACCAGGCCTGATGGGAACGGTGGAAGGCGCCCAGGCCCAGGTGGATTATCCGCACCGGTGCCTTGGGGGCGGCCCAGAACGTCCGATTGAGCCGCGGAAGCTCGACGGCGGTCTGTGTTTGCTTGTGTAGACCGGTGTTCACAGCTTGAAGACCCGTCGGGGTGCGCCATCCACAATGTCCACAATCAGTTCGTGTGCGCGGTCCTCGCTGACCCGGTGTTCAGCCACCAGCCGGGCAAGGAAGGAGGCCTCGATCCGGCGGGAGGCGTCGTGCCGGGCCGGGATGGAGCAGAAGGCCCGGGTGTCGTCGATAAAACCGGAGGAACGGGAGAAGCCGGCAGTCTCCGTGACGGCAGAGCGGAACCGCAGCATGGCATCCGGTGCGTCAAGGAACCACCAGGGCGCGCCCAGGTAGACGGACGGGTAGAAGCCGGCCAGGGGCGCGAGTTCGCGGGAGAAGACGGTCTCGTCCAGAGTGAACAGCACCAGGTGGAAGTCCTTGGCGGTGCCGAAGTCCTGCAGGACCGGGCGGATGGCCTCCGTGTAGTTAATCGCGAACGGAATGTCGTGCCCGGTGTCCGCGCCGAAGCTGTTGAACGTGGGCTCGTGGTGGTTGCGGTACGAGCCTGGGTGGATGGTCATCACCAGGCCGTCCTCCACCGACATCCGCGCCATCTGGTACATCATGTGCGCTTCGAAGTTGTCGCGGTCCTGGGCAGTGGCCGTGCCTGAGCGGGCGCGGTCAAACAGCCTCGCGGCGTCTGCTGCATCGAGCTTCAGGGTGGCCGGGGTGATGACTCCGTGGTCGGCGGAAACTGCGCCATGTTCTACAAAATAACGACGCCGGTTCTCCAAAGCGGTGAGGTAGGCACCATAGCCCGTGCCGCCGTCGCCCGCTGCCGCAATGAGCCGGTCCACGTTCTCCGACCACGCGGGGTCGGCAATGTTGAGATAGGCGTCCGGCCGGAATGAAGGCAGGACGCGTCCATGGAAGGACGGGTCCTCGGCAATTGCCTTGTGGCTCCCAAGAGCGTCCAGGGGATCGTCCGTGGTGGCCAGGACCTCGATGTTGAAGTCCTTGAACATCTCCCGGGGCCGGAAGCCTGGCTCCTGCAGCTTTGCCGAGATTGCATCATAGCTGGCATCGGATGTTTCCGCGCTCAGCTCCCCCGCGAGGCCAAAGACGCTGCGGAACTGGGTCCGGAGCCAATATCCGGAGGCTGTGCCATCGAACAAGGGCCACGCCTTACAGAATTCGCGCCACACCGACCGGCTTTCCGGCCGGTGAGTATCGGATTCCATGAGCCGGTCCAGCGGGACGCCACTGGCGTGGATCAGCCGGGTGACGTAGTGGTCCGGGCTGACCAGCAGCGCGGCCGGGTCAGGGAAGGGCGTGTTCTGCTCGATCACCGCGGCATCAACGTGCCCGTGCGGAGAAATGATGGGGAGGTCCTGGACGCGCTGGAGGAGGTCCCGCGCGATGCTGCGCGTTCCTGGATCCGCGGGCAGGAGCCTGTCTGGGTTGGCGGCAAGCGACGATGACATAGGTCAATAGTCCGGTGTTCGGCACTCCATGTCAACCGGTTGCCAATTTAGATACATTCATCCTTCCGTTTTTGGAGATACCACGGTCCGGGATGTCTCCAAGGCCTTGAAACGCCCGCTCAGACAACGAGCGGCTATCTTGTGTGATTCTGGCAACCGGATGGATGTTTTTTTGCGACCCGGCAGTTACCATGAGGTCTATGACTAATCTTCCAGCCTCCGACGCTGAGGTTGTGGCCGGCGCTGCGCCGTACAAAGTTGAGGCCCGTGCGACCGGCAGGACCAACGCCACGATTTACGATATTGCGAAGCTGGCAGGAGTGAACCCATCCACCGTTTCCAGGGCGCTCAGCAAGCCCGGTCGGGTCAGTGCGGGGACGAGGCAGCTTATTGAGGAAGCCGCCGCCGAACTCAACTATCAAGTTAACCCGTTCGCCCGGGCCCTTCCGACAGGACGAACAAACACGTTGGGCTTGATTGTTGCCGACATTACGAATCCAACATTTTTCGGAACCATACGGGGTGCAGAATCTACAGCGGCATTCCGTGACTATTCCCTTATTCTTGCCGAATCAGCCGAATCGCCGGAACAGGAACTTGCTGCGGCCCAACGGATGCTTGCAAGCGTCGACGGTCTAATCCTGGCCAGTCCGCGAATGGACGATGACCACATCCGCGATCTTGCGAAGGAGAAACCAGTTGTGGTCGTAAACCGCGACGTACAAGGCATCGCCTGCGTCGTCCCTGATGTCAACAAGGGCATTGGTGAAGCCATCCGTCACCTCGCCGGCCATGGGCATAAAAAAATAGTCTTCATTTCAGGCCCCACGGCCTCCTGGATGTCGAGCCAGCGCTGGAGCGGCATTCAACAGGCTTGCGAGTGGTCACGCATTGAAGCGGTAAAAATCGAGTCCGACAGTCCGACTGTCAAGGGAGGCCGGGTCACGGCCCGCCTCATTGTCGGCAGCGGCGCCTCGGCCGTGATTGCGTATAACGACCTTCTGGCAATAGGTCTCATGCAAGAACTGCAGGCCGCGGCCTATGCAGTCCCGGATCAAATCAGCATCATAGGATTCGACGATATCTTCGGAGCGGACTTCACGACACCCGGGCTTACCACTGTCCGCGCGCCGATGGAAAACTGTGGAATCGAAGCGGCCACCGTGTTGCTGCGCACACTCAAAGAGCCCGGAGAGACTCCTTCGACTCGCTACATCGATACTGAGCTGGTGGTGCGTGGGTCCAGCGGCCGGCTTCTCTAGCGGCAGCGGCGGGCTCCCCCTGATCTCACCATGTGAGACGACGGCGAAATTTCCGAAGAAACGTTGTGCCGGAACCTGTTCCTGTCAGCCAGGATGCGGCCCAGGCTCCGGCGCCTGCCCGCCATTTACGTTTACAACGATGTCCTCAATGACAGACGGGGGAATCTTGCCCCGGCTGAGAACAACCAGCTGCTGTAGGGGCAATGCCTGGAGTGGCTCCAGGGAACACTCTGAAGTGCCTGTTTGGGCCAGCAAACTCCTGACCACCTCTCCCCCAAGGGGATGAGTAAGCCATTCGCCAATAGAGGTGCTGGCTGTCAAGAAGGCCACGATGTCTTCCTTCCGCAAGGCAGAGCACAGCGTCACTTCAGGCCGTAAGATAGACGTCAAACTCCGCGAGCTCCACTATTTTCCGAGTTCCATCGGACGTTATAACCCAGAAGAGATCCATTGACGGTTGAACGTCTACAACATGTCCCGTCAGGTGGACAACAGGGCCCACTTTGACTTCTACGTAGTCCCCCTTGGCGATCTGGCTGCAGTCCCCGAGGGGGCTGCTCCGCCTTGAGGCCGGGAGCCCTCGCTTTGTTGCAGTGGTCCCGATTCGGGCATTGATGTCATCGTTTTCGTCGTTGGCTACTGTATTGGGCGTGATCCGCGACGAGCCGGGCAATGTGTGCCGGCTCCGCCACAGGTGCAAGATGCGCGGTTCTGCTGAGGATTTCATGCCGTGCTTTGGGCGCGCTTTGCGCGATCAGTTTCTGATCTTCAATGGGATTGGCGCTGTCGCTCTCCCCGCTTATGACCAGGACCGGAGCCTGTATTGTCGGTAAATCCTCACGCACGTCCGCTTCAGCCAGGAGATCGCATGCGTTGGCATACCCGACAGGATCCGTAGACTCGAGCATCTGCCTGTACTGCCGGACGACGTCTGGGTTTTTTTGCTGGAAATCGGCGGTGAACCATCGGTCGATGATTTGGGGCACCAATGGTACGACTCCTTGGGCCCGCACCAACCGGCCCCGCTCTATCCATACATCGCGTCGAAAGCGCGCTGCACAGCACATCGCGGTAACAGACTGAATCCGCTCCGGCCTATAAGCAGCAGCACCAAGGGCGACCATTCCACCAAGGGACACCCCGGCCACATGAGCCTTGCTGATGCCCGCGCCGTCCAAAACATCAAACAGATCCTCGACCAGATCGTCAAGATCGAACGGCCGGTGCCCGAGTGGACCACCCCGGTCCCTTTGATCGAAGCGGACTACGTCGAAAGACGGCGGCAGCTCGGCAACCACCGCATCCCACATCTGCGTTCCGGTGGCGAGGGAATTCACAAAGACGATGGTGTCCAACGATGGTTCAGACTCCGCCCTTCGCTCAACGACTACGTTGAAAGCTCCGGTCATGCCTGGCCACCTGACCCAGTCAAGGCCAGGGAAGATACGGCGCCTTTGGCGCCAATCCTGGAGGTGGGGAATGCAGATTTCGGCATGGGAGCTCCTTATGCTCGGGGTCTACTCTGTGTGCCCGCTCTGATGACATCCGAGCCCTGGCTAGGAAGGTTCTATGGGCTAGCGTAGGTGCGCAGCGTCGGCAGTGTCAACCGGTTGCCAGGGCTGACGTCAACCGCTGCTATGAGTCAGCACTGCTCCCGAAAGGGCCGGCGCGGGGCTTGGCTAGGAAGAAGGGTTTGCGGCAGTCAGGTGCGGCAACCGGTTGTCCGTGACAGCAATGCATGTTTTACTGAAAGCTACGACGGTACAGGAAACGCCATAGTCCGAGCCTTTCTGGCGGAGATGTTCTCCGTAGACCAAACTTTGACCTCACAGGAGTGGCACCACATGTCAGACATAGCGAAAATTTCGGTAAGGGCCGTGGCTGGTGACGTATCCGCAGCAGCCGACAAAGAACGGATTTCCCCCAGTCCACTCCTTGACGAACTGGCGCTGATACTGCCGGCGGATGCACTGATCACTGATCGCGCAGCCATGGAGCCCTACCGGCGTGACCGGGCACTCGATCCCGACGCTGCCGTGCCCATGGCTGTGGTGCTTCCTTTGACGACTGCGCATGTGCAGTCAGTTATGCGATGGGCGGCCAAGCATCGGATCCCGGTAGTACCTCGAGGTGCCGGTACGGGGCTGTCTGGAGGAGCTACCGCAGTGGAGGACGGCATTGTGCTCAGCACTGAACGGATGCGGTCCATTAATATCGACGCCGTTACCCGTACCGCCGTGGTTCAACCCGGCCTTTTCAACGCGGAGGTCAAAGCGGCAGTTGCACGAGAGGGGCTGTGGTACCCGCCTGATCCTGCTTCCTACGAGATTTGCACGATCGGCGGCAATGCCGCCACGAATGCCGGAGGCCTTTGCTGCGTCAAGTACGGCGTCACCTCGGATTACATCCTTGGCATGGAAGTCGTCACCGCCGACGGCAGGGCCGTCAAGCTGGGGGGCCCACGATTGAAGGACGTGGCGGGGCTATCCATGCTCAAGCTTTTCGTGGGCAGCGAGGGGACACTTGGCATTATCACTGAACTCACGTTGCGGCTTTTGCCCGCCGCCCCACCCGCACGTACGGTAGTGGGCTGGTTTTACAGCAGCGAACAGGCCGCAAAAGCAGTCCTCGACATCGCGTCGAGCATCCGCCCCTCCATGCTTGAGTACATGGACGGGACTTCCATAAACGCCGTCGAGGACGTGCTGGCCATGGGGCTGCACCGCCACGCTGCAGCACTGGTTGTTGCGCGTTCAGACGATCAGAGCCCCAGCGGGGCAGAGACTGCAATGATGCTGGCCGCCTTTCAAAACCACGGCGCTTTTGAGTCGTTCGAGGTTGCGGACCAGGAGGAGGGCGAGCGTTTCGCCCACGCGCGGCGTATTGCCATTCCCGCTGTGGAAGGATTGGGCACCCTGCTGTTGGAGGACGTGGGAGTTTCAATCCCCCGCCTGGGAGAACTCGTCCTCGGTATTGAGCGAATAGCAAAGAACCGCGACGTCGTTATCGCCTTCATCGCCCACGCCGGCGACGGCAATACCCATCCGCTCGTTGTATTTGACCCGGAAGATGCAGATATGCGCAGTCGCGCCTACCTTGCCTATGGCGAAATCATGGACCTTGCCATCGAATTGGACGGGACGATCACGGGCGAGCATGGGGTCGGGCGTCTGAAGCGGCCGTGGCTGGTTAATCAGATTGGTGAGGACTTACTCCAAATGTCGCACAGTGTGAAGCTGGCCCTGGATCCTGACGGGATCCTGAACCCCGGAACTATTTTTGCCTCGACACCATCGCCCGGCATGACCAACGGGGCACGCTCATGAGCCATCACAATGACCGCATCAACGCCGGCGGCCTGGCGCTGGATCCAGCCCTCCACGCCTTTGTCGAATCCGAGGCACTGCCTGGAACCGGAATCGACGCGGCAAAGTTCTGGGAGGGCTTCGGAAGAATCGTCAAGGATCTGACACCGCGAAACAGGGAACTGCTCGCAGTACGTGAGGAGCTGCAGGACCGTATTGATGAGTGGCATAAGCTGCACGCGCTCCCGCTTGACCCCATCCAGTACAAAACGTTTCTGGAGGACATCGGATACCTTATGCCGGCGCCGGAAGGCACCCATGTCCGTACCACAAACGTGGATGATGAGATCGCGAAACTTGCCGGTCCCCAGCTGGTTGTGCCGGTCACCAACGCTCGCTACGCACTCAATGCCGCTAATGCCCGGTGGGGATCGCTTTACGACGCGCTATACGGAACAGATGCACTGGGCGAGGTGAGCGCTACACCTGGATATGATCCGCAACGCGGCCAGGAGGTCGTCGCATATGTTCGTGGACTACTCAATGAATTCATCCCGCTGGCAGCAGGCAGCCATGCCGGCTCGACCGGTTACGCGGTACACAACGGCATGTTGTCGGTCACCCTTTCCGACGGTTCAAGCAACGGTCTGCAACGTCCTGAGCAGTTCGTGGGCTACACAGGACATGCCGATTCCCCGTCAACCATCGTTTTCCGCCACCACGGCCTTCACATCGAGGTCGTCTTCGATCGCAGCACGGTTGTCGGAGCATCAGATTCCGCTGGTGTGGCTGACGTGTTGGCAGAGGCCGCCATCACCACAATTGTCGATTTTGAGGATTCGGTTGCCGCCGTCGATGCCGAGGACAAGATCGTTGGCTACCGCAACTGGTTGGGCCTCAACAGGGGTGATCTGAAGGACGTCTTTGAAAAGGGCGGCGACAAGGTCGTACGCAGTTTGGCGGATGACCGGCGCTACACATCCCCCACTGGAGGCGAGGTAGTTCTGGCCGGGCGGGCGGTGCTTTTCGTCCGTAATGTCGGCCATCTGATGACCACGGACGCCGTGCTTGATTCTGACGGAAATGAGATAGGCGAAGGCATCCTGGATGCTGTCCTCACATCGCTGACCGCCCTGGGCGGAATAGACCCACAGAACTCAAGACGCAACAGTCGAACCGGCTCAATCTATATCGTCAAGCCGAAGATGCACGGCCCGGCCGAGGTGGCTTTTACGGTGGAACTTTTTGGCCGTGTAGAGGAGTTGCTGGGCTTACCAGCGAACACTCTTAAGCTCGGGCTGATGGACGAGGAGCGCCGCACTACAGTCAACTTGAAGGCTTGCATAGCAGAGGCCGAGGACCGCCTTGTTTTCATCAATACAGGCTTCCTTGACCGTTCCGGCGATGAGATCCACACCTCCATGGAGGCAGGACCTTTCGCCCGCAAGGCCGAATTGCGTAATCGGCAGTGGATTTCGTCGTATGAGGATCAGAACGTCGACATCGGAATTGAAATGGGTTTGCCGGGCCGAGGCCAAATCGGCAAGGGCATGTGGGCGATGCCTGACCTCATGGCGGCAATGCTCGAGCAAAAGATTGGGCACCCGATGGCAGGTGCCAGTACTGCCTGGGTACCGTCCCCCACTGCGGCTACACTGCATGCCATTCATTATCATCGGGTCGACGTCGCGGCGAGACAGCGGGAGATAGCTCTCCAGGGACGGCGGGGCACGCTTGAAGGCATTCTTACCGTGCCTATTGAGACTGACCCGGACTGGTCGCCCGAAGAGCGTCAGGAAGAGCTCGATAACAATATGCAGTCCTTGCTGGGATATGTCGTCCGCTGGGTGGACCAGGGAATTGGATGCTCCAAGGTTCCGGACATTCACGACGTTGCACTCATGGAGGACAGGGCCACCCTCCGCATCTCAAGTCAACACATTGCGAACTGGCTCCGCCATGGCGTGATCACGGAGCAACAGGTGCATGGGAGCATGCAGAAAATGGCGGCCGTCGTCGACGCCCAAAATTCAGCCGATCCCCTCTATCGTGCGATGGCACCCAACATCTCCGAGAGCATCGCCTACCAGTGCGCCCTCGATCTGGTGCTTAAGGGAAACAGGCAGCCGAACGGCTACACAGAACCCCTTCTGCACCAGCGCCGGCGCGAAGTGAAAGCAAAGACACTCAACTCCATCTACGCGGAAAGCCCCACTTCATGACCTTGCCAGGAGCCACCATGCAGCACTTCGTTGAAACACTATCGGTGAACTATGCCACTGCCGCCCGGGCTGTTTCCCTGGCCATTGAGATCGGAGCACAACGCGGCGTCCTGGTTTCGGTCAGTGTCGTGGACCCAGCAATGGGCCTTATCGCCTTCGGCCGCGCAGACGGTTCGATGCCCCACAGTGTCGAGACCAGCCGTCGGAAGGCCAACACCGCCGCCTCATCGAGACGTCCGACAGGGTGGATGCAAGGTGACTTCGCAATTGCCCTCCCGATGGGCACAGATAATCTGCTGACGAACATCCGAGGTGGATTCCCCTTGGTTCATGGGGAGAACCATCTTGGCGGCCTCGGTATCGCTGGAGGTACGCCTGACCAGGATTCCGAGATCGGTCTTGTCGTCCTGGACGCCCTTGCAAGGGATGCATCAGAGGCCTGACGACTCCAACCCGACAGTACTTCCGCGGTTCTGTTCCGCGTCGACACATCGCACCCAATACTGAAGGAGAACCGCGTGCTGAAGCCACGTTCTACACCTACCCGCGAACTTCACAACCTCGACGGTCTCTGGCTGTTTGCGCTTGATACCCAAGCAGGAGAAAGCCCATGGACCCGGGTCCTGGATACAAAACTTGAAGCAGCGGTACCGGCGAGTTACAACGACCAGTTCGTCTCCCCCGAGATCCGGAACCACGTGGGCTGGGTGTATTACCAGCGAACGGTGCGCGTTCCGCGAGGCTGGTCCGAGGAACGCATCGTGCTGCGTTTCGATGCTGCAACGCATGCAAGCCGCGTGTATGTAGGCGACACCCAGGTTGCCGAACACATTGGAGGGTACACACCCTTTGACGCAGACATCACCGACTTCGTGCAGCCAGGTGAGGAATTCCGGCTGACTGTCGCGGTAAGCAATGAGCTAACCAACACGACAATCCCTCCTGGCACGATCACAATGTCACAAAGTGGCCGACGCACCCAGACCTATCTCCACGACTTCTACAATTACGCAGGACTGGCCCGATCTGTCTGGCTGTACAGCACACCTCGACTTCATCTCCAGGACGTGACCGTCACGACGCAGGTCCGGGGGATGGCGGGCATCGTTTCTTACACCGCCCAGCAGACGGGGACCGCTGATGTAAGGGTGACCATCCTGGATCAGGAGAAGACAAAAGTTGCATCCGGGTCCGGGGAAAGCGGAACGATGGAAATCGAATCGGTCAATCTTTGGCAGCCGGGCGCGGCATACCTTTACGAACTTCTCGTGGAACTCGTTGACGACGGGAAAGTTATCGACTCCTATACTGAGGTTTTCGGTGTCCGGACCGTAGAAGTAAAGGGCACCGAGTTTCTCATCAACGGCGAACCCTTCTATTTCACTGGCTTCGGAAAACACGAGGACACAGCCATTCGCGGCAAGGGACACGACAACGCTTATCTCGTCCACGACTTCCAGCTGTTGGATTGGATCGGCGCGAACTCGTTCCGCACTTCTCATTACCCATATGCCGAAGAAGTGCTGGAGTTCGCAGACCGTCATGGCATTGTCGTGATCGACGAAACTGCCGCCGTGGGCCTGAATCTCGGCGTCCAGGGAGGCCTCTCGGGGAAGCCCACCACGCCGTCGTTCTCGAGCGAGACCTTCAATGATCAGACAAGGAAAGCGCACGCCCAGCACATTCGTGAATTGATTGCCCGCGATAAAAATCACCCCAGCGTTGTTATGTGGTGTATAGCCAACGAACCCGCGTCGAACGAAGAGGGTGCCCGCGAGTACTTCGAGCCTCTTGTGAACTTGGTTCGGGAGCTCGATCCGACCCGTCCGCTGACTTACGCCGTCGTCATGTTCGCTACGTTCCGCAACGATCTGATTGTTGACCTGTTCGACGTCGTAGGTCTGAACAGGTACTACGGCTGGTACGTCATGAGCGGCGACCTGGAGTCAGCCGAAACCTATCTGCGGATGGACATCCAGGGATGGATTGACCGCGTCGACAAACCCATCATGATGACCGAATATGGAGCTGACACTCAGCCGGGAGTCCATTCGGTGTGGGACCAGCCATGGACGGAAGAATACCAAGCGGCCCTTTTAGAGATGCACCACCGCGTATTCGATGAAATCCCACAGTTTGTCGGTGAACAGATATGGAACTTCGCTGACTTCCAGACCAGCAACGGTATTCACCGTGTGGACGGGAACAAAAAGGGTGTCTTCACGCGGACCCGTCAGCCGAAGGCAGCAGCACATGCCCTCCGCACGCGCTGGAGCGCCATTGGCAACCGCAAGCCTACGAAGCCCGGCGACTCTGGCGCTGAGGTCCCCGCCGTAGTGGAGAATCCTGTTCTTCAGTAGGCAGCGTGGTGGAGTGTGACGTCTGGGCGGGCCCCACGCTCCACCACCGCCGGTAACAGCATCATTTCAACAGCCGCCCGCTTGAGCCCCGCACCACCAACTCCGTTTCCACATGGAGGGTGCCGGCGGAATCACCGGTGCCCTGCAGAAGATCAAGCAGCAGCCTGGCAGCGCTGGAACCGCACTCACCGAGCGGTGAGCGCACTGTAGTGAGCGGCGGCGTGGTGAAGTCCGCCCCGAAGATGTCGTCGAACCCCACGATGCTAATCTGGTCCGGAACCACCACGCCCGCGGCCTGCAGTTCCTGCATCAACCCGATGGCCAGGAGATCGTTGTAAGTCAATACGGCAGTGGCGCCACTGGCCAGGACGTCGCGCGCAACTTGCCTGCCGCCGTCGACTGTGGGCTTGGTGGATTCCAGGCGCACAGCCTCGATCCGGGACCACTCACAGGCGGCCTGCACGCCGTTCCAGCGGCGGCCGGTCATCCAGGACTGCGGCGGCCCGGCAACAAAGGCAACCTTCCGGTGGCCGTTAGCGGCCAGGCTGCGGACTGCCTCGCTAATGCCCTTGCTGACGTCCGGGACCACGCAGGGGACGCCGTCGACCTCGCGGTTGATAACAACCACGGGCTTGTCGCGGGCAAGCGTGCGGATGTCGTCATCGTCCATGCGCGGGCTGGCCAGGATCAGGCCATCCACGGTAGCCATCATCCGGCGCGCTGCCGTCACTTCCGTGCTTGCAGATTCGGCCGACTCGGCGAGCACCAGGGTGTAGTCACGCACACTGCCGGTGGCTTCGGCCCCCCGGATGATGTCGAAGAAAGTGGGGTTCGTAATGTCGGCGACAATCAGGCCGAAGGTGCTGGTCCGGCCCGTGGGAAGTGCCCGGGCGAACGGGTTGACCTGGTAGTTCAGCTCGGCGGCCGCATCCTCAATGAGCTTCAGCGTCTTGGCACTGACCCTTCCCGGCTTGCTGAGGGCACGGGAAACGGTGGACGGATTCACGCCAGTAACTTTGGCAATGTCGTAGATGGTGGCATTGGATTTGCCGTTGCGTGCGGGCTTCTTTACCGGGCCTGGTGTTGCGGCAACGTCCGGCGTCCTGGGTTCAGTCACCGCCCCATCCTAACGAGGAATCAGCCCAACCGGGCAGTTTTTGGCCAGCGGTTGCCGCGGCTGGTGGCGGATGGGTGTCATGCTAAGCGCGCCGGCTCCGGCCGGACACAGTTGAGCCATATTGACACCGCTGGCTAGGCTGGGACACATGCGCGAACTCCAGGCCAGAATCGTTGAAGAAATGGGCGTGCAGCCCCGGATCGATCCCGTGGGGGAGGTGCGCAAACGCGTGACTTTCCTCAAGGACTACCTCAAGGCAACCCACACCAAGGGCTTTGTCCTGGGTATCTCCGGGGGCCTGGACTCGTCGCTGGCCGGACGCCTGGCCCAACTGGCCGTCGAGGAGTTGGAAGCCGAGGGCGTCGAGGCAAACTTCGTGGCGGTCCGCCTTCCATACGGCGTGCAGCACGATGAGGACGACGCCCAGGCGGCACTGGACTTCATCCAGGCCAAGACCGAGTGGACCTTCAACATCTCAGCTGCCGTGGACGGCTTCGAGGACGAGTTCGAGAAGTCCGTTGGCAACGGGATTTCCGATTTCCACAAGGGCAACACCAAGGCCCGCACCCGCATGATTGCCCAGTACGCGCTGGCCGGCGAGCACAATTACCTGGTCATCGGCACCGACCACGGCGCCGAATCAGTCACCGGCTTCTTCACCAAGTATGGCGACGGCGGCGCGGACATCCTGCCCCTTTTCGGCCTGAACAAGCGCCAGAACCGTGAACTTCTGGCCGAGCTCGGAGCCCCCGCCCGCGTCTGGGAGAAAGTGCCCACCGCGGACCTGCTGGACGGCAAGCCCGGGCGCACCGACGAGGACGAACTGGGCCTCAGCTACGACCAGATCGACGACTACCTTGAGGGCCGGGACGTGACGGACGAGGTAGCCGAAAAGATCGAAGAAAAGTACTTGCGCACCCGCCACAAGCGCACCGTCCCCGTCACGATCTTCGACACCTGGTGGAAGCACGAGGGCCCCGAGGAACCCCGGGTAGGCCTCTAGGCGGGCCTGGCGCACGACGTCGATGACCCACGACGTCGACCGTTACCTCGCGGGAAAGCCGCCGGGCGCCGTCGAACTTTTCCGCCGGTTCCGGGCTATGGTCCTTGCCGCCGGCGAGTGCGAGGAGCGGGTCCACCGCACGGAGGTGGCGTGGGCGGACCGGCGCGTCTTCGCCTCGGCATTCATCGCCTCCGGGCGACTGGAAGTAGCCATCGATCTCCTGCGGCAAGTGGAGCATCCAGCCTTGCTGCAAAGCTTTCCCACCACCAGGAAGGTCTGTACGCACCGGTTCACTTTCACGGCGGCTGACCAACTCGACGCCGACATCGAGGCGTGGCTGGTCGAAGCCCACGATGACGTTGGACCGGGAACGCGTTGAACGCCCCGGGATGCGGCACCCGGTGTCCTACGGCAGGAGCTTCCCGCTCACGAGCCTTACGGCAGCAGGACAATCTTGCCGTGGCCGTGCCCGCTGCGGCTGAGTTCCAGCGCATCAGCCGCCTCAACGAGCGGCAACCGGTGCGCAATGGTGAACGTGATCAGGCCTTCCGCGGCGAGCGTCGCCACATCCATGATTCGGCCCTCCTCCTGCTGAACCGCCGCGATCCCGGCCTCCTGTGAAGACTTGCTCGGCACGGTCACTACTGCACGGCTCCGGTCCTGCAGCAGTTCGACCGTTGCCGCCACGGACTCTTCCGTCCCCGCAGCATCCAGCACGGCTGTTACTGCACCGGCCTCTTCAGCTGCGGCCCTCACGCGGTCCGCCAGGCCGGGCCCGTAAGGAACCGCTTCCGCGCCCAGCTCCCGCAGGTAGTCCTGGTGGGCTTCCGACGCCGTGCCTATCACCCGCGCGCCAAAGGCCTGTGCAATCTGGACGGCCGCGGAACCCACTCCCCCGGCCGCCGCGTGGATCAGCACCGTGTCGCCCTCGCCCACACCCAGCTGCTTCAAGGCCGAATACGCGGTGCCGCCGGCCACCGGGATGCAGGCAGCCTGTTCAAAATCGACGCCGGCGGGCAGGGGCGTGAGCTGTTCGGCGGGCACGACGGCTTCCAACCGGTAACCGCCTGTGAAGCCGTTCCAGATGACCTCGTCGCCCACGGTAAAGCCTTCGGATGCCGGTCCCAAGGCTGGCCCCACCGCCGTGACAATTCCGGCGGCCTCACTGCCGGGCACTTCGGGGAGCTCCAGCGGGGCCGCGTTGCTGAGCTGTCCGGCCACCAGCTGCCAGTCCATCGGGTTGACGCCAATGGCGCGGAATTCGACGCGCACTTCCCCGTCGGCGGGTTCCCGCAGGTCCTCCGGCCCTACCTTCAGGACCTGTGGATCGCCGTACTGTTCGAAGTAGACATTAGTGCTCATATCCCTGGCTCCTCTAGGGTGTCCGGCCTCCATAGCTAGCGTAGGCACGCTTGTCGGCTGTCACAACAATTCCCTGCCCGGCGCCCCCAGCTTGCTGGTGATCCGGTGTGCTTCCTCCAGCAGGAGCCGGCCCAGTACTTCCTGCCGGTCTTCGCGGAATCGCGGTTCGATGCCGGTCAGGGAAAGAGCCCATGCCGGCCGTCCGGCCTGGTCGAAGACGGCGGCGCCCATCCCCCAGCTGCCTTCCAGCACCAGTCCGGGATTCACCGAATAGCCCGCCTGCCGGGTCCTGGCCAGGCTGGCCCGGACCACCTCTGCTGTGTGGGCTTGGGCGAACGTGCCGGCATGGCCGGGCCAGTTCTCCAACAGCTGTTCCTGCTCCGCCTCCGGCAGGAATGCCATGATCGCGGTCCCGGCCGAGGCGACGCCCAGCGGGAACCGGACTCCTTCGTGCAGCACAAAGGAGCGCACGGGAAAGCTGCCCTCCTCCCGGAGCAGGCAAACCGTCTCCGCAGCCCGGCGGACGGAAAAGAAGGCACTCTCCCCGGTTTCCTCCGCCAGCCTTCTCAGGCTTGGCCGGGCAATCTCCTCGAGCGGAAAGCGCGCGCTGGCCACCGACCCCATCAGCAGGATTTCCGGCCCGAGGATCCAGTTTCCGGTTCGGGCATCGTGGTCAAGCAGTCCCTCAGCCGCAAGCGAGGTCAGCAGTCGGTGGACCGTGGGCCGAGTGAGGCCCGACTCCTTCACCAGCTCCACCAGCGTGCTGCCCTCGGGCTTGCGGCCGGCGATGCGCAGCAGCCCGGCGATACGGCTGACAACCTGCGCGCCCTGCACGGGATTTTGGTTCAATTCGGCCTCGCTATCGTCAATGTATCCATATTGTGGACTCCAATTAGCCTACCGTCCACACTGTAAAACCGCTACAAAACCAGCCAAATAAGTACCTTGACAGTAGAAGATCCGCACCCGTACGCTTCGAAGCCAAAGCCGTTGTCCATAAAGTGGATTCCTGGCAGGTTCACTCTCAATGAGGAGAAAGATGTCCAAACTCAATTCAAGCGCCGCTGACGCCCTGCACGGTGCCCTGCGTGACGGGATCACCCTCGCCGTGGGTGGCTTCGGCCTCAGTGGCATCCCGGCCGACCTGATCGAGGCTGTCCGCGACTCGGGCGTCCGGGACCTGACCGTGGTGTCCAACAACATGGGGGTGGACGGCAAGGGCCTTGGGGTCCTGATCGAAGCCGGCCAGGTCCGCAAGGTCATCGCCTCCTATGTAGGCGAAAACAAACTGTTCGCCGAGCAGTACCTCGCTGGCTTGCTTGAGGTGGAGTTCACGCCGCAGGGCACGCTGGCCGAACGGCTCCGCGCCGGCGGCGCCGGCATCCCCGCTTTCTACACCAAGACAGGAGTGGGAACCCTCGTGGCCGAGGGCAAGCCGCTGGCAGAGTTCGACGGCGAAACGTACGTTCAGGAGCGCGCCATCCGCGCCGACGTCGCGCTGGTCCATGCCCACACCGCGGACACGGACGGGAACCTGATTTACCGCTTCACCGCCCGGAACTTCAACCCGGTTGTGGCTACAGCCGGTGCGGTCACCATCGCGGAGGCGGAAGTGATCGTGGAGCCGGGGGCGCTGGATCCCAACCACGTAGTCACTCCCGGCGTCTACGTCCAGCGGCTGGTCCAGGCTTCGGTGCGCGTCAAGGACATCGAACAGCGCACCGTCCGCTCCCGGACCTCCGAGCCCGTCCCCGCCTAGTTAGCCCTCCGCGCAGTCCGGCGCGTACGAACACTCAAGCCCCCAAACTTTGAACCCGAGGAGAAACCCATGGCCTGGACCAGGGATGAAATGGCTGCCATCGCGGCCGAGGAACTGAACGACGGCGACTACGTCAACCTGGGGATCGGCATTCCCACACTGGTGGCCAACAACCTGCCCCACGGCGTCCGCGTGATCCTTCAGAGTGAAAACGGCCTGCTGGGCATGGGGCCATTCCCCTACGACGGCGAAGAGGACGCGGACCTCATCAACGCCGGCAAGCAGACCGTCACCGTGTTGCCGGGCGGCAGCATCTTCGATTCCGCCACGTCCTTCGGCATGATCCGTGGCGGCCACGTGAAAGTCGCCATCCTCGGGGCCATGCAGGTCTCCGGCAACGGCGACCTCGCCAACTGGACCATCCCCGGCAAGATGGTCAAAGGAATGGGCGGGGCCATGGATCTCGTCGCCGGGACCCCGCGGGTAGTGGTCCTGACCGAACACAACGCCAAGGACGGTACGGCCAAAATCGTCACGGAGTGCACGCTGCCGCTCACGGGCCTCAGCTGCGTGGACCGGATCATCAGCGACCTGGCCGTCTTTGACCTTCTGAAGAATGAAGGAGAAACGGGCGACGGCGGGCGGCAACTCACGCTCACGCGCCTTGCGCCGGGGGTCAGCGTGGAGGAACTCCGTGAGAAGACCGAGGCCGCATTCGACGTCCAGCTCGAAAACGAAGGAGCCACAGCATGAGCCTGAAGGAACAGTTCGGCAAGGATGTCCTGCTCACCGGCTGGGGCCACAGCCGGTTCGGCAAACTCACCGACGAAACCCTTGAGTCCCTGATCGTCCAGGTGGCCACCGAAGCCATCGCCAACGCCGGCATTGAAGCGGGCCAGATAGACGAGATCTACCTCGGCCAGTTCAACTCCGGGATGATGCCGCTGGCCTTCCCGTCATCCCTGGCGCTCCAGGTCTCCCCGGACCTGGCCAACGTCCCGGCCACCCGTGTCGAGAACGCCTGCGCGTCCGGCTCGGCCGCGTTCCAGCAGGGCACCAAGGCCCTCCTCGCCGGCACGGCAAAGACGGTCCTCGTGATCGGCGCGGAGAAGATGACCCATGCTGGCGCCGACGTGGTGGGTGCGGCGCTGCTTGGCGCGGACTACGACATGGCCGGCCAGACCTCCACCACCGGCTTCACCGGCCTGTTCGCCGACGTCGCGAAACACTACGACAAGCGCTTTGGACGCGGAAACGGAAAACTGGGCGACGTCCTGGGCAGCATTGCCGCCAAGAACCACCGCAACGGCGTGGACAACCCCTACGCCCAGCTCCGGAAGGACCTTGGCGAGGACTTCTGCCGGACCGTCTCGGACAAGAACCCCATGGTGGCCGATCCCCTGCGCCGCACCGACTGTTCCCCCGTGTCCGACGGCGCCGCCGCCGTCGTGCTCTCAACGTCACCAACCGGCGGGGCTACTGTGCCGGTGCGGCTTGCGGGGTTCGGCCACGCCAACGGCTTCTTCCCGGCCGAACGGCGGGATCCTACGGCCTTCGAGGCCACGCGTGTGTCCTGGCAGCGCGCCCTGACGATGGCCGGCGTCGGGCTTGAGGACCTGGATTTCGCAGAGGTCCACGACTGTTTCACCATCGCCGAACTGCTCATGTACGAGGCCATGGGGCTCACCGAAACCGGCCAGGGCGCCCGTGCCCTTGAAGAAGGCTGGGTGTTCAAAGACGGCAAGCTGCCGGTCAACGTCTCAGGCGGACTCAAGGCCAAGGGCCACCCCGTGGGCGCCACGGGCGTGTCCCAGCATGTGATCGCCGCTATGCAGCTCACCGGCACGGCCGGCGACATGCAGCTGGCGAATCCGCGCCGGGCGGCCGTACAGAACATGGGCGGAGTGGGCATTGCCAACTACGTGAGCGTGCTCGAGGCCGTCTAAGAAAGGCCAGACGTCGAAACAGCCCAGTTTTGAGGCCCTGGTGCACGCCAAGACACCCTAAATTGCGGGCGACCCAGCCAAAACTGGGCTGTTTCAACCGCCGCCGCGGATCAAGTTGGCGATCTCCACAAAACCCAGCCGTTCGGCGTTGTCCAGGGCGGTCCGGCCCTCCGGATCCCGGATGCTCGGATCCCCGCCGGCCTCCAGCAGCAGGCGGACCACCTCCTGTTGCCTGGGTCCGCCGTCATTGAGCAGGATGGCTTCCTGCATGGCGGTCCAGCCCAGGTTGTTCACGTGGTTCACCGGCACGCCGGCGGCCAAGAGGATTCGGACCGTTTCCACATGGCCGTGTTCGCTGGCGGGGATCAGCGCAGTCCCGCCAAACCGGTTGGTGCTCCCAACATCCGCGCCTGCTGCCAGGGTCAGCTGGAGCACCTCGTTGAATCCCTCAGCCCCCGCGTAGAGGAAGGCGGAATCCTGGATGGCGTCCTTGGCGTTCACGTTTCCGCCGCGGCCGATCAGCTCCCGCACCAGTGCCGCGTTGTTGGCCTTCGCGGCGGCAATCAGTTCTTGATCAAGCCGGGCCTGGGCCTCGACAGATAGGGCTGGCGGGGTGGCCTGCGTGCTGGGAACGGACGGGGCTGCGGCTGGCGTGGAGGTGGCCGCAACCGGTGGCGCAGGACTTTCCAGGACGGACGACGACGGCGCCTCCACTCGCTGCGGCTCACCCGGGCCGGCCTGGCACGCAGTCAGGCATCCGGCCACAGCACCAGCCAGAATGAACATCCTGAACCGCCTCATGAAGCCGAGCCTACTTGGCCGGGGCGGCCGCCGCTGCGGCGATGGCCTCGGCGCCGGCGGTGGCGCAGGCTTCGTCCAGGTTGCCATCAGGAGCTCCGCCCACACCGATGCCTGCCACTGAGACACCGTTGACCTTGAGGGGGACACCGCCGGGGAGGAACAGCGTGCCCGGGAGGTCCGCGATGCTGGGTCCGGTGCCGTTGATGCGCTTGGCCAACTCACTGGTGGGTGCACCGAAGGCGGCGGCGGTGTAAGCCTTCTGCTTGGCCGCTTCGATGGTGTGCTCAGCTGCGTTGTCCCCGCGCAGGAGCGCCTGGACGGTTCCGAACCTGTCCACCAGGGCCACCGTGACGAACGGCAGCTTGTCCGCCTGGCACTTGGCCAGGGCTGCGCTGACGGCATTCGAAGAAGCTCCCACCGTGATGCGGTTCTGCGCCACCACGGTTTCCGGTGCCTGCGGGATGTCGACGGCAGGCACCGCAGCCGGCGCAGCCGCCTGGCTGGTCCCGGCATTGGCTGCCGCAGTCAGGCCTCCGGTCAACAGCAGGGCCCCTGCGGCCGCAGCGGCGGCAAACGTGGTGGACTTCTTCACGGTGTTCTCCTTGGGTTAGATGAAATCTCGGCTGGCGTGGCTCGATCCGGACCTTGGCTTGGGCCGCGGGCACGTTGCCTCATATCCATCCTGTCCAGCCACGCCGGAACAAGCATCGGGCCTTTGGCTGGTCCCCGGTCCCCCGGAAGGCCAGCAGCATCAGCCAAAAGGTTGAGAGACCAGCAACGGCGCGGGCAATAGCATGGGATCGGAACTCCCTCCTGACCTGAACCGGACCCCATGCCTTCCCCAGATGCTCCCCGTGAAACCTTGACCACCGGCCCCGGCCTGCCTGCCGGACCTGGGGCGGAGCCTGGCCGGCTCGGACGGATCGACACCGCCGTCCACCTCGGCTTCGCGGTACTCCTGGTGGCGTCCGCCGTCCGCTATGCCATGCGGCACAGCATGCAGGACAACCTCCTGGTCCTCGGACTCGCGGGCGCGGTCTGCGCCCTCTACGCCGTCATAGCCGTGCTGGCCCGGCAGAGACGCCCGTGGGCGGTATGGATGTTGGTACTGGTGGGCGTGTGGGCAGTCCTGGTCATCGCCGCACCGAGCTTTGCGTGGTGCTCATTCGCGATCTTCTTCCTGTGCCGGACGGCCTTCACGGGTGCCGTGGGCTATGTGGCGGCCGGCGCGACGGCGGCCGCCACCGCCGTCGGGCTCTTCCGGCTCAGCGACGGCACGGATCTTGCGATGCTGCTGGGGCCAGTGGCTGTGGGCGTAATGCTCACGCTGATCTACGACCGGATCGAGCACGACGCCGCGCAGCAGCGCCGCCTTCATACCGAGGTTTCGCTCGTGCAGGGAGAGCTGGCGGCCAGCGAGCGCCGGGCCGGAACCATCGCCGAACGCGAGCGAGTCTCGCGCGAGATCCACGACACCGTGACACAGGGCCTTGCCAGCAGCCTCCTGCTCCTGGAGGCCGCTGACCGTGCGTGGCCCGGCCAGGAATCACGGCAAGACCTTAACCAGGCCACTGACCTGCTGCGCCGAAACCTCTCCGAGACACGCAGCCTGGTCCACGAGCTCGCGTCCCCGGGACTTGACGCTGCGCCGCTGCCCGAGGCCCTCCACCAGGCCGCCGCCCAGTACGTCCCGCACGCCCGACTCCTGGTCACCGGCGAACCGAGGGACGTCCCGGCAGAAGTGCGGCACACCCTGCTGCGGGTGGTCCAGAGCGCCGCCGCGAACATCCAGCAGCACGCAGACGCGGCCACCACATCGTTGACCCTCGGATTCCTTCCCGATTCCGTCACCCTGGACATTTACGACGACGGAACGGGCTTCGACCCGTCGGCGGCAGCACCGCCGTCGGACGCCGGCGGCTACGGCCTGAGGGCGATGCGCCAGCGGGTGGAGCAGTTGGGCGGCGTATTCTCAGTGGAAAGTTCACCCGGCGAGGGGACCATCGTGGCTGCACAGGTGCCGGCCCGCCTGCCGCAGAAGACAGATCGGAACGACGCATGAGTGCCATCACCGTCCTCCTGGTGGACGACCACTTAGTGGTCCGGAGCGGCCTGAGGGCCTTGCTGGGCACGCAGCCTGACTTTGGCGTGGTGGCCGAGGCAGCTTCCGGCGAGGAGGCCCTGGAGCTGGTGGACCTGCATGCACCTGCGGTGGTGGTAATGGACCTTGCCATGGGGGCCGGAATGGACGGGATCGAGGCCATCAGGCAGTTGCGGCAGCGGAACAGCAGGCAACCCATCCTGGTGTTTACCACTTACGACTCGGACGCGGACATTGTCCGGGCGGTGGATGCCGGCGCCATGGGCTACCTCCTCAAGGACGCCGCGCCGGACGAAATCTTTGCGGCCCTCCGCGGTGCGGTCCAGGGAAAAAGCGTGATGAGTGCACCCGTGGCCTCGCGGCTCTTCCAGCAACTGAGGAATCCCGACGAGGTCCTGACGCCCCGGGAAGCGGAACTGCTCAGCCTCCTGACCCAGGGGCTCAGCAACCGGGAGCTGGGCCAACGGCTCTTCATTTCCGAGGCCACCGTCAAGACGCATCTGGCTCACATTTACGCCAAGCTCGGGGTGGAGACCCGTGCCGCGGCGATCGCGACGGCCATCCGCCGGGAGGGTATGCGCTAGCTCCCAGGGATAGACTCGGTATCCCCGTTGTCCATGCCCGACAGGAGCAGTCATGCGCGCCACCATCATCCACGGCCCCGGTGATATCAGGGTGGAAGACCGCGACTATCCAACGGTCCAACTGCCCACGGATGTGGTGGTCAAAGTGGTGGCGTCGTGCGTCTGCGGCTCGGACCTGTGGCCCTACCGCGGCGTCAAGCCCACGCGCCGTCCTTCGGCCATAGGCCACGAGTTCATCGGCGTGGTGGAGAACACCGGCGCCGACGTCACAGCGCTGAAGGCAGGCGATTTTGTCATCGCCCCGTTTGTGGTCAGCTGCGGTGAATGCCCTCAGTGCCTCAACGGCGTGACCGTTGCCTGTGCCCGGTTGGCCGGTTGGGGCGGCCGGGACGACTCCGGAGTGAAGATCGACGGCGGCCAGGGCGAGGCCGTCCGCGTGCCCCTGGCCGAATCCACCCTGGTCAAGGTGCCGCTCGCCGGAGATCCTGACGACGACCTCCGGAAGAACCTGCTCACCCTGTCCGACGTGATGGCCACGGGCCACCACGCAGCGCTCTCCGCCCAGGTCTCCCCCGGCCGGACCGTTGTGGTGGTGGGCGACGGCGCCGTGGGACTTTGTGGCGTGCTGGCCGCCAGGCGGCTGGGCGCCGAGCGGATCATCGCCATGTCCCGCCACGCGGACCGGCAGGCCCTCGCCCGCGAATTCGGTGCCACGGACATAGTGGAAGAACGCGGGGATGACGGCGTGGCGAAGGTCCGTGACCTGCTGGGTGGTGTGCTCGCGGACTCTGTCCTTGAGTGTGTGGGGACCAAGGAATCAATGGAACAGGCGCTGCACTCGGTCCGGCCCGGCGGCGCCTTGGGCTTTGTGGGAGTGCCCACGGGCGGCGCCGAGATTCCACTGCGCTACCTCTTCGACAGGAACATCACAGTGTCTGGCGGCATGGCGCCCGCGCGGACCTATATCCCCGAACTGCTCGAGGACGTACTGGCCGCACGCATCAACCCCGGCCGCGTGTTCGACGTCGAAATGCCGCTTGAGGACGCGGCCGAAGCGTACAAAGCGATGGATGAGCGCCGGGCCATCAAGGTGCTCTTGAGGCCGTAACCTCCGTTTCCGGCAGGTTACAGCTTGAATAGTTGATGACTCCAGCTATTGCACGCCCACCCTCCGCCCCCTAGGTTGGAAACAGCGGGGGATAGTCTCCGTCTCTGCCTGCCGTTGGAGCAGGACCAGAAAAGGGTTACAAAGGAAGTAGCAATAGCAATGGCAACAGGCACAGTTAAATGGTTCAACGCCGAAAAAGGCTTTGGCTTCATCGCTCCGGATGACGGATCCGCTGACGTTTTCGCGCACTACTCGGCAATTGCCAGCAGCGGCTACCGCTCCCTGGATGAGAACCAGAAAGTCGAATTCGATGTGACCCAGGGTCCCAAGGGCCCGCAGGCAGAGAACATCCGCCCGCTGTAACGTCTGAAGGGAACTCCCCCTCGGTGCTTTCGGGCACTGACGGGGGAGTTTTCGCGTGTGCAGCTAAACGAAGGCTGACACTCCTGTGACGCCGCGGCCCACGATCAGCGAGTTGATTTCGTAGCTGCCCTCGTAGGTATACAGGATTTCAGCGTCGCCGAAGAGCTTTCCCATCTCGAAATCCGGGCTGATTCCGTTGCCGCCCAGGATGGAACGGCCCATGGCCACCGACGCCCGCGCCAGCCTGGTACAGGTGGACTTGGCCATGGCGGCCTGCACCATTTCCAGTTTGCCGTCCTCCTGGATCCGGGCCAGCTGTGCCATCAGGGCCAGCGCAGCGGAGGCGTTGCCCAGGATTTCGGCCAGTTGTTGCTGGATCAGCTGGAAGCGTGCCAGTTCCTTGCCAAACTGCTTCCGAGCCAGCGAGTAGGAACGGGCGACGTCGAAGGTCGCCAACTGGATGCCGGCACCTTGCCAGCCCACCCAGGCACGTGAATCCCGCAGGAGGTCGTTGGCTTTCGAGAAATCGGTGGCGCCCGGCAGCAGGTTGGACTGCGGAATGCGCACGTTATCCAGGACGATGTCCGCGTTCTGCATGATCCGCAGGCCGATTTTGTTGGAAATCTTGGTGGCCGAGTACCCGGGCCGGTCCGTCTCAACTATGAAGCCCTTGATCTGCCCGTCCGCGTCGTCGCGGGCCCAGACCAGCGCGAAGTCGGCAATGGTTCCCGCCCCTATCCAGCGTTTCGCGCCGTTGATGACCCATTCGTCATCCTCCAGGCGTGCAGAAGTCGCCAGGCCGCCGGCAATGTCCGAGCCGTGATCCGGCTCGGTCAGGGCAAAGGCCCCCAGCTGGGAAAAGGACGTCAGGCCCGGAAGCCAGCGGTCCTTCTGTTCCTCGGAGCCGAGTTCGTGGATCATCCCCACGATCAGCTCGTTGTGGATGCCCACCAGCGCCGACAGGGATACATCTGCCCGGGCCACTTCGACATACATCAGGCCCTTGAACAGCTTGGAACTGCCGTCCGTCTGCAGCCCGCCCAGGCCCCGCTTGCCCATCTCCGCAAGGAGGCCAAACGGGAACTCCTCACGGTTCCAATACTCGATGGAAGCCTGCCGCACCGAGCCCTGCAGGAACTCCCTGATTTCCAGGTAGCGTTCCTTCTCCGTCTCGGGAAGCAGGTCCACGATGTACATCAGGTCCGCGTCCGGAAATGGCAGCTTGGCCGTGGATGCCGCCACCGGGGCGGCCAAAACGCCTTCATCACGTCGTTGTGGCGGCACGGGCTAACGTCCCTTCGCTCTTCCGAACCCTTGGATGTCCTAGTATATTGCACAGAGTTGGATATCAGTGATGCGCATCACGTGACGAAAGGGCCACCATGACAGTCACCGTCGACTTCCACGCAGCACGCGCTGGCCTGCCATTCCGACGCCGGCCACCGCATCCGGCGAAAGGCTGAAGGATGATCGCCCCGTTGCCGCGAGATCCCATCGCCGATGCCCAGCGCAACTGGGAGGAACACGGCTGGGCCGATGTCGCCGCGCCCATGGCAGCCATCACGGCCATCATGCGGACCCAGCAGATCCTGCTGGCCCGGATCGAAGGCGCCCTGAAACCGTTCGGCCTGACCTTTGCACGCTATGAGTTGTTGGCCCTGCTGAGCTTCGCCCGCAGCGGGGCGCTGCCCATGAACAAGGCGAGCGCCTTACTCCAGGTCCATCCCACCTCGGTGACCAACGCCGTCGACCGCCTTGAAAGCGCCGGGCTGGTAGCCCGCTCGCCGCATCCCACCGACGGCAGGACCACACTGATCGAACTCACCGCGGAAGGACGCACCGTGGCAAAAAGCGCGACGGCGGTGCTCAACACCGAAGTGTTCGGCCAGTCGGGATTCGCCCAGGAGGACCTGGACCAGCTCATCCGGATCCTGGGCAGCTTCCGCCGGAACGCCGGGGATTTCACGGACTGACGGATCCTAGCGTTTGGCAGCCTTGCTGCGCCGGACGCTCCTGACCACGAGCCACGCCGCCGTCAGGCCCAGCGTGGCGTACACGGCGTAGTTGAGGAAGCGCGAATACTGCTCGATCACCTGGTACTGCGTGCCCAGCGCGTAGCCGAGTCCTATCAGGGCACCGTTCCACAGCCCGGTCCCGGCAAGCGTGTAGAGGCTGAACGTGGCCAGGCGCATGTTGGAGGCTCCGGCTGGCAGGGAAATGAGGCTCCGTATTCCTGGGAGCAGCCGGCCGAAGAAGATCGACGACCTGCCGTGCCGGCGGAACCACACCGCTGCGTTCTCGAAATCCTCCCGGTCCACGAGCGGGAGCTTCGACAGGCCCCGGATGGACCGCTCGAGCCCCAGCTTGGCTCCGAGCCAGTACAGCAGAAGCGCACCCAGGTAGGCACCCAGCGTGCTGGTGATGAACACGAGGACCAGGTTGAGGGACCCCAGTTTGGCAAGATACCCGGCCAGCGGGAGGATGACCTCACTGGGAATGGGCGGAAGGACGGTTTCGGCTAGCGTGAAGAGCCCCACGCCCCATTCGCCAAGGGTCTCGATCCCCCGCGCCGCGAACCCCACGAGGCCGCCCAGGTTGTCCGTCGAGCCAGAGTCGGCGACGCCCGTTCCCCACATGCCAATTCCCCATTCCACTGGGCAGCCATCTGTTCAAGCGGGGATCCCCGCCTCCTTCGAGTCTAGGAGGAACCGGGCCGGGCCCTCACGTGCATGCGCTCCCCCTGGGTTCCGAAAAGGCTGAGGAACTCCACCGCCCCCGTATCCGCCCGGCCGAACCAGTGCGGAACACGGGTATCGAATTCAGCTGCTTCGCCAGGTTCCATGACGAGGTCCTGGCCGCCCAGTACCATCCTGAGCCTGCCGTTGAGCACATACAACCATTCGTACCCCTCGTGGACCTGGGGATTCGGCGCCTCCGTCTGGCCGGCCGGGAGGATGTGCTTGTAGGCCTGGATGCCGCCGGGCCGCCTCGTCAGCGGAATAATAGTCATGCCCCGGCGGACGATCGGGCGCAGGTGCAGCCGCGGATCCCCGGTGGCCGGAGCACCCACCAACTCATCCAGCGGCACACGATGCGCTTTGGCCAGCGGCAGGAGCAGCTCAAGGTTGGGGCGGCGCTGCCCTGATTCCAGCCTGGACAGCGTACTGACCGAAATCCCGGTGGCTTCGGCGAGCACTGCCAGCGTGGTGTTGCTGCTGAGGCGGAGCGCCCTAAGCCGCGGACCCACGGCCGCAAGGACATCGTCCAATTGGTCTTCCATGCCTCCAGTTTGCCATTCCAGCAAATTCCTTTGCCAGTTCTTCCACCCACCGCAGAGCATTGAGGCATGAGCACAGAAAATGACACTTCCTACGACGTCCTGATCATCGGTGGCGGGCCGGCGGGCCTGAGTGCCGCACAGATGCTGGGCCGCTCACGCCGCTCAGTGGCTGTGGTCGACGCCGGTGAACCCCGTAACGCCCCTGCCCAGGGTGTCCACGGGTTCTTGTCCCGCGACGGCGCCAGCCCGGCCGAACTCCTGAAGATCGGACGTGCCGAAGCCGAGCACTACGGCGTCCGCATCATCCAGGACCAAGCCGTGGCGGCAGCGGGGAGCACTGAAGACGGTTTCGACGTGACCTTGGCCGATGGCAGGGTGATCCGCGGCCGGCGCCTCCTGATTACCACCGGCCTGGTGGACGAACTTCCGGAGATTCCCGGGCTCCGCGAGCGCTGGGGGAGGGATGTGCTGCACTGCCCCTTCTGCCACGGCTGGGAGGTGCAGGACCAAGCCATCGGCATCCTGGGCAACGGACCGTGGTCCGTCCACCAGGCCCTGCTGTTTCGGCAGTGGAGCGGCAACATCACCCTTTTCCTGAACGACCTCACCGAGCCAACCGGGGACGAGCTGGAGCAACTGGCGGCCAGGGGCATCAAAGTAGTGGCCGGCGCCGTCGAATCACTTCGGATAGAGCAGGACAAGCTACGCGGTGTGGCCCTGGCCGGCGGGCCCGAGGTCGGAGTTGACGCCGTGGTGGTTGGACCCCAGGTCCGGGCAAGGTTGGACGCTTTTGTCGGCCTGGGCCTGGCAGCGATACCGCATCCGATGGGGGTGGGCGACTACCTCGAGACCGACGCCGACGGCGCCACCGCCGTCCCGGGCGTGTGGGCTGCGGGCAACGTGACGGACATGCGCGCCCAGGTCCTGGCGTCCGCGGCGGCAGGGGCATGGACCGCCGTCGTGATCAACAACCACCTCATGGCGGAGGAGCTGGCGGCCGACGTCGCCGCCTACCGTGAATCCATGTCGGTGGCTCCGTAACTGCCCGTCAGCGGTGGCTGAAGTCGGGCTGGCGCTTCTCCGTAAAGGCGGCCATGCCTTCTTTTTGGTCCTCGCTGGCGAACAACGAGTGGAAGATCCGGCGTTCGAACAGGACACCTTGGGCCAGGCCGGTTTCAAAGGCGGCGTTCACGGCTTCCTTCGCCAGCATGGCCACCGGCTTGGATTTGGACGCAATGACTTCGGCAGCTTTCAGGGCCTCCTCCACTACGTTCTCGGCGGGAACCACGCGTGAGACGAGTCCGCAGCGTTCAGCCTCCTCCGCGCCGATGAAGCGTCCGGTCAGGATCATGTCCATGGCCTTCGCCTTGCCCACGGCGCGGGTGAGGCGCTGGGAGCCGCCCATGCCCGGCAGCACGCCGAGGTTGATCTCCGGCTGGCCGAACTTGGCGTTGTCACCGGCAATGATGAGATCGCACATCATGGCCAGTTCGCACCCGCCGCCCAGCGCAAAGCCGGAGACTGCGGCAATAGTGGGAATGCGCAGCCGCGTGAAGTCCTCCCAGCCGCGGAACCAGTCGGCGGCGAACATCTCCATGTAACCTTGCGCAGCCATTTCCTTGATATCGGCGCCGGCGGCAAAGGCCTTGCCGGAGCCGGTGATCACCACCGCTCCAACGCCGGGGTCTGCGTCCATGGCGGTGACTGCTGCCACGAGCTCCTCCATGGTGGCTTTGTCCAGGGCGTTGAGGGCCTCCGGCCTGTTGAGCGTGACCAGGCCTACCCGGCCCCGCTGTTCCACCAGGATGTTCGTGTATTCCGTCATGCCTGACTCCCGTCGTTTGGGGTTCCCTGGGACTTGTCGCGGATGTCCGTGATGATCCCGGAGAAGTCCCGGCCTGCTCCGCCTTCAGCGGCAAACGTATCGTAGATTTCCGAGGCGAGTGGACCCAGCCGGGCCGCCACGCCCGTGCTTTGCAAGGCATTCAGTGCCAGTTTGAGGTCCTTCGCCATCAGTGCCCCGGCGAAGCCCGGCTGGTAATCGCGGTTGGCAGGGCTCGTGGGGACCGGACCGGGAACCGGGCAGTTGGTGGTCAGCGCCCAGCACTGTCCTGACGCCGCGGAGGCGACGTCGAACAGGGCCTGATGCGTGAGTCCCAGCTTCTCGCCCAGGACAAACGCCTCGCTCACCGCGATCATGGAGACCCCGAGGATGAGGTTGTTGCAGATTTTCGCGGCCTGGCCGCCGCCGTGTCCGCCACAGTGGACCACGCGTTTGCCCATCACCTCAAGCAGCGGCCGCACGGCTTCGAAATCTTCCGCTTCGCCGCCCACCATGAACGTCAGCGTGCCCGCCTCGGCGCCTACCACGCCGCCGGAGACAGGGGCGTCCACCGAGCGGTGGCCGGCGGCGACGGCGAGCGAGGCGGCTTCCCGCGCCTCGTCCACGTTAATGGTTGAGCAGTCCAGGAACAGGGTTCCCGGCTTGGCTGCCACCAGCAGTCCGGGCCGTCCGTCCACCCCGCGGTAGGCGTCCAGGACATGCTGGCCACTGGGGAACATGGTCAGGACGACGTCGGCTCCGGCCACTGCGTCCAAAGGGCCGGGAACAGTGGGGACGCCGTGGGCTGCCGCGGCCTCAAGCGCTGCGGGCACCACATCGTAGCCGGCCACGCCGTAGCCGGCCTTGACCAAGTTCACGGCCATTGGCCCGCCCATGTGGCCCAGGCCCAGGAAGGCGACGGTGGGGTTCTCAGACATGGTCAGTCTCCTTTGGCTGAAGGTTGAGTTCAAGGTCGCCCAGGGGCGCAAAGAATCGTTCGACGTCGGCCGCGCGCACCTCCGCGAGCGTGGCGGGCTTCCAGCGCGGGGTGCGGTCCTTATCCACCACCTGCGCCCGGATCCCCTCGCGGAAGTCAGGACCGGCCAGGCACCTGAGACCCACCCGGTATTCCTGTGCCAGTGCTTCATCCAAGGTCAATCCATTGGCCCTGCGGAGGGACTCCAAAGTCACCTTCACGGCAGTGGGCGACTTCGCCTCAATGGTGGCCGCGGCCGCTTCTCCCCCGGTATCCCCGCCCAGGGTACGGAGCCGGCGAAGGATCTCCTCTGCGTCATTGCTGGCGTAGCAGGGGTCGATCCAGCTGCGCTGTGCCTCCAGCTCCGAGGGCGGGGCCGGCTGGCTGAACCGTACGACGGCGGCTTCCGCGGTTTCGCTTTCAAGCGCCACCGCCAGTCCGGAAAGGTTCTCCGAGGGGACATAATGGTCCGCCAGGCCCAAAAACAGGGCATCCGCGCCGCTGAGGTGCGCGCCTGTCAGCGCGGCATGGGTACCCCCTTCCCCCGGTGACTTCGCCAGCAGCCACGTCCCGCCGACGTCGGGCACAAATCCAATGGTGGTCTCGGGCATGCCGGTCCGGGTCCGCTCGGTGACCACGCGGAGGGAGCCGTGGGCCGAGATCCCCACACCGCCACCGAGCACCAGCCCGTCCATGAAGGCCACATAGGGCTTCGGGTAGCCGGCAATAAGGGAGTTCAGGCGGTACTCGTCCTGCCAAAAGGCGGCGGTCTGCGTGCCTCCGGCGAGGATGTCCCGGTAGATGGCGACGATGTCGCCTCCGGCGCAGAGGCCCCGCTCCCCGGCGCCCTGCACCAGGATGGTGGCCACACCGTCGTCGGCCGCCCAGGCGGTGAGCTGATCCAGCATGGCGGCCACCATGCCGGCGTTCAGCGCGTTGACGGCCTTGGGGCGGTTGAGGGTGACCACGCCCAGATGGCCGCGCCTCTCGAACAGGACCTCGTGACCGGATCCCTGCTCCGCTCCTGGCAAACCGGCCATCAGCTTCCTTCCGGCATCACGAAGCTGGCGCCCTGGCGGATCCCGGAAGGCCAGCGCGTGGTGACGGTCTTGGTCTTGGTGTAGAAACGGAAAGCGTCGGCGCCGTGCTGGTTGAGGTCGCCGAAGCCGGAGGCCTTCCAGCCGCCGAAGGTGTAGTACGCGATCGGGACCGGGATGGGGACGTTGATGCCCACCATGCCCACCTCCACGCGGCTGGCGAAGTCCCGCGCGGCATCACCGTCGCGGGTAAAGATGGCCACGCCGTTGCCGAACTCGTGCTCGCTGCACAGGCGCAGTGCTTCGTCGTAGTCGGTGGCGCGGAGCACGCTCAGGACCGGCCCGAAGATCTCCTCCTGGTAGATCTTCATGTCCTTGGTGACGTGGTCAAAGAGCGTCGGGCCCAGCCAGAACCCGTCGTCGTAGCCATCCACGGTGAGGCCGCGTCCGTCCGCCAGCAGGGTGGCGCCTTCCTCAACTCCTGACCGGATGTAGCCCTCAATCCTGTCCTTGGCGCCCGGCGCCACGACCGGGCCGAAGTCCGAGTCCTTGGCCAAGCTGTGGCCTACTTTGAGCCCCTTGATGCGGTCCTGGAGTTTAGCCACCAGCATGTTGGCCGTTTCCTCCCCCACCGGGACGGCCACGGAAATGGCCATGCAGCGTTCGCCGGCAGAGCCGTAGCCGGCTCCGATCAGGGCGTCGGCGGCCATGTCCAGGTCGGCGTCCGGCATGATCACCATGTGGTTCTTGGCCCCGCCGAAGCATTGGGCGCGTTTCCCGTGGGCGGCGGCGGTGGCGTAGATGTACTGGGCGATGGGTGTGGAGCCCACAAAGCCGATGGCTTTGACCCTCGGATCTTCAAGGAGGGCGTCAACGGCTTCCTTGTCTCCGTTGATGACGTTGAACACGCCGTCCGGGACGCCCGCTTCGGAATACAGTTCGGCCAGGCGCAGGGGCACTGACGGGTCCCGTTCGGAGGGCTTGAGGATAAAGGCGTTTCCGGCGGCGAGGGCCGGTCCGGACTTCCACAGCGGAATCATGGCCGGGAAGTTGAAGGGCGTGATGCCCGCGACGACGCCCAGGGGCTGGCGAAGCGAGTGGACGTCGATGTCTCCGCCAGCCTCGGAAAATTCGCCCTTCATCAGATGCGGGGCACCGGCCGCGAACTCCACCACTTCGATGCCACGCTGGATGTCGCCCTTGGAGTCGGCGAGGGTCTTGCCGTGCTCGGAGGAGAGCAGGGTGGCGAGCTCGTCCAGGTTCTGGTTAACCAGGTCCACGAACTTCAGCAGGATCCGGCCGCGTCGCTGCGGGTTCATGGCGCCCCACTCCGGCTGGGCCTTCTCCGCGGCGGCAACCGCGTTCTGCACTTCCTCCCGGCTGGCCAGTGGCACGCGGGCCTGGACTTTACCCTCGCAGGGATCAAAGACGTCGCTGTAACGGCCGGATGTCCCGCCGATCCTACGGCCGGCTACGTAATGGGAAAGTTCGCGCACCATGGCTGAATGCTCCTTCGCATTGTGATCCAGGTCATCTCTGCAAGCGAATATACTCGGACTTCCTACTAAATTCCAGAGCACGCCCGGAGGCCGTGCGGCGCCGCTGTCATTCGCTGTGGCACCGCCGTCGCGGGGCACCGTGCCGGTGCAAGTGGACCACCCTGGAGCAAGGCAACGGCGTGTCCGCGCCCTAGTACCCCGTCTATGCAGATTGCAGCCGACCCGGCATAGCCAGCAGCGCTCGGCCGTCGTGGGCTATGCCGGGCGCCCAAGTTCGGTAAGTTAGGACTGTGAAGATTGCTACCTGGAATGTGAATTCTCTCCGTGCCCGCGCCGACCGCGTCGAGGCGTGGCTGCAGCGCACTGACTGCGATGTCCTGGCCATCCAGGAAACCAAGTGCAAGGACGAGAACTTCCCGTGGGAACTGTTCGAGCGGATGGGCTACGAGGTGGCCCACTTCGGCGTGAACCAGTGGAACGGCGTGGCCATCGCCTCCCGTGTGGGCCTCGAAGACGTGGAACGGACATTCCTGGACCAGCCTGCATTCGGCAAGGCCGGAAAGGATCCCGTCCAGGAGGCCCGTGCCATGGCTGCCACGTGCGGCGGCGTTCGGGTCTGGAGCCTGTATATCCCTAACGGCCGGTCGCTCGACGACGAGCACATGCCGTACAAGCTCAAGTGGCTCGAAAGCCTCAAGACCCACGCGCAGGGCCTCGTCACCGCCGACCCCCACGCACAGGTTGCCCTGATGGGTGACTGGAACATCGCACCCTTTGACGACGACGTCTGGGACATCGACCTCTTCGTGAACAACAGGTACACCCATGTCAGCCCGCCGGAGCGCGCGGCCTTCCATGCTTTTGAAGAGGCTGGCTTCACCGACGTCGTACGCCCCTACACCCCCGGTCCCGGCGTCTACACGTACTGGGACTACACGCAGCTGCGTTTCCCCAAAAAGGAGGGCATGCGGATCGACTTCATCCTGGCCTCCCCGGCACTGGCCGCGAGGGTGACCGGCGCTTCGATCGACCGCGAGGAACGTAAAGGCAAGGGCGCCTCGGACCACGCACCCGTGCTGGTGGATCTGGCAGACTGATGCTGCAGCCATGGACCGCCGAAAGGGGGAAACGATGACCGGAAACCTCTACCGTGGCCAGGCGGGCCTGCCCTTTTCCTCCACCCTGCGCGTCTACGAACCCCTGGACGCCTTTCCCGAGGACCAGCGCGAGGCCATCCGGGCGGCTGGCGCCCGCACCGCCTCCCGCGCAGCGGTGGAAAACGCCGAGCTGCTCGCGTCCCTTGGCCGGATCACCCGGGCCGGCGGCGATCCTTTCCCCACTGGCCGCACCGACCTGGTCCGGGTCACCACCGCTCCCGGCGTGCCGCCGCCGGCATTGCCCGAAGATGCCCCGGCAACGGGAACGTCCGACGGCGGCGCTGGCGCTCAGCCAAGTGCGGGTGCGGACCCCGTGCTGCTCTACTGCCCCAGCCAGCTGGTGCTGCGGGCCGGCCTGGCAGCCAACGCCCTGATGGAAGGCATCCACGGCCCCCTCGCTGAAATGCTGATTCCGGAAGAACAGCGGGACAAGCACCAGGAACGCATCGACCTCGTCAAGGCCCGCGACGGATCCATCCGGGTCCATACCCGCGCTTCAACCTGGGGCATTCCGTTCAGCTGGTTCTCGCTGTTTATGGAAGGCGACCGCAAGGACGTCGTGGAGTCCGGCGGGCGGATCCTCACCGTCCGCGTCTGGGCCCCCATCACCGACGCCATGGAACGGGCACGCTACGCTGTAGCCAACCTTGCCTTGGCGGCCCCGGACCTGGACATGCTGGACGATCTCGCCCAGCTCACGGAGTGGCTTGAGCTGTTTCACGTCAATTCCATGGTGGAGCTGGATTACGGGGCCGTGGCGGATAAAGTGTATCCGGACGAGTCACCGATGGATATCAGGCTGGGAATCGAGTGCCTCGCCGAGGGTGACATGACCGGCGCAGCGGCAGCATACCGTCGGCTGGCGTCGCGGTGGATCCCCATCAGGCAGCTGGCCAGGGCTTCCTAGCCGCGCGGCGGCGCCGTCGTTCTCCGAATGATGAGTTCATGCGGTGCCACGGCGGAGCGCACCGCCCCCGTCACGCCGTCGAGTTCGTCCAGCAGCATTTTGGTGGCAAGCTCAGCCTGCTCGTCCGGGCGCTGGCCCACCGTGGTCAGGCCCATTGCGTCGGCGAAATCGTGGTTATCGATTCCCACGACGGAGAGCTCTTCAGGAACGCGGACCCCCAGCCGGGCCGCCTCGAAGATGACACCCATGGCCATTTCGTCCGAGGCGCAGAAGATGGCAGTGGGTTTGTCCCCGGGACGGGCCCATAGCCGGCGGAAAGCCTCCTGGCCGCTGCGGACGGTGAAGTCCCCCCATTCATCCCATTCGGGGCGGGTGGGCAGGCCGGCGCCCTGCATTACGTCCTTAAAAGCCAGGATGCGGACCCGGGGAACGTCGAAGTTCAGGTCGGTTTCGTCGTCGCCGTGGACTAAGGCAATGTCGCGGTGCCCCAGGTCGATCAGGTGCCGGACGGCAGTGGAGGCGGCGGCGTAGTCATCAATGCCGATATAGGCGCATTCTTCAACATGGCCGCCCACCACCACCAACGGGATGTCGATTTTTTGCAAATGGTCCAGTTCTTCATGGGTGAGGGCCATACACAGCACCAGCAGCGCATCGATCTGCTTGTAGACCATGGTCTTGCTGAAAAGCCGCTCCCGATTGCTGCCGTGGCCGCCCAGGTTGAACAGGGACAGGTTGTAGTTGCGGGCGTGGAGTTCCCGGTCGGCGCCCTCGATGGCCTTGGAGAAGAACCACCTGCTCACGAAGGGCGCCAGCACCCCGATGGTCTTGGTGCGTCCGGTGGCGAGCCCGGATGCCGAAGATGAGGCCACGTAGCCGAGTTCGCCGGCCACTTCGAGGATCTTCTCGCGGGTGGCGGGTGACACCCGTGGCAGTCCACGCACCGCCCGTGAGACGGTGGCTGTGGACACTCCCGCTGCGGCTGCCACATCCTCGATGCTGACGCCACTGTGGCCGCCCCGTTGGGACCTTTCAGATGTGCGTGCCACGGTGTCCCCTCATGTACTCCCTGCAGGAGTACGCCCCTGCTCTAGTGCGATACCCCCACGCCATAGTATTTTGACCGCCGCCCTGCTTCGCAGTGTTACCTGAGCAAAGGGACAGCCGGCGGCGGAATCACCGTGGGGCGTTACCTCCGGTCCGGCAGCTTCCTGCGGAGCCGCACCATTCCGTAGATCGCCAGGAGTGTGGCCAGCAGGCCAAGGGCCCACCACAGTGCGGGTTGTCCGGTTACCTCCAGCCAGACCGTGACCACGACCAGGACCACGGCCCAGAAACCCAGGAAACCGATGATGATGTCAAAGTCCTCGCCGGACCGGGCGCGCCGGCGCTCAGGGCGGACGAGACCCTCGTTCGGCCCGCCCTGCCCTGAAGACTGCGTCACTTGACGGCACCTGCCGTCAGGCCGGCGATGATCTTGCGCTGGAGTACCAGCACCAGTATCACCAAGGGAATAGTAACGATGGTTCCCGCGGCCATAATCGCCGTGTAGGGGATCTGGTTCGGTTGTGCCCCTGCAAAGCTGGCAATGGCCACTGTCACAGGCTGGGTCGCTTCGTTGGACAGCTGGCTGGCGATCAGGAATTCATTCCACGAGGAGATGAAGGCCAGGATTGCCGTTGTGAAAATGGCCGGTGCGGCGAGCGGCATGATCACCTTGCGGAACGCCTGACCCTGCGTACAGCCATCCACCCTGGCTGATTCCTCCAATTCCCACGGCATTTCGCGGAAGAAGGAAGTCAGCGTGTAAACGGTCAGGGGAAGCACAAACGAGATGTTTGGGATGATCAGCGCCTGGTATGTACCCATCCAGCCAATGTTGGTGAAGAGCTGGAACAGCGGGGTGATCAGGGCGACGCCGGGGAACATCGAAGCGCCCAGGATGAAGCCCAGCACCAGGAACTTGAACCGGAAATTCAGCCGGGCAAGTGCATAGGCGGCAAAAACTCCGATCACCAACGAAACCACGGTGACCACCGTGCCGATGATTACGCTGTTGAGCAGTGCCTGCCCGAAGCGGTTGCCGAAGGACGTGTCGAACGCCGTCGCGAAGTTGTCCATCGTGACGTGGGTGGGAAGGATCGACGTGTCGTAAGTAAAGCCCACCTCCCGGAACGCGGTCACCACCATCCAGTACGCCGGGGCCAGGCACCAGATCAAAATAACGGCGGCGCTGATGTACGTTCGCCCCTGCGCCCATTTCTCCCGGTTCTGGGCGGTCTTGCGTCCCTTGTCCTGCCGGGCACGCAACTCCGTGGCTGTAGCCGAGGTCATTTCTTCCCCTTACCGGTTGCGCCGCTTTGTTCCACAACGTTCGCGCCGAGGAAGCGGACGAAGATGAAAGCGACCAGAAAGATGATGATGAACGTAATCGTGGACAAGGCAGCGGCCGAGTTGAAGCCTTGCCTGATCTGATTAATCACCAGGATGGACAGCGTGGTGGTGTTGTTCGCACCCTGCGTCAGAATGTACGGCAGGTCAAACATGCGCAGTGCATCCAGCGTCCGGAACAGGATGGCCACCATCAGCGCCGGCCTGACCAGCGGAAGGGTGATCATGCGGAACCGCTGCCATGCTGACGCGCCGTCCACCTTGGCAGCCTCATAGACATCGGCCGGGATCATCTGCAGGCCTGCCAGGATCAGCAGGGCCATGAACGGCGTGGTCTTCCACGTATCCGCGATGATGACAGCCCATTTGGCCGGCCACTCGCTGCCTGTCCAGAGGATGGAGGCGTTGAACAGTTTGTTGGCGATGCCTTCGAACGCGAAGATGAAGAGCCACAGCTGGGCCGTCACGGCCGTGGGGATGGCCCATGGCACCAGAACGGCTGCACGGACAATGCTCCGCCCCTTGAAGGTCCGGGCCATGATCATCGCCATCCAGAAGCCAAGAACGGTCTCAAATGTCACGGTGACAACCGTGAAGAAGAACGTGGTTCCCGTTGCCGTCCAGAACTGTCCGCCCAAGGTTCCCGGAGGACAGGCGACGGTTCCGCCGCCTGGGGCTGCACACTGCTGGCCAAGCCAGTTCACATAGTTTTGAATGCCGGCCGGGCCGCCGGCCGTGAACAGCCCGGTGGCGGGATCCAGGCCGGCGTCCTTTTGGAGGGACATAACAATGGCGCTGATGATCGGATAAACGATCACAATGCCCAGCGCGATGATGGTGGGGGCAAGGAGCCAGGAAGCCCACTTGCCCTGGCTCAGGATCTTATTGTCTTCCCCCACACCCTTGGGTGCGTGGTGGATCGGGGTACCGCCCGACGCCGGCCCTTTTACCGGCGTCGGGCCCAATTCGGTTGCCATAACGAAGTTACGATCCCGCGCCAGCGGACTCGATGGAGCTCTGCATATCGGCCAGAGCCTGCTTCGCGGACTTCTCACCCTTCAGTGCAGAGTATGCATTCTCCTGGATAGCCTGGGTGACTGCGGGGTAGAACGGGGTAACCGGGCGGGGCACGGCGTTCTCGATGGAAGTCTTCAGCACCGGCAGGTACGGCAGCTTCGCCACCAGTTCCTGGTCCTCATACAGTGCGCCGAGGACCGGAGCCAGCGAGCCCTGCGTGGCGAAGAACTTCTGCTGCTCTTCTTCGATCAGGAATTTCACGAAGTCCCGTGCCGTGGCCTTGTTCTTGGAGTAGACACTGACGGCTGCGTTGTGGCCGCCGAGGGACGAAGCGCCGGGGCCATCCTTGCCCGGCAGGGCAGTCATGCCCAGGACGTCCTTCACCTTGGAGGAGCCTTCAGTGGTGGCCAGGTTGTAAACGTAGGGCCAGTTGCGCAGGAAGAGCAGGTTGCCGTCCTGGAATGCGCGGCGGCTTTCTTCCTCCTGGTACGTGATGGCTTCGGCCGGGATGTTGCCGTTCGCGAACGCCTCAACAAGGTTGTTCAGGCCTTCCTCGGCCTCAGGCGTAGTGAGGCTCGGCTTTCCTGCGTCGTCCAGCACGGAACCACCGGCGGAGTTGATGGCTTCGGAGGCGTTGACCGTCAGGCCCTCGTACTGCTTGAACTGACCGGCGTAGCAACCGATGTTGTTAGCCTTGGCGATGGAGCACATCTCCATCATTTCGTCCCAGGTCTTGGGGGGTGTGGGGACCAGGTCCTTGCGGTAATAAAGGATGCCGCCGTCCGAGGAGACGGGAGCGGTGTAGAGCTTGTCCTGGTAGGAGCCGGCTTCGATCGTGGGCTCAAGCATGCCGGCGGTGTCGATTGCCATGTCGCCCTCGAGCGGCTGCAGCCAGCCGCGGGCCGCGAACTCGGCCGTCCACACAACGTCCACGCTGACGACGTCATAGTTTTCGTTCTTTGCCTGGAAGTTCTGGACGAGGTCGTCATGCTGCTGGTCGGCCTGATCGGTCTGTTCCTTGAACGTCACCTGCTCGTCGGGGTGGGCTGCGTTCCATTTGTCCAGAAGCGGACGGACAACGTTGCTGTTGTCCTTGCCCTGCACGTACGTGATGGGGCCGCGGCCCTCGAGGTTGGCTTCGGCATCGCCGCCGCCTGTGGTGCCCCCGCCGCCACCGCCGGCGCAGGCGGAGAGCGTCAGGGCCAAAATGCCGGCAGTTGCTGCCGGGAGTAAGAACTTACGGGATTTCATCGCTTGAGGCTCCTCGCTGAGTGACAAGAAAGTAGAGAGTGCGGTTGATGTGGTGACCATCACACTAGTAACGTTGCCGGAAGAAATGCAAGCGTTTACATCAAAAAGTTACCTGAGAGGAACCAAATGCACCACTCACCCGTTCCCACCCCCGCCTCAAGGGTAAAGTCATGGTGGGCAAGCGCCGCCGTCTATCAGGTCTATCCGCGTTCCTTCGCCGACGGCAATGGCGATGGAATGGGTGATCTCCGCGGAATTACAGCCCGTTTACCCTATCTGCAACGGCTTGGAGTGGACGCAGTCTGGCTATCTCCGTTCTATAAATCACCGCAGGCGGACGGCGGATATGACGTTGCTGACTACCGGCAGGTTGACCCTCTTTTCGGAACGCTGGCCGATTTCGACGCTATGTTACGAATTGCTCACGACCTCGGCCTGAAGGTCATCGTTGACCTCGTGCCGAACCACACTTCGGACGAACATGAGTGGTTCCAGGAAGCCCTGGCTTCCCCTCCCGGCTCCCGCGAGCGGAACCGCTACATTTTCCGGGCCGGCAAAGACGAAGTGCCTGGTTCCGGTGACGGAAACCTTGCACCCAACAACTGGCGATCCATCTTCGGGGGCCCCGCCTGGAGCAGGATCGACGAAGCGGACGGCACCCCCGGCGAGTGGTACCTTCACCTTTTCGACACCAAACAGCCGGACCTGAACTGGGACAATGCCGAGGTCCAGGAGGAAATGCGCTCCGTGATGCGCTTTTGGCTGGACCGGGGCGTGGACGGATTCCGTGTGGATGTTGCCCACGGCATGGTCAAGGAAGCAGGGCTGCCGGATTGGGACGGCGTGGCGGCAATGGTGGAAGGCACGGTAGAACCGGCGCCGGATTCCGGGCACACCCCGCCCGGTGATGCTCCCGGCGCTCATACCGAGGCGCAGGAACCGCACCGCGCCGTATCGCCGGTGTACCCGCCGTCGCCGTTCTTTGACCAGGAGGGGGTGCACGACATTTACCGGGACTGGAACCGTGTGCTGGCCGCCTACGACGGCGATCGCATGATGGTGGCCGAAGCCTGGGTGGAACCCGCTGAACGGCTGGCCCGGTACGTCCGCAAGGACGAAATGCAGCAGGCGTTCAACTTCGATTTCCTCCTGGCCGGCTGGGACGCCGTGCGCATGGCGGAAGCCATTGAAGCCTCGCTCCTGGCCGCGGCTTCCGTCGAGGCACCATCCACGTGGGTCCTAAGCAACCACGACACCGTGCGCCACACCACGCGATTTGGGCTCAAGGATCCCACCACCTTCCCCAAGGGCATCGGGGCCCGCGACGAACAACCAGACCCTGCTCTGGGACTGCAGCGGGCGCGTGCCGCCACACTGGTCGCGTTGGCGCTGCCGGGCTCCGTTTACCTGTACCAGGGTGAGGAACTGGGACTTCCCGAGCACACCACGCTCCCGGACGAAGCCCGGCAGGATCCAACATTCTTCCGCACTCAAGGCGCGGAGATCGGCCGTGACGGCTGCCGCGTTCCGCTTCCGTGGAAAGCGGATGAGCCGGGTTACGGTTTCGCCGAGGCGTTCACCGCGGGCTTGGGGGGCACCCCAAACGCAACGCCCGACGCCGGCAGTGACGGCCGCATGCCCGCAGCACCGTGGCTGCCCCAGCCGGAGTCATTCCGGGAGCTGGCCGCAGACCGGCAGGACGGCGTCGCGGGTTCCACGCTGGAGCTCTACCGTTCGGCGCTGGCGTTCCGGTCCGCCCAGGGGCTTGGATCCGGGTCCTTCCAGTGGGCGGACGTCCACCAGCCACAGGATGGCGTCCTGGCATTCCACAATGGCGACGTGCTGGTTCTCTGCAACTTTGGGTCAGCCGCAGTCCCGGCACCCCCCGGGTTCACGGTGTCGCTGACAACGTCAACGCAAGCGGCAGGTTCTGTGCCAGAAGTCCCGCCGAACTGCAGCGTTTACCTGACCCGCTGAGCGTCAGCGGACGCGTTCGGCCCGGCCGAACCGCGTCCGCGCACCGGCGCCAATGTGAATCAGCACAGGGGTGGGTTTGCCAACCACCGCGTTCAGGGCCTCAACCAGGGTTGCCACTTCGGCAGCCAGCAGATGCGGGGCGACGCCCTGGCGCGGGAGGAGCCGGATCTTCAAAGCCGGGCTGCCGTTGACCGCGTAGGTGGCCACCGTTGCGCCCGCGAGGTCCGGCCGTTCAGCAAGGGCGTGTTTGAGCGCCTGCTCGGCCACCCCTCCCCCAATCCGCACATCGCCCGCGACGTCTCCGGCGTCGTCGTCTGAAACCAGCAAATTGGTGCGTCCTTTGCCCTGCTGGGCCACCCAGGCCACCATCAGTCCGATCAGCAACAAGGTCACCAGGACCAGCACGATCCAGAGCCAACTCTCGGGCCGGCCGGGAAAGCGCGTGTTGTTGAAAGCCTGGTTTACTCCCTGCCAGGCGTCCGCCGACCACGAATGCCACCACGAGGCGACGGCCGGAACGGTGGCCAGCAGGACCAGGAAGAGGCCAACAACGAACAGCTTGATACCCAAGATCCCCACCAGGATCCTGTTAAGCAGTACAGGGGTGCTCGTCACGCGCCAATCACCCCTGCCGAAGACAGGTTGACCCGGACCTCGGGAGCCGGAACCAGCGCCATCTCGCCAAGTTCGAACTGCACGGCCTCAAGGACTGCCGCCTCATCCACCGGCACCCCGGACGTGGGGCGGACATTCACCACGATCTGGCGCCGGGACACCACAACCATCACCTGTTCCGGTGTGACGTTGGCGGCGAGCCGGGCACGTCGGGCCAGTGCGGACGCTATGACTTCATCGTCCACCACTACCGCAGGACTGCTCCAGTCAGCCCCCTGGCCATTGAGCACATGCCGGGCACGGCGGCCGGGAAGGACAGCGTTCAGAAGGAAGAACAGGCCGATCATTGCAAGCACGGCACCCAGGGCGCCGAGCAGCAACGGCGAAATTCCGGAAGGCAATGCCACGATGCGTTCCGCCGCCCTCTGCGGTTCGATCAGCCAGGCAGGCTGGCCAATCGCGTGGACCGCTGATTCCAGGAGGCCATAAGCGCACAGGACCACAACGAGCACTGCTACGAGCGTTGCCACCACAGCGCGGGAGGAGTGGGTCTCCCGGTAGAGGATCCTCTGCTTGTCCGGCTGCTTGTCCGGTTGGCTCATTTCACCCGCCCGCCTTCACTGATCCGGACCCCGCTGATCCGGATATCCACGCGGCTCAGCCGGGCGCCGCTCAGTGCCGTCACGGTTGCCAGGATCCGTGCCTTCGCGGCGACGGTCCGGTCCCAGATGGACCCGCCGAAGGCCGCCACCTTACCGGCGTTGGCAGCAACTGCCTTCAGCGGCGGAACGTTGATGGGTGCCACGAGGGACAATGCCAGCAGACCGTCGTCGTCGGACCAGTCCGCACGGACGTCCTGGGCAGGCACGTCCAGTGCTTCTGCTGCGGCGGCCTTCGCCAGGCTGGTCAAGGCCTGCGTGCTGATGCGGTTGTGGCCGCCAAATACCTGGCCTCGAAGGGCCGGTGCAGGCGAACTCATGACGAGGAGCGCCGGCCGATGATGGCATCCAGGACGCCGCGCAGGTCCAGTTTTCCTTCCGCAGCGCGGCCCAGCAGGGCTCCGATACCCATAAACAGCAGCGACACCAGAAAGCCCCACAGCCCGAACTGGAAGGACATAAACGCCACGAAGGCGCCCACACCGATTCCCACAACGGTCAGATTCACAGGAGGGCCTCTCTTTCTGCGATGGCCGGACCTGACGTTTTCACAGGCGGGGCCACATAGACATCGGTGATTTCGACGTTCACTTCAATGACCTGCAGGCCAACCAGGTCTTCGACTGCCCGGTACACGGAGGACCGGACCTGGTCAGCCAGTGAATGGAGGGGCGTGCCGTAGGTTGCCACGAGGCTGATGTCCACCGCCACCTGGGTCTCGCCGACCTCGGCGTGCACTCCGGCCGCGTGGTCTGAACTGCCGACGGCGTCCCGGATGGCGCCGAGGGCGCGCGAGGGCCCGGAACCGAGCGAATAGACCCCCGGGACAGCACGGGCGGCGATGCCGGCAACTTTCGCAACGGCAGTTTCAGAAATGACGGTCCGGCCGTGGCCGGGCACCAAACTTCCGGCGCTATGGTTTTGGACGCCCGCATCGGGTTGTGGGTTCTGGTATTCCATCAGGCACTCCCCCTTCTGTTGTTCCCAACCCTATCCCCTGCCTGCGGCTTAACGGCAGGAGGCGGGGACGCCCGGCCATGCCGGACATCCCCGCCTCCATCTGCGGAAGGTTTTGGATCAGCTTCCGCTAGGCGCGGGTCACTTGTAGTGGCCCTCTCCGCCGACGCGGAGGTTGGTGGGCAGGTAGCCGAACGGGCCGAGGCCGTTCTGGCCGAAGCTGCGGTCCACCTGGGAGATGCCGTTCTGGAAGTTGATCTTCACCGTCGGCGACAAGGATCCGCCGCGGACGCCGTTGACGTTGTCGATGAAGGACTGCACCAGGCCACCGGGCTGCACGTAGTGCGAGTAGGCCTGGAACTGGCGGCCGTTCTGGAGCGGGTTAGGACCTTCCGGAGCGTTGGCCGGCATGTTCAGGTCCGTCGGGGAACCCAGGGCCAGGGCGCTGTTGTTCATCGGCTGGTAGTCGGAACGGATGCCGTCGCCCACGAAGCCGTAGACGCCGTCGGGGCCGCGCATGCCTGCCGCGTAGGTGAACTGGTGGCTGATGGTGAACAGGTAGTACTTGTTCTTGCCGTTTTCGTTCTGGATGAAGATCTGCGGGCGCTCAGTCTGGTCGTTGACGCAGTTGGCGGACAGGATCGGGGGCAGGAAGGACCACTTGGTCAGGTCCTTGTTGTCCGCTACGGCCAGGCCAACGTTGGCGGTCTGGTAGTAGGCTCCGGTGCTGTTGACTTCATTCAGGTTCTCAGCGTGCGGGTCGCCTGGCTGGTAGCCGAGGTCCTCCTCCTCGCAGCGGTACTCGCCACGGGTGCCGCCGGTGTTGCCTTCGAAGACCATAAAGGTCTTGCCGGGGTGCGCCGGGTCAGCGAAGGTGTACGGATCGCGGAAGGCGAAGCCCGGGTTCTGTTCCTTCGTCTGGTACATCTTGCCCTCGGGTTCCAGCAGCTTGGTGTGCTCGAAGCCGTCGAAGGTGACGCCGTTCTCATCTGCATGGATCTTGCCCAGTGCCTTGGCAATGGCCGCATCCGGGGCGATTCCACCGCCGCCCGCATTCCGCTCTGCCACGTCGTAGAAGGTGGTGGCCGTGTAGAACACGTTGACCTGGTTGCCCTGCATCAGGCGGGTGGAGCCGGACCACTCAGTGTTGCCGATTGAGGCACCGTCGGCGAAGACGTGGCCGCCGTAGTTCCACTTGTCCTTGGCCGGATCGGCGTTGGTCTTGCGGAAGAAGTAACCGATCCGGGCGTTCCAGTGGCGCTGGTCGAAGCCGTATCCGGCGTGGCGGTCGGCCACGAGCGAGAAGATGACGTCCCAGCCCTTGTAGCTGATCTGGTTCGCGTTTTCGTCCGTGAGGGACCAGGTGTCCCAGACCCAGACGTCGTCATTCATGGTGGGGAAATCCTCGGGGATTTCCGGCATGGTGACATCCGGGCTCATGGAGTTTTCACCGGGAGCGACGGTGGAATCGCTCTGCGCCATGATCTGCTTGGCATCGGCGCGGGTCCACTTGGACGTGAAGTCCGACGCCGGGTCGTGGGCCTGCTGGCTGTGCTTGGTGGGCAGGGGGAAGCCCGGGGTAGGGGCCGGCATCTGCTCGGCTGCCGGCGGATCCGCCGGCTCGTTGGCCTGTGCTGACGGGATGGCCAGGAAGGCCGAGGCCGCAACAGCTGCCGCCAGTGCTGCGGCAGCGGGACGCCACCGCAGCATCCGGGGAGTTTGGGGGTGCTTGTGCATTTTTGCTCTTCTCGCGGAGTTGAAACTATTCGTGGAAGACGGGCGTATGCCCTGGTGCCCCGAATACTCCGGCGAGCCCAACAACACCGCAGCGTCATCGAGGACGCCGTTGTATCGAGGGGTAACGGGACTTGGGTGGGGCCCCGTAAGTGGCGCAGGACAAATCGTTATTTTCCTGAGCTGCTTCTACGCTAGGCAGCCCCCGGAGGGCTTTTCAAACCGTGTTTCATCACCCAAACGCCACATGTCAGACATTTTATGCAAGCGCTTACATCTACCAAACCGCGCGCGTGCCATAACGGTTTGGCTGAGTCAAATGTTTCATCAGAAATACTCAACCGTGGGAAATGTCACGCTGCGGCAACCCCAGGTTCACGCAAAGTTCCGCGCGTGGCCGGGGGGAGAGTGCGTCAGGGGAAAAGCGGACGTGGGCCGCTGAAGATCCCTTCCATCCGCCAGGCATCCAACTGCCGAAGGCGAACCGCTCCCTCGGCGGACAGGCGCACGGCGGTCCCGCCGAGCGTCGGATACACCCGGGCGGTCAAAGGTTTGCCGTTCGCGAAGATCTCCACGGCGGAGCGATCCACCAGGACGCGGAGCCGAAGCCTTCCACCGGGCAGGGTTACCGGACCGGATCTTTCCTCACTGTCCACCGACAGGTCCAGGCTGCTGCGGGAGCGGTCCAAGGCCACGAACGAATCCCCACTGATCCCGGCATTGCGCCGGATTTCGATAACCGTCTCCTCGGTCCCGGCGCCACTGGAACAGGCACCCGAGCCCAGTATCCCGAGCCGGAAAACGCTCCCCGGCTCCACGTCAAGGTCAAGTTCCAGGTCCAGTTGGTTCCCGCCAACCCCGGCCAGGACCTCGCTGCCGGCCACCTCCCTCGGACCGATCCGCACGTGGTCCCGGCGAAGTGACTCGATCTCCGCCACAGGCGCAAACACCAGTTCCCCTAGGGCGTCCAAGGTGGCCACCCGCGGCAGGCTCATCACGCCGGACCAGCCCGCCTCCACCATGGCCTCATCCGTCCGGCCCTCCTGCAGCCACCCGAACATCACGCGGCGGCCCCTATCGTCAGCGAACGACTGGGGGGCGTAGAAGTACCGGCCGCCATAATCCAGCCGGCGCAGCTGCCAGGGGCTGTACGAGTCTCCCGCGTAGCGTCCGGTCCAGTACAGCGGGTGCCGCGTGTCGCCGTCGTCCCATGCGGAAAAGACGAGTACGTCAGGGCCTGCATTCCCCTCCTCCAGCGGCCCTGCAGCATCTCCAAGCACCCCGGGACCGGCGCGGAAGAGGTCCACGCATTCCCACATCGTGCCTTCCCAGTCCGTCGCCGCGGGGTCGCCGGCGGAGGCGTCGCCGATGAACAGCGGCCCAATGTAGTCCCAGTTCCGGAGGTCATGGGACTCATAGAGGAAGGCCGTCCCGCCCCGGCCGCGGATGCCCGAACCCACCAGCTGGCGCCAGCCGGAGCCTTCACGCCACACGCAATGGTCGCGGTACGCGGTGATGTCCACTCCGGTGGGAGCGCCGGAAATCACCGGATTTTCCGGGGCTTTGGTCCAGCTGAGCAGGTCAGGTGAGCCGACGGCCACACAGGGAAGTTCACGTTCGCCCAGGCGGCCTGAATACACCAGGGTGGGCGTGCCGCCGTCGTTCACGAGCACCCCGGACCAGCAGCCGTCAACGTCCGGCCCGTCGGAGGGTTCCAGGGCCACCGGCTTGTCCGTCCAGTTGACCAGGTCCGGACTGGTGGCATGGCCCCAGAGGATGCGGTGGTGGAAGGCGCCCTCGGGGTTGTATTGGTAGAAGAGGTGGTAGGTGCCGTTCCATTGGCTCACCCCGTTGGGATCGTTGAGCCAGCCCGCCGGCGAAACAAAGTGGAAGCGGGGCCTGTGCGGATCCGCCTCGGCCCGTGCCACGAGTTCGTCCTGCGGCACGATGGCCAGGGGGTGGGACAGGCCGGTCATGCGGAAACCACTTCATCCAGGGGTTCGGTTGCCAGGGCGTGGCCCGCTGCGGCGGCCGTCGGCCGGTACAGGTGGCATCGGACCCAATGCCGATTGGCGGCATCGCCCACCTGGTGCCGCACCGGCGTGGAGGCTGAACACCGCTGCTGCGGGTCGCCGTCGTACTCGCACGACGCCGGTTCCATCACCGCCGCCCGAAGCGCCGCCCGGGCGGATGGATCGTAGGATCCGGTGCGGGCAGGGTCCGGAACTGCCGATACCAGCAGCCGGGTGTAGGGGTGCGCCGGATTCGCCAGCAAATCCAGGGACTCGCCTTCCTCCACCAGTTCACCGGCAAACATCACGGCGATGCGATCCGCGAGATAACGCGCGGAGGCGAGGTCGTGGGTGATGTACAGCATGGAGATGCCCTGCCGGTCACGGAGTCCGCGCAGCAGGTTGAGGATGCCGATCCGGACCGAGACATCCAGCATAGAGGTGGGCTCGTCGGCGAGGATTACGTCGGGTTCGACCGCCAGTGCCCGGGCGATGGCCACCCTCTGGCGCTGGCCGCCGGAGAGTTCGTGCGGGTAGGAATTGAGCATGTCCGGCGTAAGCCCCACCGTGGTCATCAGCTCCTCCAACCGGGTCTGAAGCCCCGCGGGCGTCCCGGCCTTACGGTGAAGGGCCAAGGAACGTGTGAGGAAATGTTCGATCCGGTGGACCGGGTTGAGCGAGCCGAACGGATCCTGGAACACCATTTGTACCCGTGACCGGTACCCCTTGGACGCCTGGAACCGGTCCCGCTTTAGGACGTCCGTTCCGTCCAGCAGGACCTGCCCGGCACGCGGCTTTTCCAGCCGCGCAATGCATCGGGCGAGGGTACTCTTTCCTGAGCCTGACTCCCCCACAAGGGCCACGATTTCGCCCCTGCCGATGCTGAGGTCCACCCCGCCGAGCGCACGCACCGTGGCACGGGCGAACAAGCCTCCGCTGTGGAAATCCTTGGACAGGCCTCTTACCTCAAGGGCTGGGACCTCCGGGGCTGGTGTGTCACTGTGCTTGCTCACGGGTGTGCTCCTTCGAGGGCAGGCTGGTTCTGGGCAATCTGGTCCGGGGAAACCGGGGCCACGAAATGTCCCGGCGCCTCTTCCTGGAGGTCTGCGATGTTGCTGAACTTCACGCCGTCGGCCAGTCCGGTCAGCGGTACCCGCGGCCCTGTCAGGGGTGGGAAAGCTCCCATGAGGGCTTGGGTGTACGGGTGGCGCGGGGCGGAGTGGATGTCCTTGGCCTTGGCCGTTTCCACGATTCTGCCTCCGTACATCACCGCCATCCGGTGCGATAGCTCCACCATGAGGGACATGTCGTGCGTGATGAACAGGACGGAGAAACCCAACTGGTGCTGCAGGTCCTTGATCTGGGCCATGATCTCCTGCTGCACCACTACGTCCAGGGCCGTGGTGGGCTCGTCAAGGATCAGGAGCGAGGGCTTCAGCGCCACAGCCATCGCGATGACCGCGCGCTGGCGCATCCCGCCCGAAAGCTGGTGCGGGTACGCCTTCAGCCGTGCCGGGTCGATCCGGACCAGTTCCAGGAGTTCGGCAGCCCTCCGCAGGGACTCCTGACGCGAATAGCCAGCGTGGGTGGTGTAGATATCCACGATCTGGTCGCCGATAGTCATCACCGGGTTCAGCGAGTTCATCGCCGACTGGAAAACCATGGCCACGTCCTGCCAGCGGAAACGGCGCAACTCCTCCTTGCCCATTGCCAGTACGTCCCTGCCGCCAAAGCGGATGCTTCCGCCGGCGACCTCCGCGGGGTCGCGCAGCAACCGCATGATGGTGTTGGCGATGGTGGACTTGCCGCAGCCGGATTCGCCGGCCAGGCCGAAGATTTCGCCGGCGCCAATGCTGAAGGAGACGCGGTCGACGGCGGTAATGGACCTGGTGTCGCTCCGGTACTTAACGGTGAGGTCCTTGATCTCCAGGACGGGCAGGGACGAGCCGAGGGAGGTCTGGGAAACGGTCATTCCGCTGCTCGCTTTCCGGTGGGGAGGGGCTTGGTTTTCTTGATTTTCCGCAAGCGGGGGTTGGTAACCTCGTCCACCGCGTAGTTGATCAGCGCCAGCGAGAATGCCACGAGGGCAATGCAGAGGCCGGAGGGGACAAAAACCCACCAGCTGCCTGTCAGCAGGGCCCCTTCATTTCCGGCCCAGTAGAGGTTGTTTCCCCAGGAGACAGTGCTGACGTCACCCAGCCCGAGGAATTCGAGGCCGGCCTGCGCGCCGATGCCGTAGATGATGCACGCCAGGAGTGTGCCCATCACGATCGAGGCCATGTTCGGAAGAATTTCTCCGAACATGATCCGCAGCGGCCGCTCGCCGGTAACTACGGCCGCCGCCACAAAGTCCTTGGACCGGATGGACAGCGCCTGCGAACGCAACACCCGGGCGGAGCCGGCCCAGCCGGTGACCACCAGGACCAGGATGACGGTGCCAAGCCCGGGGGGAAGGAACGCGGCCAGGATCACCAGCAATGGCAGGCCTGGCAGCAGGAGGAAGACGTTGGTGGTGAGGGACAGGGCTTCGTCGATGAACTTACCGAAGTACGCCGAAGCGAGACCCACCAGGATGCCGATAAACGTGGAGGCGAACCCCACGGTCAGGCCCACAAAAAGGGAACTGCGGGCACCGTGGATAGTGAGTGCCAGGACGTCCTGGCCCTTCGCCGTGGTCCCGAGCCAGAACTCAGCGTCCGGTTCCTGGGACGCCATGCCGCTGATCTTGGAGGGGTTGTCCGGGTAAAGCACCGGGGCCAGGAGCGCCAGGGCGATGAACACGAGGAGGATGGCAGCGCCGGTCATGGCCTTTTTGTTGGTCAGCAGGCCGTGGAGCAGGCCCTGGTTGGGCCTGCGGGCCGAGCCTCCGGACGGAAGTCCGGTGCCGCCGTCGGGCATTTTGCCGGTCAGCGGATCCGCCGCGCGGGTCTCGCCCGGCAGGCTGGAAGCGGTGTTTGCGATGGAAGTGGTCATGATCAGTCCTAGTTGCTGCGCACGCGCGGGTCGAGGCGGACGTAGAGGATGTCCACCAGGAAATTGGCCAGCAGCACGGCGGCCGTGATGGTCAGGAACAGGCCCTGCATGAGCGGGTAGTCCAGGCCCTGTACGGCGGCCAGGAGCTGGTAGCCGACGCCGGGGTAGGCGAACACCACCTCTGTCAGGAGTGCCCCGCCCACGACGAAGCCCAGGCTCATGCCAAAGGCTGTGACGGATGGCAGCATGGCGTTGCGGGCGGCGTAGCGGAACATGATCCGGCCCGGACGCAAACCCTTCGCCTCGGCCATGGTGATGTAGTCCTCCGCGTTCGTGGCGATCATGGTGTTGCGCATGCCCAGCATCCAGCCGCCAAGGGAGACCAGCACGATGGTGAGGGCCGGAAGCACCAGGTGCATGCCGACGTCGGACACAAACTCCCAGCTGAAGCCCGGGGTGATGGTGTCGCTGAAGGCGTGCCGGATCGGGAACCAGCCCAGCGTGACGCCGAACAGGTAAAGGGCGCCCATGGCGAGCCAGAAGTAGGGGAAGGATCCAATGAAGATCAGCAGCGGCGGAAGTGCCGAATCAACGGCTCCCCCGCGCCGCCATGCGGCCAGGATTCCCAGCAGGTTACCCACGACGGCGGCAATCACCAGTGCGGTTCCGCCCAGCAGGAGCGTCCAGCCCACTTGTGAGCCGATCACCTCGGTAACGGGGGCCGGGAAGCGGGAGATGGAAACGCCCATCTGCCCGGTCAGCATGTTGTGGAGGTAGCCGATGTACTGTTCCCAGAGGGGCCGGTCGTCCACGCCGAGCAGCTTTCGCAGCTGCTCGATCTGTTCAGGCTGCATCCGGTCCTGGGTCCGGGCGAACATCCGGGAGACGGGATCGCCGGGCATAAAGCGCGGGAGCAGGAAATTCAGGGTGATGGACACCCAGAAGGCAATCAGGTAGAAACCCAGGCGGCGCAGGATAAAGCGCACGGTTTCCCTCCATTCGGGAATTGCGGAAAGTTTGATGGCGGGCCCGCGCTGCTGCGTTGATAGGAGCAGCGCGGGCCTCTTGGAGGTACGCGGTTTTGTACGCGCTTACTTGCGCGGTTCCAGCGAGGTCAGGACCAGGACCGTGGTAGGTGAACGTTCCGAGAGCGTCGCGTACGGGTTGTCCTCCGTGGGCCAGCCCGTGAAACGGGTGTCATTGAAGGCGCCCCAGACCGGTCCGGAAAACAGTGGCACCAATGGCGCGGCGTCGTTGTACTCCTCCTGGAGTTTGACGGCGATGTCCTTCTGCTTGGACTCGTCGGCCTCCGCCGCGAACTCGGCCAGCAGCGCGTCTGCCTCGGCGTCCCCGAAGCGGTGGTAGTTGTCGAAGGTTTTAGTCCCCACCGGCTTGACCGTTGCGGTGCCCATGGAGGTGTTGAAGTACTTGTAAGGGCTGGGATCGTTGGCGCTCCACACGATGCCCGAGTCGAAGTCCCCCGTCTCATAGCTGGCTACCACCGCGGCCCAGTCCGGGGAATCAACCTTGGCCGTCACGCCGATCTCAGCCAGGTTCTGGGAAATGACGTTGGCCACCGACAGCCAGTCGGACGAGGAAGCTCCTACGGAGATCTTGAACTCGAAAGGCTTGCCGTCTTTCAGCGTGCGTTTGCCGTCGGCTCCCTTGGCGTAGCCGGCTTTGTCCAGCAGCGCGTTGGCAGCGTCCACGTCCAGTTTCGTCCAGGTGCAGCTGTCCTTGACGTCGGCGCTCTTCCACTTTTCATAGTTGCCGGAAAGACCCGTGCAGTCGGCCGGTTTGGCGTAGCCGCTCATGCCGATCTTGGTCACCTGGTCGCGGTCCACGGCCATGCTGAGTGCCTTGCGGACGTCTACGTCGTTGAAGGGTGCCTTGGCGGTGTTGAGCTGCCAGTTGATCATCGCGCCCGTGGCCGGGAACCAGTACTGGCGGTGTTCGGGGTCCTTCGAAACGAAGGTCTTCTCGATGTTGGGCATGTACTGCGGGGCCCAGTCCACGTCGCCGTTCGCGGCGGCGAGGTTGGCGCCGTCGTTCCCCGCGAAGGCGAGCATCTTGATGCCGGCGATTTTCTGCTTTTCCGGCTGCCAGTAGTTGGGGTTCTTCTTCAGCACGAAGGACTGGGCCTGGAAGCTGTCCACCTCCGTGTAGGGGCCGGTGCCGACCGGTTTGGCGTTGGCGTCCTTCTCCGGATCGGCCAGTGCGGACCAGATGTGCTTGGGCAGGATAGTGAGCTGGCCCAGGTCGTAGAGGGCCGGTGACCACGGTTTGCTGAAGTTGAACTTCACCTTGTTGGTGCCCTCGGGGGCCACGTTTTCGAGGTAGTCGTAGCCGCCCTTGATCTTCTTTTGGAGTTCGAAAGTGTAAGCGATGTCCTCGGCCACCAGCGGCTGCCCGTCGGACCACTTCACACCGTCGCGCAGTGTGAAGGTGATGGACTTGCCGTCCTCTGCTGCTTGCCACTCCGTGGCGAGCCACGGAGTGGTTTCGCCATTGGCCGGGTTGAAGATCAGCAGGGACTCGTAGATCGACTGCTGCACCATGGGGTTCAGCGTGGGTGCGAACGGGTTGAAGTTCTGGACGAACGTGCCCATGTCCTCACGCGGGATCGTGAGTAGTGCGCTCTCTGACGAGCCGCCACTGGCGCCTGTACTGACCTGGTTGGCCGAGCAGCCCGTGAGCAGGAGGGCACCTATTGCCAGGGTGGCCGCCGTGATCCGGGCAGGCCGAAGGAATCGCTGTTGTGTCATGATGGAGTTCTCTTTCCTCTCTTCATCGCTGAAGGTGAAGGTGTGGTTGGGGTTTGCTGTTCAGTAGTTGATTTGCCGTCAGACTGAATAGCGTTCTAGCAGCGGACAGTCGACCATTTGCTGATGTGCAGTGATCGGCTGTCCTGCTGTAAGGCTTGCGAGTGTCTGGACACCCAGCGCACCCATCTCCTCGAAGGGCAACGCAACCGTGGTCAGTTTTGGCCTAAGGTAGGCCGCAATGAGTTCCTGGTTGTCGAAGCCGATCACGGCGATGTCTTGGGGGATGGCGAGCCCGCGCTCCTTAATGGCGTCATAGGCGCCCATGGCCATCCGGTCGTTGAGGCAGAACAGGGCAGTTGGCCTACCTGCCCCCGCTTCAAATTTGTCAAGGATTTCGCAGGCGGCCTCGTAGCCGCCATCTGCCGTCGCGTGGCCCGACACGATGAGTTCAGGATCGAGTTCCAAGCCTGCTTCGGCGAGTGCTTCGCGGCAACCCTCCAAGCGCCCGACGGCGGCGGGGATGTCAGGATCCAGGTTGATGACGCCGATCCGGGAGTGTCCGGCCCGGAGCAAACGTTCGACGGCGACGCGGCCGCCGGCGCGTTCGTCGGGGACGATCGAGGGCAGCTTCCCATCCGCGTCGAAGCAGTTGATGAGGACGGTGGGCACTTCGTGGGCGCTTTGGGGAACGTGCACACCCCGGTGGTAGGTAGCCGCGTAGAGAAGCCCTTCCACTCTTTGTTCCAGCAGCTTTTCAACGGCGGCATCTTCCATGCCCTGGTTGGGTCCTACGGCATCGGCCTGGTCGGAGGGGGCGATGAGCAGGAACCTGCGGTCCAGCCAGGCCTGGTCCTGGGCGCCCTTGATGATGTCGACGGCGAAGGGTGCCGTGACGATCTCTGTCACCAGTCCGTACCAGTCACTCCGCTGCGAAGCCAGGGCCCGCGCGCCGGCGTTGGGCCGGTAGCCCAGTGTCTGGACAGCTTCGAGGATGCGGTGCTTGGTGTCTTCGGAGATGCTGGAGTTTTCCCGGTTGCTGAGGACGAAGGAAACGGCGGTTCGGGACACTCCGGCGGCCTTGGCAACGTCCGCCATGGTGACACCACGGTTGATGGGGACCGCCGTCGTCGTTCGCCTGGCTGCGCCTGCCTCCGCAGCGGGTGCGGGTGGGGTGCTGTTCGCCATTGAATGCTCCGGAATTTCTGTCTGGGGCCGGCCTATTGACCGGGCATCTGGGCTACTAACGCGCGTTACTTGCGCTGTGTGATTTAGGTTACGCGCGTTAGTTGGATCATGTCAACGGCTAATTTTGGCCACTCCCCCAGAAACGGACTAATCCCCTTGAAACTCCAGGGGGAATTGTCCAAGCGTCGGGGAGAAGCTGCGGGGAGCGAGTACTCGGGGCCGTGGCGCCACCAAGGAGCGCAGCCGTTAAAGAAGAAAAGCACCAGTTCCGAAGAACTGATGCTTCCCAGTGGTGGCTCCGACCGGCGTCGATCCGGTGACCTTTCGATTTTCAGTCGAACGCTCTACCAACTGAGCTACAGAGCCTAGGTGACATGTCACCATGACCGCCGGAATTTCTTCTGGCAATCAGAGCGACCCTGACGGGACTTGAACCCGCGACCTCCGCCGTGACAGGGCGGCGCGCTAACCAACTGCGCTACAGGGCCTTGCATTTCTTGCTTCCGCAGTATCGCTACCGCGTTTTTTCAAGGCTTCCAGCCTACCAGACTTTTTATGCCTGCCTGACCAGTTCCTTGCGTACCCCCAACGGGATTCGAACCCGTGCCGCCGCCGTGAAAGGGCGGTGTCCTAGGCCGCTAGACGATGGGGGCCAGAACCCGTTCGGAGCAAAAAGAAAAGGCTTCGAGCCGAGGCTGTCAGTCTTTGTCCTTCGCAGTTCCTCCGAACTGGACTCTAAAACTATAGGGCCTTCGCCGGGATAATCCAAAATCGACCCCCACGCACCTGACCAAAGCACCCGGAAGCGGCGAAGATGGACAGATGGATGCCGTCGCCGCGCTCAACGAAATTGCTTTCTGGCTGGAGCGCGAACGCGCCGCCACGTTCAAGGTCCAAGCTTTCCGGAAGGCAGCGGGCATCATCGCTGACCTGGAGCCCGCCGAACTGGAAGCGCGGGCGCACGATGGCAGGCTCAAGCGCATGAAGGGAATCGGCGACCGGACGTACGAAGTGATCCGCCAGGCCGTGAATGGCGAAGTGCCGGACTACCTGGAGGACCTGCGCCAGCGCAGCACAGGAACGCTGGCGGAGGGCGGCAACGAACTTCTCTCATCCCTCCGCGGTGACCTCCACAGCCACAGCGACTGGTCCGACGGCGGATCCCCCATCTCGCTGATGGCTGAGGCCGCGCAGGTGCTGGGTCGGGAGTACCTGGCGCTCACTGACCACTCCCCCAACCTCAAGGTTGCCAACGGGCTCAGTGCCGAACGCCTCACTGAGCAACTCGACGTGGTGGCGGGGATCAACGCCGGCACCGGCAAAAACGGCTTCACCCTCCTCGCCGGGATCGAGGTGGACATCTTGGAGAATGGTGAGCTGGACCAGGCTCCCGAAATGCTGGACCGGCTGGACATTGTGGTGGCCAGTGTCCATTCAAAACTGCGGTCGGACCGGAGCACCATGACCCGGCGCATGCTGGCGGGCATCCGCGATCCACACACGAACGTGTTGGGCCACTGCACCGGCCGCCTGGTGGAAGGATCGCGCGGGACACGTCCGCAGTCAGAGTTCGACGCCAAGAAGGTGTTCGCCGCCTGTGCGGAAAACAACGTGGCCGTGGAGATCAACTCGCGGCCGGAGCGGCAGGATCCACCGGACGACCTGATCCAGCTCGCCCTCGACGCCGGTTGCCTGTTCTCCATTGACAGCGACGCGCACGCCCCCGGGCAGCTGGACTTCCTGCAGTACGGCGCGGCTCGGGCGGCCAGCAATGGCGTGCCAGCCGAGCGCATCATCACCACCTGGCCGCTGGACCGGGTTCTGGAGTGGGCCCGGACGGCCTGAAAAAGGCAGCCGCTCCGCCACTCCGCTACTTCACGGCGTCGGCAAGTTTCTGCCGGAACTCCTGCTTGGTGCTAAGGGTGAGCTTTTCGCCGTCGAGGAAAAACGTGGGCGTACCGGTCACGCCTAAGGCAATCCCGTCCGTGATGTCAGCCCGGATGCGTTGCTTGGTTTTGTCGTCTGCGACTGCAGCATCGAATGCAGCCAGGTCCAGTTCCAGTTCCGCGGCGAACGTCCTGAAAAGGGGCGCCTGGGATTCGGGTTGTCCATGCCACTGGTCCTGGGTTTCGAACAACTTGGCCTGCATCGCTGCGAACTTGCCCTGCCGTGCGGCGGCTTCAACTGCGAGGGCAGCTTGTCCTGAGTTCGGGTGCGATGACAAGGGAAAGTACCGGTTGACGAAGGTGATCCTGTCGCCGAATTCCTCTTTAAGTTCTTCCACGAAGGGATGGATGGAACGGCAGGCCTCGCATTCGAAGTCCAGGAACTCCACGAGTTGCGCCTTTTCCACTGCCGGAGTGGTGAGCCGGTGGCTGTCAGTCCGGACAAGCTGTTCGCTGCTGGCCTCCCCGTTGCCGGCCACCGGCGGATCCTGTGACGGCTTGTTCGTTGTCAACACCGCATACCAAGCCGCGCCTCCAACCACGATGACGGCCAGCAGGATCCAGATGACAAGGCGTATTCGCTTAGCGGTGTCCGGCGACGATGTTGCAGCTGAGACCATGAAACGCATCCTAATCGAGGTCCCAGCCATCCCCGGGCGCGCCTTTGGCAGGAACTCGACTAGACGTGGCCGATTTCCGCCAGCCGCGGTTATCGTGACCCGGATAGATTGGGCAGCATGGCAACCACCTCCCGCACCAACTCTGTGACCTCAGCGACGCCTTCTGCCTCCCCCAGCCGCATCAATGCCCTCGGCATCGCGGCCGTGGCCGTCACTGTGGTGCTTTGGGCGTCGGCGTTCGTGGGCATCCGGGCGATCGGCCCCACATTTTCCCCCGGCTCCCTGACGCTGGGCAGGCTGGCGGTTGCCGCCGTCGTGCTTGGCGCCGTGGTGCTGCCGCAGCTGCTGAAGTCCAGGAAGCTGCCGCAAGGGCGGGAGTGGTGGCCGATCCTGGCCTACGGCGTGATGTGGTTCGGCGGCTACAACGTTGCCCTGAACGCCGCCGAGCACCTGCTGGACGCCGGCACCAGCGCCATGCTGATCAATGTCTCTCCCATTCTCATTGCCGTTCTCGCCGGCGTCTTCCTCAAGGAAGGCTTCCCGCGGTGGCTGATTATCGGCAGTCTCGTGGCGTTCGGCGGGGTGGCGCTGATCGCGTTTGGCTCGGGTTCGGGTTCAGGGGACGGTTCGACGGCGGACGTTGCGGGAGTGCTGCTCTGCCTCCTGGCCGCCGTGCTCGCCGCCGTCAGCGTCATCATCCAGAAGCCGGTGCTCCGGAAATTCCCGGCCGGCCAGGCCACCTTGTTCGGAATCCTGGTGGGAGCCGCTTGCTGCCTGCCGTTCACCGGGCAGCTCGTCTCAGAGCTGCAGTCCGCCCCGCTGCCGGCAACCTTGGGGCTGCTCTACCTGGGCGTTTTCCCCACAGCCATCGCTTTCACCACCTGGGCGTATGCGCTGTCGCTGATCGACGCCGGCAAACTCGCCGCCACTACCTACCTGGTGCCGGGGGCCACGATCCTGATCTCGTGGCTGGTGCTCAGCGAAATCCCCACGATCTGGGGGCTCGTGGGAGGCGTGGTCTGCCTGGTGGGCGTGGGCCTCACGAGGCGTCGGTCCCGCGGACCCCGAAACGCTGCCTAGGGGTTTCCCGCTAGAGTCGGAGTATGCCCGCACACCTCCCGCCCGGACTTCCCATCATCCCGGACGGCCCGCAGGAGACCCCTCCGTTCTCAATGTCCGACGACGAATTTGAGTCAGCGGTCAGCGACGCCCTGAACCGGATCCCGCCCAAGATCGCCCAGGCCATGGACAACGTGGCGGTCTTCATCGACGACGACTACGTTCCCGGGCCCGATGAGGATCCGGACACCGTCCTGCTGGGACTCTACGAGGGAGTCCCCCTGACGGAGCGTGACTCCTGGTGGGACGCCGGTTCCCTGCCGGACCGGATCACGATCTTCCGCCAGCCCATCCTGGACATCTGTGAGTCGCGCGACGAGGTGGTCGAAGAGGTGGCTGTGACCGTCATCCACGAAATTGCCCACCACTTCGGCATCGACGACGAGCGGCTGCATGAACTCGGGTGGGATTAGCGGTCCCATGTTTGAGTACCCCACGGACTAGCCTTGTAGGCATGGGACACGACCACCACCATTCGCACGGGATGACCGCAACAGGCCGGCACCGCAAACGGCTGATTGCTGTCTTGGCCATAACGTTGGCTGTGGTGATGGTCCAGGTGGTGGGTGCGGCCCTGTCCGGATCTCTGGCGCTGCTGGCAGACGCCGGCCACATGCTCTCTGACGCGGCAGGGGTGACCATCGCGCTGCTGGCCGCCTGGATTGCGGGCCGCCCCGCGAGCGACCAGCGGACCTATGGCTACCAGCGCGCCGAAGTCCTGGCGGCGCTGGCAAACGCCCTGATCCTGATTGTGATTTCCGTCGTCATCTTCTCCGAAGCCATCAGGCGTATTGGATCGACGCCCGAGGTCCAAACCGGCATCATGCTCTTCGCTGCAATCCTGGGCATGGTGGCCAACGTGGTGTCCCTGGTGATCCTGCAAGGTGGGCACAAGGAAAGCCTGAACGTCCGGGGCGCCTACCTGGAGGTGCTCGGGGACCTGCTCGGGTCCATCGCCGTCATCGTCGCGGCAGTGGTCATCCTGCTCACCGGCTATCAAGCCGCCGACACCATAGCCTCAGTGGTGATCGCCTTGATGATCCTGCCCCGAGCCTGGACCCTGCTGCGTGACGTGGTGGATGTCCTCCTTGAAGCAACCCCGAAAGGGGTTGAGGTGAAGATGATCCGCGAGCACATTCTTTCGGTTGACGGCGTGTCCGACGTCCACGACATCCACATCTGGACCATCACCTCGGGGGTGCCGGTATTTTCGGCGCACGTTGTGGTGGAGGACGGGGTACTCAACGCCCGCGGCGCGGACCAACTGCTGGACAAGCTGACCACATGCCTTGGTTCCCACTTCGATACTGAGCACTGCACGTTCCAACTTGAACCTGCCAGCCACTCGGAGCACGAGTCGCAGCAGCACGCCTAGCTGCCACCGGCGCGGTGCCCGGGCCGCTGCCAGGCGGCATCGCGATGCAGGAAAACACACGGCTCACGGAGAGACGGGGCCTGTGCAGATGGTCAGCGGGGACCGCGCACCCAGACCCAGCGACGGTGGCTTCCGGCAGCCCACCAGCGGCCTGCACCCACCCGCACGAGCCTGACACCGAACCAGCGGGCCGGGATCCGGCGGCCGTCCGGCGCAGGCGAGGTGTCCATCCGCAGCATCAATGCTTCACGGGTGGCCGCTGTGGGCAGCCGGCCTTCATCATCCAGGAAGTCAACCAGCGCGGCGCCGTCGGCAAAGGAGCCAGCCCGCGGCATGGGCGGGTGCGAAAGATGCCAGTTGAAATACAGCTCCCAAAGCGTGGGGTCTGAGCGGACTTCGGCCGCCAGCGCCGGAAAATGCTGCCCGATGCCGCCGAGCCGTTTCCTGGCCAGGCCCAGCCTGACAGCGGTCAACCGTTGGGGATCAAATCCGTCGGGAACAGGACCGTCGGCCACCAGCGCGGCCACTAGCTCCTGTTGCCGCGCGGCAAGCACGGAACGTGCCACGGACAGGCCGGGTTCGGCGTCGGGAGCGTTGCCTGCCGTGGATTCCGCCGGTCCCATCAGCCGGCGCCCCGTGCTGCAGCCCCAGGCGTGACGCGTGGCATGCCTGCGGCATCCGCGATCGAGTCCAGCTCGGCGAAGAAGGCTGGTTCGGGCGGGAAGTTGCCGTCGCGCTCCAACATCAGCGGCAGCGGACCGGCCACGCGAACGAGTTCTGCGGCCAGCTCCAGCACTTCCACGGGTACCGGTTCCTGGTGGGTGTCCTGGTAAAGGCCATCGAGCACCTGTCCCCCGGCAATATGGCAGTAGGCAATCCGCTCGAGCGGAAATTCAAGGAGTGCGGCCAAGGGCTCGCGCCCATTGTTTACAGCGTTGGCGTAGACGTTGGCCACATCGAGCACCAGGAGGGCACTGGTGCGGTCCAGCAACTCTGACAGGAACTGGCCTTCGGTCATGGAGTTATCCGGCCATTCCGCCAGCGCCGCGATGGGCTCGAGGGCCAGCGGAACGCCAAGGCCGGCCTGCGCCTGGCGGACATTCGCGGCCAGCACGAGCAGTGAGTCATGGTTCCGCGGTACGGGAAGCAGGTGTCCGGCTTCGAGGAGGTCTGCGTGCGGTGCGCCGGCTGGGACCTCGCCGCCGGACCGAACAAAGGCAATGTGTTCACTGACAAGAGGGGCATTGATTGCTTCGCCCGCCGACCTCAGGTGCGCGAGCCGGGTCTGGTCCACCTCGGCGGCTGACCCAAGGGACAGCGAGATTCCGTGTGCGACGGCGGTCAGGCCACCGTCGATCAGCTCCTGCAGGGGAGCCGGGACGTCAATGCCGTGGCCATGATCGTGCAGGTTTTCGGCCACTACCTCGGCAAAGGAAAGGCCGGCCAGGCGCGCAATGGGTCCGGCCAGCCCCGGCCGCCAGCCAATGCCCACGCCAGGCGAAAGCAGGCCACTGCTACCCACCACAACCGCCGCCGCCACAGCTACCGCCACCGCTGCAGGAAGAGCTGCCGCCGCTGCCCGACGATGAGGATGAAGACGTAGAGACCGGATCCCCATAGTACGTGCCACCGCTGGCACCAGCCCCGGCGGCTGGAACACCCATGGCCGACGCGTAGGCGGGCGCGGCCGTCCACAGGCCGGCGGCGCCAAAGAGCGCTGCCCCCACCGCAAGCCGGAAGGGAGCAACACCGGCGTAACCGGCCGTCTTGTCCGGCCGGAGGTCCTGGTTCTCCCGCCGCAGTTCACGGAGAATTTGGATCCCCGGCTGGGTGATGGCGGGGATCTTCGCCGTGAGGACAACAAAGGCGAAAATGCCTGCCATGACTGCGCCCACCAGGTTGATGAAGTCCCGGCCGTTGAGCATGCCAGCGATGATGCGCACCACTCCCAGCGCCAATAGCAGCATGATGGCCCATTTCAGGGCCTTCAGGCCGAGCATCACTCCGCGGCCGCGGACCAGCCCGAGCCGGGCAAGACGCCGGTGGCGGTCGCGAAGCTGGCCCTGGACAGACGCCTCCGCCATGCATGATTTGGGCGTGGACCCGGGGTATCTGGCTGTCCCGGCGACAGCCTGGAGCAGGGGATCTTGCCAGTTGGCGTCCAGGAAGCGACGTTCCTCCGTGGAAGGCTGCCCGCTGCTTTGGTGGGTCCAGACCCAATGGCTGACGGAAACAGCATGGAACGGACCGCCGCTAAGGTAGGCCAGATCCAGCGGCGCGAGGGTATGCGGATCTACCTTCCGGTAGAGGGGAAGAAGCCCGCCGGTGAACAGCCGAAGCAGAAAGACGGAAGCTGCCAGCAAACACCCCGCCGTCAGGTACCACCCCAAAAAGTCAGGACCCTCGATTCCCCATGTCGGTTCCATGCCCAGTTCCCCCCGTTACTCGTCCTGCCACCAATGCTACGGTCCCGGTGCCGCGGTAGGACATGGCGTGAACTCCCCATGTGGACAACCGGCATCATCCACGACACGCCGCCACGAAATGCACTCGCAGGCCGCGCTTGTTGTTTATGTTATTGATGTGACCAGTGTTGCCAAAGTGCAATGGCTCACGTAGCCTCTGAATGCTGAGGGATCGGCAGAGGGGCACTGGGTGCCGTCCACCAGGCCTCGCTCCCCAGCCCAACGATGCTGCGAGGTTCTGCGAATGGCTTCACCCGGATCCGGTCCGAAGACCGCCCTGCTTGGCCTCGCCATCGTACTTCTTGCAGGCATCCCAGCTCCGGCCCAGGCTGTCCCTGCACCGCCGGCCCATACGGTTGCGCTGCCTGCGGCCGCGTTGCCGGCTGCCCGGGTGCCGGGAACGCCGGAGGTCCCGTCTCCTGAAGACATCGCCGCGGCAAAAGCCAGTGAAAGCGCGACGGCGGACCAGGTCACCGCCATTGAGCGCCTCCTGGCCGACGCCGCCCGTGCCCAGGCGGTCACCTTCGCCGCAGCGATGCAGGCAAACAACACCTACAGCGACGCGCTCGTGGAACTTCAGTCGCGGCAAGCAACCGCCGAAGCCGCCACCGCCCGGGCGAAGTCCGCGGGGCTGGAGCAAGACAAGACCCGCAAGCAGGTGGGGCAACTGGCCGGGGACCTCTACCGCAACGGCGGCATGAACCCTGCCCTGACCACCTTCGTCACGGGCGGCGGGGACGTCCTGGGGCAAGCTGCGACCCTTGAAGCCATCTCGGCAAGCCGGAGCCGTGCGTTCGAATCCGCGGCGAACGCGGCGTCGGCGGCCACGTCGCTGACGGAAGCGGCCCAGGACGCCAACAGGGCAGCAGACGATGCAGCCCGGAACGCCGAGGCCCGCAAGACCGAGGCCGAACAGGCCAACGCCGCCCAAGCCAAGACTGTGGCCGATGCAGCCGCACAGCGGACGGTCCTGGTGGACCAGCTTGCCCAGTTGCGAAACACTACGGTGGCCCTCGAATCGGCCCGGGTTGACGCACTGGACCGGCAGCGTGAGGAGGCAAGGCTCGCTGCCCTCAGCGCCGAGGCCGACCGGGCTGCCGCCGAACAGGCTGCGGCTGAGCAGGCTCCTGCCCGACAGGGCTCAGCAGGCAACATACCGGCCGCACCCGCAGCGCCCGCACCTGCTCCAGCGCCCGCAGCGCCCGCTCCCGCACCAGCGCCGGCACCTGCTCCCGCACCAGCACCAGCGCCCGCTCCAGCGCCGGCACCTGCTCCCGCACCAGCGCCCTCACAAAGCGGCTCCAACGAAACCGCCATCTCGGTGGCCATGACCAAGGTTGGTGCACCGTTCTACTACCAATGGGGCGGCACCGGCCCGTACGGCTTTGACTGCTCAGGCCTGGTCCAGACGTCTTTCGCCGCGGCCGGCAAGTACCTCCCACGCACGGCCGCGCAGCAGTACGCTTCGGCGCCGGTCCATGTCCCGATTTCGCAGGCCCAGCGCGGTGACCTGCTCGTGTGGGGCTCCGCGCCGAACTTCTATCACGTAGCCATCTACCTCGGAAACGGCCAGGTGGTGCAGGCGCTCAACCCCCAGGAAGGGATCGGCGTCACCTCACTGAGCAGTATGGCCGCCATGCAGTTGTACCCGTACGCAGCCCGCTACTGACGCCACGGGTTACCGACGCGACATGTGCTGGCCGCACCGGCTTGGCACACTGGGCAGCGAACCTCAGGACAGGACGTCCTTGGTGACGAACCTGCCGTACGCGAGCGCACCGAACACGGCCACGTAGCCTGCCTGCAGCAGCGCATTGCTGGCAAAGGAATCCCACAGCACCGGCTGCCGCAGCAGGTCCCCAAATCCAAGCCAGTAATGGCTGAACAGCCATGGATGCAGCCATTCCAGCTGGGGCAACTGGTCCAGGACCTGGGACACCACTGACAGGACCACCGTGGCGGCCATCGCCCCCACCGGGACAACCGTCAGCGTGGACAGGAAAAGGCCGATCGCTGACAGCCCTGCCAGCGACACCGCCAGGTACGCCGCGATCAGTACCAGGCGGAGGGCAGCTTCCGGCGGCTGGACCACGTCGCCGGACAGCAGGGTGACCGGCCCAATGGGAAACAGCGATGCACCAATGGCTGCCCCGGCCAACGCAACCGTGACAGGCGCCGCCAGGCAAAAAGCCAGCGCGCCGGCATACTTCACCAGCAAAAGCCGCACTCGGCCAGCCGGTGCCACCAGCAAGTACCGGAGCGTACCCAGGCTCGCCTCCCCGGCGATGGTATCCCCGGCAACCACCCCCACGGTGAGGGGAAGGAACAACGGGACGGACACCAGCATCGCAGTGACCGCCACAAAGAGTCCGTTCTGGGCAATCCGGTCCAGGAAGGCGGGCCCCCGGCCCGCCGGGACGCTGGATGAGATCCGGACCGCGACGGCGATCAGCACCGGAATCGCGGCCAGTGCCAGGAGCAGGGCCCAGGTTCGGCGGCGCCTGAAGAGGACACCCAGTTCGGAACCCAGGAGTGGGATGCTGGACGCGGCGCGGTCCGGTGCGGTGAGGCCCTCAGAGACTCCGCGGACCTGACCGCCGGACTGTCGCCGCGGCAGCCTGTTGGGCAACTCGCCGGGCACGCTACTGGGCAACGTCAAACCCCTCCCCCGTCAGCGCCACGAAACGGTCTTCGAGGCTCTCGCGCTCAACCGAAAATCCGCGCACCCGCACCCCGGCCTCCACCAGCCGGGCAACGATCTCCTCCGGTGCCAGCGCACCGGACAACTCAGCACCGGACACTTCTGCGCCGGGCACTTCTGCGCCGGGCACTTCTGCACCGGACACTTCTGCACCGGGCCCGTCACCACCGGGCCCTGCCGTGAACGTTCGGCCTGCCGTGACCGACGTCGTTGCGGTGACCACCTCCCCGTCGGCTTCGGGGCTGCCAGCCACGGGAGTCATCCCCAGCCGAGCCAGGACACCAAAGGCGGTCCCGGCGTCGGGCGTTAACAGGCGGATCCTGGCTTCGCCAGCCTGCCGAAGTTCCGAGAGCGGGCCCTGGGCAACGAGGCGGCCGGTACTCATGATGGCGGCGTGCGTACAAATTTGTTCCACTTCGGCCAGGAGGTGGCTGGAAACGAACACGGTGGCGCCGTCGGCGGCCAGCGAGCGGACCAGGTTCCGCACTTCCCGGGTGCCCTGCGGGTCCAGCCCGTTGGTGGGCTCGTCCAAAACCAGGAGTTCGCGCGGGGACAGCAGGGCGTTCGCTATCCCGAGGCGCTGCTTCATGCCGAGCGAGTAGGCATGGACCCGTTTGCCGGCAGCATGTGACAGGCCAACCCGCTCCAGCGCCTCACCCACCCGGGCCCTGCGCGTGGCAGGGCGCGCGTGGCGGCTCGCGGCGTCCAGCCGGTGCAGGTTCGCGGCCCCGGACAGGAAGGGATAAAACGCCGGCCCCTCCACTAGGGCTCCGACGCGCGGCAGGACTTCATGAAGCCGGTTCGGCATGTCGAGCCCCAGGACGCTGACGGTGCCGGCCGACGCCGCCGCGAGGCCGAGCATCATGCGGATGGTGGTGGTTTTTCCGGAACCGTTCGGCCCCAGGAAACCAAACACTGAACCTTGGGGCACCGCCAGATTCACGCCGTCCACTGCGACCTGATGGCCGAACCGCTTGGTCAGGCCCTGCGTTTCGATGGTCAACCCGGCTGTGCCTTTTCCGGCCCCCGCCCCGGTTGCCCCTGCCCCTGTTGCGGTGCCGCCCTCAGCGGCTGTCACTTGGCCACGGCGCCCGCTGCGGCCTGCAGCCGCTCCGGCGGAACCATACCCACGAAGATGCGCCCGTCGTCGGCAATCAGCACGTTGACCAAAGTGGTGGACAGCAGCCTTCCACCGGGAACGACGACGGCGGCCTGGGACAGGAACGGATCCGCCAGCAAGGATTCACTCAACGCGGATCCTTGCCCGGTTGGTGGCGCCGGGAACCCGATCACGGTCTCCCAGCCGGTGCCGGTCAGGGTGGGACGGGCCACGTCAGGCATGGCATGGGTGGGGGCGGCCTCCAGAAGCGCGTCAGGGGTGATAACCGTGCCAGGTGATCCCGGGAATCCCGATGTGACCGGCCAGGGCCGCGCGCCGGGAAGCGGCAGCTGAAGTTCCTTGACCGTGGCACCGGGCGGCGGGACGAAGTTGAAGAGCGAATCCTCTGGTGCGGCCAGGGACAGGCTGGTGAATCCGGCTTGGAAGGCAGGTTCCGTGTGGCCACGTGCCGTCACCGATACCTTCAGCGGCAGTCCCGTTTCACCATCGACGGCGATCGCAACCTGTCCCACGAGGGTCCCCTGCGTCCGGGGCTCGAGCACTAGGTTGTAGGCCGCCCGTCCGGCGACTTCGACGTCCGTTCCTACGGTGACCTGGGTAGTGCTGTCCACAGCGGCAAGCAGCCTGGTAGCTATCTCCTCCGGCGTCGGAACGGAGTACTCCGGCATCGGCACAGGCATGTCAGGTGCAGTGCCGCTGTCCGGTGGGCTGGGTGGCTTCGGGGCGGCGGGGTCCTGGGCCGGCGGTGCAGGGTCAACCTGCGGTTCGGGCAACGGCTTCGGTTCGGGCGGCGGTGCCGGCAGGGGCAGGTCCCGGGCGAAGGCCGGAAGCGTCAGGTGCGCGGCCGAGTTGTCCCTTGAGTTGTAGAACCAGACCTCGCTGTCCCTGCGGATGACGTCGCGCTCCGCGAGTCGGTCCACGAGCTGGATCCGGACCTTCGCAGGACCGTCCAGATATACCCTCGCGGTGTGCTGGCCGGTCAGCAGTTCGGCGATCGAGGCTACTCCCCCGGCCGCCGCTGGTCCGGACGACGGACCGGTCTCCGGCAGTTCCGGCAAGCCGAGCTCGGAGGTTTGCTCTACGGTGCCGGAAAGGGTTTTTGTCTGGTGTTCGCCGAGCAGAGCCAGCACCTGCGCCGCAGTTTTCTCAGGCAGCGGGTCCCCTGCGCGTGCGGGGATAGAACCCGCCAGCACTCCGGCGGCAATGACGGCCGGCACTGCGGCGGCGGGCACCCACCGCAACCATGCGCGGTTCATTCAAACCACACCCCATCCTTGGAGCCCATAGGTTCAGGTTACGCCTGCCAACGGCCCCGTACACTACCCGTCTTTGGCGCAATGGCTACCCGGGGACCACGGTTCCGGCAGCGCCATCCACCGTTATTTTCTGCCCATTGGACAGCAGGATGGTGGCGTCCGGGACACCCACCACGGCCGGGATCCCATACTCCCGCGCCACCACGGCACCGTGCGAATTGGGGCCGCCCATTTCCATCACCAGGCCGCCCGCGGTCAGGAACAAAGGCGTCCAGCCGGGGTCCGTGGACGGCGCCACGAGGATCTCCCCCGGTTCCAGATGGGCGCCCACCGGATCCAGGATGACCCGCGCGGTTGAGCTGACGGTGCCCGCGGACGCCGGGCTGCCGCTGAGCGTCCCGGGCACCGCTGGTGCGGCGCCCTGACCGCCCGACGGCACGGCCTCCGGTTCAGTACCGTCCGAAAGGAGGACCCGGGGCACGTGGCGGCGTTCCAGTTCGAGGGCGTAAGCTTCCCTCCGCCGTCTCACGAGGCTGCGCAGGTCCTGCGCGTCGGCAGCGTTGTCACCGCCGGCCGCTCCCGTCTTTCGTCCGTTGAGCCCTTGGCGTGCCTCGCTGAAATCCAGGAAGAAAATGTCGTCGGGATCGGCGATGCTTCCGGCTGCGGCGAGTGCCGCCCCCACCTGCTGAAGCTGGTGGCGCACCTCGGCGAGGCCTACCACGATCTGGTACTTGGGCAGTTCGCGCAGGCCAGCGAAAAGCCTGGCGCGCCGCAGCGCTGCACGCACCACCATGCCGCGGAGCCGGCCGCGGCTCCTGGCTTCTCCCACCAGGCGCTCCACGGTTTCCTTCGCCTGCTCCTCGGCGGCGCTGAACTGCACGTCCGGTGCCAGCGAGGAATCCTCCAGCCGGAGGTAGTTGGCCAGCACCCCAAGGATGTGCGTGGGGTCATCGGACCAACGCGGCATACCGACGTCGATCTCCGCCACCGCCCGTTGGCCGTATCTGTCCATAAAACGGGCAAGGCCGGTTTGCAGGACGGCCGGCAGCTGGCCGGCGTTGTATTGTTCTGCCAGCGCCGTAGGCGCCTGGTTCCTGAGCACGGCGGAGGATCCGCCGTCGTCCCTGACTACCGTGGCGAGCCGCCAGAGCTCCAGGTCCATCTCGGTGGTCACGTTGTTGGGCAGCCCCCGCAGCACCTTCTGGAGATCGTCCCACCGGTGGCCGCCCAGCAGCTTTCCGGTCAGTCCCAGCATGGCGAACCCCAGGGCCGGGAGGGGAAGCACTGCCGGCACAATCGGGAAGAGGCGGTTGCCGAGGAGGAATTCGGCGTGTTCGAGTCGCTCCGCAGGCGTGGCCCCGGGCCCGAGCTCCAGGGATTTCCCGAACTCGCGGGAAAAACTGTTCACCCGCCTGAGTGCGGCTTCTGGCCTGAACAGGGCACGGAGGAGCGTCTCAGGTGCCCGGGCGTGCACTGCCGCCGGAACCACGTGCCGGAGCAGGCCGATCGGTGTCCTGTTGGTCACCGAAAACCTGGGGTCCTCGAACACGCGCCGTAGCACCGCGGCTGATCGGGCCTCCATCACGTCAAACACCCGGGGAACGATCCGCCGGCCAGTGGTGCTGCGGGCCACCGTGGTCAGGTCGAAGTAAATGCGTTGCCCGGCTTCCACATACGGTGGCGGACCGTTGCGGGGATCCGGCACGTCAAAGCGGGCGGCCCGCGCCACCGACGAGGCGATCAGCCTGAAAGCGGCCAGCCCCATCGGCGTGATGGGGCGGGTAAGGCCCTGGGCCAGGCTGAAACACAGGTACACGCGGGTTCCGGCCCGGGCAGCTGCCCTCTCCGGCAGCGGATAAAGGGTGGTGATGGGCCGCGACTGCGTGAGCCACAGCTTGCCATCGTGGTCGATGGCCCACTCCGTGTCCTGCGGGAAGCCGAAATGCTGCTCGACCCGCAGGCCTAGCCGGGCAAGGTCGGCCGCCTGGCTGTCGGTCAGGCAGGCGTCCGTTCCCGCGTTGGGCACGTCCAGGGTTTCAGTTCCGCCGCCGGGCAGCGGGCGCACCACCAGGCGTTTGTCCCCCAGGCGCCGCTCGAGGACCTGCCCCGTACCGGGGTCCACCACAAAGTGGTCCGGGTTGACCGAGCCGGAGACCACGGCTTCGCCGAGGCCCGGGCTGGCATCGATGACTGCCTGCTGCCGCCGGCCCGTCAGTGGGTTGGCGGTAAACATCACCCCTGCCGTGGTGGCGTCCACCATCCGCTGCACCACCACGGCGAGCGCCACGGTGGAGGCGTCTATGCCCAGTTCGGCGCGGTAGCTGACGGCGCGGTCGGTCCAGAGCGAGGCCCAGCAGTTCCGGACGGCTTCCACGACGGCGGCGGCCCCCACCACGTTGAGGTAGGTATCCTGCTGGCCGGCGAAGCTGGCGGAAGGAAGGTCCTCGGCGGTGGCCGAGGACCTGACTGCAACAGGCACGTTCTCTCCCAGCGCCGCGTACGCCTCCCCAATGGCGGCGGCTATGTCACGGGGCACCGGGTTTTCTCCGATCAGGTCCCGTGCACGCCCTGCCAGCGCGGCGAGTACCGGCAGGTCGCCATGGGCGGTGCCGTTCCCGGCCTGGCCGTTCCGTGCACGGCGGTTCCGAGCCTGCTCGTTCAGCGCCTGGTGGACGCTGGCCAGGGACCGCCCGGCGGACTGTTCCTGTTGCCCGTCCCCCTGCAGGCCCTGCCCGCCGCGGGCCGTTGCCAGGCGGTACGCCTCGGTGGTGAGGCAGAAGCCGTCCGGTACGGGCAGCCCGGCGGACATCAGCTCACCAAGGTTTGCGGCCTTTCCACCGACAAGTGCCACCATCGCGGAACGAACATGCTCCAGTCCCAGAACCGGGCCATGGGGGTCTGGCATTTCCATGCCTCCTGATCGTGAGGCCTGCACGTGAGTCTGGAGACGGAGCTTTCGAGCGGTGTCTTTGGACTATGGCTTAACGCGGTGCTTTAGAACGCTGGCTTAGGCCGCCGACCTGGCGGCTGACTTGGGCGGTGGGCAGGGCGTCAGGCTGCGCCGAGGATGGGACCGAAGCTTGCCCTGTCGGCGAGCCGCGGATCCTCCCGGTCCGGGACAACAAGGACGGGCCCCTTCGCGTGGTGCAGTACGCCGTCGGAGGTTGAGCCCAGGAGCATTCCGGTAAAGCCGCCGCGTCCGCGGGTTCCCACCACGATAAGTTCCACGTGCCTGCTGGCTTCCACGAGGACATCCACGGGCGAGCCGTCCTTCAGCTCGGATTCCACGGGCAGGTGTGGGTAGTGGCTCTTGAGCCACGCCATCCCGGCATCCAGCTGGACCCGGATATCGGCGAAGAGGGCCTTGCGGTCCATCGGCGCCGGGACCCAGGCGAGCGAGCCGCTGTACTGGGGAACCGCGCACACCACACGCAGTGTTGCGCCGAGGCGTTCGGCCTGGGACGCCGCTTCCAAAACGGCGACACGTGCCTGCTCGGATCCGTCAACGCCCACTACCACCACGTTCTCCACGGGCTGGTGGCCCGACTTGGCCTGTTCGGCTTTGATCCTTTTGTCCTCGGTGGTCTCCCCCAGCCGGTCGGAGCAGATCAGCGGAACCGTCACGGTGGGGCACTTGGCGTGCGCCGGAAGCGCGCTGCTCACGGACCCGAGAAGGCGGCCCACAAAACCGCCCCGGCCGCGGGTCCCGAAAACCAACAGCTCAGCAGACTCGGACATCTCCAGCAGCACGCCGGAAGCGTCGCCGTTTTCAACCGAAGCATCAACATCGATGTTGTAGCCGGACACCTTGTCCAAGGCCTGCTTGACGATCGCTTCAGCCCCTTCACGGATCACCGAATCGTCCACGGTGGCGTAACCGCCGTCGAGTCCGGACGCAGCGAAGATCGGCACGGAGTACGCGGTGACGATATGCAGGGGGCGGCGACGGCGCTCAGCTTCGCGGGCCGCCCAGACAAGGGCACACTGGCCATGATCCGATCCGTCAACGCCCACCACGATTCCCAAAGGAGCGGTGGAACTCTCGCCGTTGTCCCGTGCCGGGTCCGGATGCATCTCTTGTGCGCCCATGGGGGCCGCCTCCTCGCGATACTGCCTGATGTTGCGGCTATTCTGCCAGAAGCAGGCCGTTCCGCGTGCACCTGCCGGACAGCGACGCACCCGATCCGGAAAGCCTGCCTCCACTTCTCACTATTCTCGGTCCACAGGCTCTTAGCAAGCATGTGCAGGGCTGCAACGGGAAGTTATCCACACCCGGTTTCGCTGCCGGCGGAAAGCGTATTCAAAACCTGGTTCGACGCGAAAAGAATGTTTGCGGTTGGGCTATCCATGGAGCTTTTTGTTCTGTAGTCTTCGAGGCACTGCTGGTCCGGGATGCTCTATGTCAGAACGTCCCGGGCCAGCTATTGCGACCGGACTTTGGGGGTAACGGAGCGAGAGCATGGCGATGATGCCTGCGTTTGCCCACACCTTCGAAGGAGGAAACTGTAGTGTCAAGCATGCCTGTGAATGGCGGGACCGAACAGACCACCACGGTGATTATCGGCACTGGCCTCTCAGGCTTGGCCGTGGCCGCCGAACTGCGCCGTAGGGGTGTGCACTCAATCGTGGTGGACGGGCTCGACATCCTGGGCGCCGGACAACCGGCCAATACCGCTTCGCTGCAACGCTGCGACGCAGCAGACTCCGTCTCCCTTCGGGAGCGGAACGAAATCCTCCGCCATCTGCGCAATTATGCGGCCAGCCACCAAGTGGACGTCCGCAACACCACCCGCGCCGTCCAGCTGAGCATGGTCCGCCCGGCGCCGGTCCAGGGGGCCATGGCCGACGAGGCAACGGCCGAAGGGGCGGCATCGCACATGTGGGAGGTACGCACGCCCACCGGCATCCTTCTTGCCGACCACATCGTCCTCACCCGTTGCGCCCACAGCCAACTGCGCCGCATGCTGAGCGATTTCGGTATTGCCGTGGGACGCAACCTGGTGGCCGCGATGCGGGCTATCGGCATCTACCTGGTGGGAGTGGGCGACCTGATCACGCCGTCGCCCAAAGAAGTCCTGCGCCAGGCAAAGACCGTGGGCCAAGCGATCTCCTCGAAAGTCCACCCGGAGAACGCACCCACCATGCTCACCGGCACTTTCGCAGTCCTCCCCGCCTAGGGCCTGCGCTGACTCACCGAGCCTGCGCTGACTCACCCGCACGGGGAACCCCGTCTGGCGGGCCGGCGGCAATCCGCCCGCTATGGGCTGTCTTCTTCGTCGCCGCCCGCGGACAGGCGCCGTTTGGCGAGGATGCCGATGGCCGCCAGAAGGCCCACGGCCACGGCTGCGAAGATCACCAGGCTCCAGGGGAACGGCTCGGATGCGTCCTGGGCGGGCAACGGGTTCGCGGTGATGCCCGGCTGCGCTGAAGCCATGCCGGGGACGGCAGGGGCCGACGTCGATCCTGCTCCCGGTGCCGCACCGGCGGCAGCCGCCGTGGCGGTGAACCCGAACGTCCCCTCAATGGGGTGGGAATCCGAACTGACCACCCTCCAGCTCACCGTGTAGGCTCCGGCCGGAGCGCCCGCCTTGAGCTTTTGGGAGGCCACGTTGTCGACGATCTCGACGGCGCCGTCCGCCCACTCAGCACCTGCCGCGTCCTTCACGGAGAACTGCGAGCCAATGCCCAGGGGATTGTTGTTGAAGGTGACCGAAACGGTTTCCGGTGGCGTGGCCACGGTAGCGCCTTGGGCGGGGCTGCTGGATTCAGCGGCGTCGTGGGCTGAGGCCGGTCCGGCCAGTCCCAGAATCAGGGCGGCGAGGACGAACGAACCGAGCGCGGCGCTCAGAAACTGGCGGCGGATGGAACGCATGCTTGGACTGCTCCCTTGTGTTGGCTTCCTTACAGACTAGGCGAATTTGCCGGCCGGCCGCCCTGACGGCCCATAGGATTCAACTATCCCCACAGACTCCCCCGGAGGACTAATGCTTAAGCAAGGCTCTGCACTGGACCGGTACTTCAAGATCACCGAGCGGGGGTCCAACCTCTCCCGCGAGATCCGCGGCGGGTTCGCCACCTTCTTCGCCATGAGCTACATCGTGGTGCTGAACCCGCTGATTCTCTCCGGCGCCGACTCCAGCGGCAACTCCCTCGGCTTCCCTGCCGTGGCTGCCGTGACCGCCTTTGTGGCCGGCATCCTCACCATCCTCATGGGGGCCTGGGCAAAGCACCCGTTCGCCTTGGCCACCGGCCTGGGCGTCAACGCCTTCGTGGCCGTCACCGTGGCCACCAACCCGGGCCTGACCTGGCCGGACATGATGGGCCTGGTGGTGCTTTCCGGCGTCACCATGCTGATCCTGGTCCTCACCGGCTTCCGGACCGCTGTGTTCAAGGCCGTTCCGGACGGCATCAAAACCGCCATTGTGGTGGGCATCGGCCTGTTCATTGCCCTGATTGGCCTGGTGAACGCCGGCTTTGTCCGCCGTATCCCCGACGTCGCCGGAACCACGGTCCCCGTGGGCCTGGGCTTCGACGGCAAGCTCCTGGGCTGGCCAACGGCAGTGTTTGTGTTCGGCCTGGTCCTCACCATCGCCCTGGTGGTGCGGAAGGTCAAGGGGGCCATCCTGATCGGCATCATCGCCTCCACCGTCATCTCCGTAATCCTGGAGCTGACACTGCACATCGGCCCCAGCGTCGCCCCGGACAAGCCGTTCAACCCTCAGGGCTGGTCCCTGGTTGCTCCCGCTTTCTCGGGATGGGCCGCCCCGGACCTCTCGCTGATTGGCAAGGCCAACCCGTTCGGCGCCTTTGAGCACTTGGGCTTCGTGGCCGCCACCCTCCTGGCCTTCGTGATACTGCTCAGCATCTTCTTCGACGCGATGGGCACCATGGTGGGCCTTGCCAACGAGGCCGGCACGGTGGACGAACACGGCAACATCCCCGACGTCGACCGTGTCCTGCAGGTTGACGCCCTCGGCGCAATCGTCGGCGGCGGCGCCTCGGTCTCCTCGAACCAGATCTTCGTGGAGGCCGGCGCAGGCATTGGTGAAGGCGCCCGAACCGGTATTGCTTCCATCGTCACCGGCCTGCTGTTCCTGGTGGCCATGTTCTTCACGCCCTTGATCAACCTGGTGCCTTTCGAAGCCGTGGCTCCGGCCCTGGTGGTTGTTGGCTTCATGATGGTGTCCCAAGTGGGAAAGATCGACTGGCAGGACTGGGGCATTGCCCTCCCGGCCTTCCTGACGATCACCCTGATGCCGTTCACGTACTCGATCGCCAACGGTTTGGGCGCCGGCTTCATCGGTTACGTCCTGATCCGCGTCGTGCAGGGACGGGCCAAGGATGTCCACCCGCTCATGTGGGCGGTGGCCGGCGCCTTCCTGCTGTTCTTCGCGGTAGGACCGATTGAGGCCGCGCTGGGAATGTAGTTCAACGCGGCTTCACGGGCGGGCCCCTAGGCAGCCAACGCTCAGACCGGCGTAGTGGGGGCCTTGCCCTCATCGCCGGACTCCGCGACGGCCTTTCGCTCGCGGAGGCGGTCCAGCCGGTTCATGAGCGGCGAGGTGGTGGCCCCATGGATCACGATGGACAGGGCCACCACAAGCCCCACAAAGGACCACAGCCACTCGGCCTGCTCCGAGAACTGCCCTTTGCCCAGGGCATACGCGAGGTAGTACAGGGAGCCGATGCCCCGGATCCCGAAGAAGGAGAGGGCAATGCGCTCCCGCGGGCCGGTCTTTCCACCCAGCAACCCGACCCAGCCGGCTGCCGGCCGCACCAAGAGCAGGAACGCCAACGCGACCAGGAACTCCGTCCAGCCGATGCCCGCCAGGAGTCCACGGGCAATCGCACCGCCGAGCAGGACAAGGATCACCACGGTCATGAGCCGTTCGAGCTGCTCCACATAGGAGTGAAGCACGCGGTGGTAGCCGTGGGTATGCTCCGCGGACCGGATGGTCACAGCGCAGACAAAGACGGCGATGAAACCATAACCCTCCACCATCTCGGTCAAGCCGTAGGCCAGGAACGTTGCCGCCAGGGCCACGAACCCTTCGGAGTGGTTTGCCAGCCGCATGCTTTCCTTGCTGGCCGAGAAAAACAGCAGGGCCAGCATTTTCCCGATGAGGAAACCCATGAGGACCCCCACGCCCAGCCGCCAGGCCACATCCACGCCAATCCACTGCGGGAACCAGGCCGACGGCGACGCGCCCACCACGCTGATGGCGATGGCGAGGTACACAAACGGGAACGCCAGCCCGTCGTTCAGGCCGGCCTCGGACGTCAGCCCGAAGCGGACCTCGTCCTCCTTGTCCTCTTCTTCCTGTGCGTCAGCCGGTTCACCCACCTGCACTTCGGAGGCCAGCACCGGGTCCGTGGGTGCCAGGGCGGAAGCCACCAGCAGGGCAGCGCCCAGCCCCAGCCCCAGGAACCACAGCCCCAGCAAGGTCAGGGCAATGATGCACAGCGGCATGGCTATCCCGAGGAGCCGCCACGTGGTGGACCACTTCCGGCGCCCTATGGGCCGGTCCAGGGCCAGGCCCGCGCCCATCAGGGAGATGATGACGCAGATCTCCGAGAGGTGCAGGGCAAGATCGCTGTGCACGATCGGATCCGGATCGGGCAGGCCCGGTATCAGGGAGAAGGCCGCCATCCCGGCGCCGAGGAACACCATAGGCATGGAGAAAGGCGCGTTGCGCAGGACCTTGGGGAGGATTGCGGCAACAAAAACCGCGGCGCCTGCCGCGGCGAAGAGGATGCTGGGCGCTTCAAACATGGTGTTCCGGCCTGCTTCGTTGCACTCGGTGTAACTGCCACGGCCCCTGTCCGCGGACAGGGGCACCCGTGGAGGGGTTGCTCCACTTTAGCCCCAGTACCGCCGCACCCCCGCCGCCACACCCCGCCGCCACAGCAGCCGGCATCGCTGGTTCCGGGGCCCCGGTAAACCTCAATTCCGGAATTACAGACATTACGACGGCGGTCCGGCTCGCTTTCGCAGTTGGCATGCGGTGAGCTTGAAACATGGCACTCCCCGCACTCACCGTCGACGTCCCCCCGCAGCCCTGGACAGGGCGGTTCGACGGCGACGGCGGCGAACATCGGCGATGGTGGCAGGCGGTATCGCCGTATATGCAGGGCGACGCCGATGGTTCGGTTAACCCTGCGGCCTCGCTTTCGCCAGCAGAGGTCCGGCGGCCGGCCGATGCCCTGCGACCCGCCGTCCTCCTCGGATTCGCGAGCGATGAAGGCGTGCTGCGCAACAAGGGCAGGACCGGCGCAGCCCTCGCCCCCGCAGCAATCCGAACTGCCTTGGCACCGCTGGCCTTCCACCTGGACCGTGCGGTGTCCGATGCCGGGGACGTGGTGGTAGCGGAGGGCGCGCTGGAGACCGGCCAGGCCCGTGCCGGGCAAGTTATTGCCGCCATGATCGACGCCGGCAGGCTCACCGTGGTGCTGGGCGGCGGGCACGAAACCGCCTTTGCAAGCTATCTGGGGGTGGCCGGCTCCGACGCAGTGCGTGGCGGCCGGCGGCTGGGCGTCCTGAACCTGGACGCCCACTTCGACCTCCGGGACGAACCGCTGCCCAGCTCCGGCACGCCGTTCCTCCAAATGGCCCGGGCGGAAGCTGCCGCGGGGCGCGACTTCCGCTATGCCGTCGTCGGGATCTCCGAGCCGAACAACACCCGGGCGCTTTTCGGCACGGCGGAGCGGTTGGGTGTGGAGTACCTGCTGGATGAGGACTGCTCCGGCGAACGGGTAGGGGCTTTCGTTGCGCGGTTCCTGGACAGCGTGGACGTGCTGTACCTGACCATCGACCTTGACGTGCTGCCGGCGTCGGTGGCTCCCGGGGTGAGCGCGCCCGCCGCCTACGGAGTGCCCCTGCCGGTGATCAGCGCGGTGTGCCGGCAGGTGGCGGACAGCGGAAAGCTCCTGCATTTCGACGTGGCCGAGCTGAACCCGGGTTTCGACGTCGACGGCCGGACTGCGAAAGTTGCCGCCAGGCTAGTGAACACGCTGCTTCGCTGACTCCCCTGCGGCCTAATGCACTGCGGCCCAACGCGCTCCCCGACAGCACGCCCGCCCGGCGTGCTGTGGCAAAACGGTTCCGTGGCACATAAAGGTAAGTAGGCTGTCTAATGGAGTTGACGACGCCTATCTGAGGAGCCCGCATGCGACGATTGGGAAGCAAAGTTGCCTTGGTGCTGGCCTCCGCGCTGGCACTGGCAGGCTGCGGAACGTATCCGGCGGATCCCGGCGGAACGCTGGAGCGCGTGGTGGACGGCACCCTGCGCGTGGGTGCCAGCGAAAACGGCGAATGGGTGGAAATTTCAGGCGAAGACGTGCAGGGCACCGACGCGGACCTGGTCCGGGACTTCGCCGCCAGGCTCGGTGCGGACATTGACTGGGTGCCCGGAACCGAACACGTTTTGGCCGAGGAACTCAAGCATGGGCAGCTGGACCTGGTCATCGGCGGCCTCGACGACAAGACCCCGTGGGCCCAGCACGGCGGGCTGACCCGGGTCTACGCGGAATCCCGCGACAGCCGCGACTCCCTTCATAAGCACGTGATGCTGGTGCCGTTGGGCGAGAATGCGTTCCTGCTGGAACTCGACAAGTTCCTGATGGAAGCGAAGGAGCAGGGATGACTATGGTCAAGGGCGCCCCCGTGCGCTTCGGACACACGGAACTGCCCGAGGAGCAGAAGGAAGCCCTGCGCAAGGCGGTGAAGTTCGAGTGGATCACCATCGGCTTCCTGGCCGCGTCCACGGCGCTGGTCTTCGCCGTCCTGGGCAACTCGCAGGCCATGAAGGCCGCCTGGGTGGAAGATGTACTGTCCTTCCTGCCACCCATCTCCTTCCTGGTGGCGGCGCAGGTGATCCGCAGGAAGCCCAACGAAGAGCACCCCTACGGGTTCCACCGTGCGGTGGGCATCGCCCATGTGGTGGCCGCCGTGGCACTGACCGTCATGGGTGCCTACCTGATCGTGGATTCCGGAATGGGACTCCTCAGCGCCGAGCACCCCACCATCGGCGGTTTCGACTTCTTCGGCCAGACCATTTGGCTGGGATGGATGATGATCGGCGCCATGATCCTCACCGCGGTCCCGCCGGTTTTCCTCGGTCGGGTCAAAATGAAGCTCGCCGAAAAACTCCACGACAAAGTCCTCTATGCCGATGCTGACATGAACAAGGCGGACTGGATGACCGCGGCCGCCGCCGCCGTGGGCGTGGCCGGCATCGGCTTTGGCCTGTGGTGGGCCGACTACGCCGCGGCCCTGGTTATCTCCTTCAGCATCCTGCATGACGGCGTCCGGAACACGCGGGCAGCCATCTCTGCCCTCATGGACAAGCGGGCCAGGACGTACGACGACGCCGAACCGCACCCGCTCGGGCACCGGCTGGACGAGTACCTCCGCGGCCTGGACTGGACGGAGACGGCGGAGTCGCGGATTCGCGATGAGGGCCACGTGTTCCACGTGGAATCGTTTGTGGTCCCCGCCAGGGGCCGCATGCCAAGCCTGGAACAGCTGGAGGCAGCCCGGGAGGCCTGCATTGGCCTGGACTGGAAGGTCCAGGACATGGTGATCATCCCCGTAGCGGAGCTCCCCTCGGAGTTCCTTCCGGGCCGGACGTCCGGCGGCGAGCGCTAGCCCCAACCACTCAGGCCTTCAGCACATACCTGCGCTCCGGCCGGCCCACACCGTATTTAAGCCGGACTTCCAGCACGCCTTCGTCGTGAAGGTATTCCAAGTACCGGCGCGCGCTGACGCGTGATGTGCCCAGCTGGACTGCCACTTCCGCGGCGGACAGGTCGCCGTCGGCCTCTTTCAGCGCCGCCTCCACCAGCTTGAGTGTTTCGACGCTGCACCCCTTCGGCAGCGGCCGCTCGGTCCGGTCCAGGCCGAACACGCGGTTGACGTCCGACTGCTCCGCCACATCCTTGGACAAGTCAAGGCCGTGATAGGCGCTGCGGTAGTGCTCCAGCCGTTCCTGCAGGTCGGTCTGCGAAAACGGCTTGATGAGGTAGTGCACAATTCCGCCGCGGAGGGCTTTGCGCACAGTGTCCACCTCGCGGGCGGCACTGATCACCAGCACGTCCAGCTCCGGAGCCACGTCGCGCAGCTGATGCATCAGGTCCAGGCCGTTGATGTCCGGCAGGTGGATATCCAGCAGGACCAGGTCAGGTTGGAGGCGTTCGGTTTCGGTCACCGCCTGCGCACCGGTGTGGGCAACCCCGACGACGGCGAACCCGGGAGTGCGCTGGATGAAGCCCGCGTGGACCTTGGCCACCATAAAGTCGTCGTCGACGATCAGGACTTTGATCATGGCTGTGTACCTCTCGCGTACGCCCGCAACAGGCGTGCGGTGAAAACTGCCCCCTTGTCATTGTCCACGGTGAGGTCGCCGCCGCTGCGACGGCAAACCACCCGCGAGAGCGCCAGTCCGAAGCCTCGGCTGCCGCCCGGGCCGGGTGTTTTGGTAGTGAACCCCTGGCGGAAGATCTCGTCCCTGTCCCTGCCGGGAACACCGGGGCCGGTGTCCCGTACGGTGACCGTGACGCCGTCGGCTGTGTCCTCCACGTGCACCCTGACGGCTGCCTCCGGAAGCCCGGCGACGGCGTCGAACGCGTTGTCCACGAGGTTCCCGACGACGGTGGTGAGATCGCGCGAAAGCTCGTCGTCAACGCGGGCAAGGCCGGATTCCGGGTCCAACTGCAAGGACACACCGCGTTCGGTGGCGAGGCTGGACTTGGCAATTAGCAGGGCAGCGAGCGCCGGGTCCTGGATCCGGCTGGTGACCTCGTCGTTGAGCCGGGTCCGGTCCAGCGTGGCGCCGTTGACGAACTGCACCACCGAGTCATATTCACCGATCTGGATCAGCCCGGATATCACGTGCAGCTGGTTGGCGAATTCGTGGGCCTGCGCGCGGAGCGTGTCCGTGGCGGTCCTCGTGGCGCCCAGTTCCTGTTCCAGCGAGGAAAGCTCCGTGCGGTCGCGGAGCGTGGTGACGGATCCGATGTCCCGGCCTCGGGACTTGATGGGAACGCGGTTCAGCACCACCAGGCGGTCACCGACGAGCACCAACTGGTCCGGTCCGGGCTGCTCGCGGGTGAGGACTTCCTTAAGGGCCGGCTCCACGGCAAGGCTCGTCAGCCTCTTGCCCACGCAGTCCGCTGGCAGGCCGAGCAGCGCCCGGGCGCTGTCATTGGCCACGGTGATGCGCTCGTGCGGGTCCAGGGCGACCACCCCTTCCTTCAGGCCATGGAGCATGGCCTCGCGGTTTTCCACCAGCCCGGTAATTTCGCTGGGCTCCATGCCCAGGGTCTGCCGTTTCACCCGGCGGGACAGGAGCAACGAACCGGCCACCCCCAGGACGCTGGCAACCCCCAGGTACGTGAGGAGATTTGGGACGGCGTCCCCCAGCCGCTCCAGTGTGGAGGGATAGTCGCGGCTGACGGAGGCGATGCCGATCATCTTCCCGGCGTCATCCAGGACCGGGACGTGCGCGGACAGGGACTGGGTACCGGACCCGGCCACAACACCCGTCCACGAGCGGCCGTCCATGACCCGGCTTGGGCCGAGCTCCATCTGCCGGCCCAGCATGCTGGGATCGGAGGATGCGACGACGGTGCGGTCCAGCTTTGCGAGCACTACGTGCGAGGAGCCGGACACGGTACGCACCGACTCGGCCACGGCGGGAAGGGCTGACCCTGCCCGTGGCTCGGCGGCAGGGAGCAGTTCGCGGACCGTCGGGCTGGCAGCGAGCGCTTCGGCTGCGGACAGCGCACGGCGCCCTTCGGTGCGTTCGAAAGCCGCGGCCGACTGGGCCAGGGAGATGGCCACCACGGCGACGAGGACAGCGAGGACGATCAGCAACTGCAGAACCAGGTACTGCCCCGCGAGGGACATTCCTCTTCGTCGAGTCACTGTGGTTCTTTCCTCTGATGGTGGGTCTTCTGCAGGTCAGGCTACCTGAACAATGCCCGCTGCAGAGTTCTGGTGGCCCCCCCGGAGGGACAACGGAGGGACAAGGGGGGGACAGCGGAGGGAAGTCCGAAACGTGAACGCAATGAACTTAACGTTCTCTGCGTACACAAGAGTGACCCCCGTCACGCCCGGGCCTAGCATCGGAATTACAAGTCAGCCCCTGCTGATCAGTTTTCATGAGAAGAGGAACACCATGCGCCAGATCCGCGCATTGCGAATCGCCGCCGTCGCCGCCGGCATCGCCCTGATGGCCACCGGCTGCGGTGCCACCGGCGGCAGCTCCACCAGCACTTCCAGCCCCGGCGCCGCAGCCGGCCCGGTGACAGATCTGAAGATCATGGTCCCCAACACGCCCGGTGGCGGCTATGACACCACCGCCCGCGTCGCAGCAAAGGTGCTCGACGACGAAAAGGTCGCCACGAACACCGAAGTCTTCAACCTCGCCGGCGCCGGCGGTACCGTAGGCCTGGCCCGCATCGTCAACGAAAAGGGCAACGGCGACCTCACCATGCTCATGGGCCTTGGCGTGGTGGGCGCAAGCTACACCAACAAGTCCGAGTCCAAACTGACGGCCACTACGCCGCTGGCCAAGCTCATCGAAGAGCCCGGGGCCATCATGGTCAACAAGAATTCGCCGTACAAAACGATCAATGACCTGGTCACCGCCTGGAAGGCTGATCCCGGGTCCATCAGCGTCGGCGGCGGCTCTTCGCCCGGCGGCCCTGACCACCTGCTGCCCATGCAGCTCGCGGGAGCGGTGGGCATCGACGCCACCAAGGTCAACTTCGTCTCCTACGACGGCGGCGGCGACCTCCTTCCTGCCATCCTCGGCAACAAGGTGGGCTTCGCAGCATCCGGTGCCGGTGAGTACCTGCAGCAGATCCAGTCCGGCGAGGTCCGCGTCCTGGCCACCAGCGGTGAGAAGCGGCTCGAAGGCGTGGATGCCCCCACGCTGAAGGAATCCGGCATCGACCTGGTGTTCACCAACTGGCGCGGGATCGTGGCTCCTCCGGGCATCACCGATGATGACAAGGCCAAGCTGATCGGCGCCCTGGAAAAGATGCACGGCACCGACGCCTGGAAGGAAGCGCTGAAGACGCACAGCTGGACTGACGCCTTCATCACGGGCGAAGAATTCGAAACCTTCCTGGCAGAGCAGGATAAGCGGGTGGCGGACGTCCTCACGAAGCTAGGCCTGGCGTGAGTTCCTCACCAACTTTGGCCGCCAGGCTCAAAGGCCGCTCCGAGCTGGGGGTAGCCCTCCTGCTCGGGGCGGTGGGCGTCATCGTCCTCGTCGACGCCCTTGCCCTGGCAACTCCGTACTCCCAGTCCGACCCCGTAGGGCCGAAGACCTTGCCCTTGATCGTGGCCGCCGTCCTCCTCGTGTGCGCAGTGCTGTTGGCCATCAACGTGCTGCGCGGCGGGCAGGGCGAGGCTGAAGGCGGCGAGGACGTTGACCTCACCCACCCCGCGGACTGGAAGACAGTCCTTCCGCTGGTGGGAGCCTTCGTGGCCAACATCCTGCTGATCGACTGGGCAGGCTGGGTCATCTCCGGAACTGTCCTGTTCTGGGGCAGCGCCTGGGCCCTGGGAAGCCGGCACTATGTGCGAGACGGCATCATTTCCGTGGTCCTTTCAGTGATCACCTTTTACGGCTTCTACCTGGGCCTCGGTATTCCGCTGCCCGCCGGCCTCCTGAAAGGGATTCTCTGATGGATGTCTTCTCCTCCCTGATGGACGGTTTCGCCACCGCCCTGACTCCGATGAATTTCCTCTACGCCGTGATCGGTGTGCTCCTGGGCACCGCCGTCGGCGTCCTCCCGGGCCTGGGACCGGCCATGACCGTGGCCCTGTTGCTCCCGGTCACCTATGCCCTGGAACCAACCAGCGCCTTCATTATGTTTGCCGGCATTTACTACGGCGGCATGTATGGCGGCTCCACCACCTCTATCCTGCTCAATACGCCGGGTGAATCGTCGTCGGTGGTTACGGCCATCGAAGGCAACAAGATGGCAAAAGCAGGCAGGGCCGCCCAGGCCCTGGCGACGGCGGCCATCGGCTCCTTCGTGGCCGGCACCATCGGCACCGCATTGCTGGCCGTCTGCGCCCCCATTGTGGTGGATTTTGCCGTCAGCCTCGGAGCGCCCAGTTATTTCGCCATCATGCTGCTGGCCCTCCTGGCGGTGACTGCCGTCCTTGGCTCATCCCGCCTCAGGGGCTTTGCTTCGCTGGGCCTTGGGCTGGCGATCGGCCTGGTGGGAATCGATTCCGTGACGGGCCAGCGCCGCCTCACCTTCGGCCAGCCCCTGCTGGCTGACGGCCTGGACATCGTGGTAGTGGCCGTGGCCATCTTCGCGGTGGGCGAGGCTTTGTGGGTAGCCGCTCACCTGCGCCGCAACCCGCTGCAGATCATTCCGGTAGGACGTCCATGGATGGGCAAGCAGGACTGGAAGCGGTCCTGGAAGCCCTGGCTCCGCGGAACGGCGTACGGCTTCCCGTTCGGGGCACTCCCGGCCGGCGGCGCCGAGATCCCCACGTTCCTGTCCTATGTCACCGAGAAGCGCCTCAGCAAGCACCCGGAGGAATTCGGTAAGGGCGCCATCGAGGGCGTGGCCGGACCCGAAGCAGCCAACAACGCGGCGGCCGCAGGCACGATGACCCCGCTGCTGGCACTGGGCCTTCCCACCAACGCCACGGCTGCCGTGATGCTGGCCGCCTTTACCTCCTACGGCATCCAGCCAGGACCCCTGCTGTTCTCCAACGAGGGACCGCTGGTGTGGGCACTGATCGCGAGCCTCTTCATCGGCAACTTCCTGCTGCTGCTCATCAACCTGCCGCTGGCACCATTGTGGGCCAAGCTCCTGCAGCTCCCCCGGCCCTACCTCTATGCCGGCATCCTGTTCTTCGCCACACTGGGCGCCTATTCGGTGAACCTGCAGGCGTTCGACCTGGTGCTCCTGCTGGCCCTGGGTGCGTTGGGATTCATGATGCGGCGCTTCGGGCTACCCGTGCTGCCGCTCATCCTCGGAGTGATCCTTGGGCCGCGGATCGAGGGCCAGCTGCGCAAGAGCCTGCAGCTCAGCGCGGGTGACCCCGCCGGTCTCTGGAGCGAACCGATCGCCGTGGGCACCTACATCCTCATCGCGATCATCCTGCTCTGGCCTTTGCTGTACAAGCTGTACCGCCGCAACCGTCCGGCCACCAGCCTCCTGTCCCCAAACGCCACCCGCGGAAACGAACCAGCAGACGCAGACGGCTGATTCGCCGGCCACTGCCGCAGGACCATCAGGCGCAGGATCATCAGCGCAGACCGCTAAGCACCAAGACATAGACCCCTGACCACCGACCACAAGGAGCCACCATGACGATCGTTGTGGGATACGTCCCGACACCCGAGGGCGAAGCGGCGCTGACGCAAGCCATCCTCGAAGCCCGCAAGAACAACACCACGCTGCTGGTGATCAACTCTTCCAAGGGCGATGCCTTGGTGGACAACCGATACGCCCAGGAGCCGGAGATCCAGAGCATCGAGGACCGTCTGGCCACCCAGGGAATAGACCACGTGATCAAGCAGCCGGTCCGTGGGCATGACGCGGCAGCGGAGGTCCTCGATGCCGCGGAGGAGCACAATGCTGATCTGATTGTGATCGGCCTTCGCCGCCGCACGCCGGTGGGCAAGCTGATCATGGGCAGCACGTCCCAACGCATTTTGCTGGAGGCGGACTGCCCGGTATTGGCGGTCAAGGCCAGTTAGGGCCGGTTTGGCCGAAGCTCCGACTGATCCGGGGCTTGTCCGCAGTTCCCGCCTTCGTGGCGCGGTCCTGCGGACAAGCCTCGGATTTTTGCATTACCCACTGGGTCGTTCCGCACGGAATTTTGGCCATTGCAGCGGCTCCATGGCAGAATTGGCCCTCGGGGAAAGCGCTATCCAGCGTAGAAAACACCAGTCATCTGACATTTATGGGGGCCGCCGGTAGAATAGACCGCGCTCCCCGGCACGAACCACAGAAAGACACGCACATGACTACCGCCACCCTCGAACGCCGCCCCGCCGAGTTCCCAGTCGTCGAAACAGCGGAATTCCGCTCCATTGACCTCGAGTTCTCAACGGCCGACGAAGTCCACGAAGGACTCGACAACGCTGTAGCCACGCTGATCGAGACTGCGGCCAAGGATGCCGCCTGCGGCATACTCGTCACCCGCCTGCACCCCGGCCGCTACACCGTAGCCCTCGACGACTCCGTTCCCTTTGGTGAGACCTACGAGAACATCGCAGCCTAGCTCTGCACTGCTGCGTTCCTCAAAGAGAGAAGCCCCAAAACACAGAAAGTCCCCGCCCCCTGGCCTGCCCCTGTCCAGGGGCCGCCAAACGGCGGGGACTTGCTCCGCGTATAGGGATTAGCTCCGGCGGACCTGCACTCCATCAGACTTCAGGATGAGCTGCTTTTCGGACGGACCGGCTTGCACCAGCCACAGGACGTTTCCGCTCTCCGACACTTCCTCGACTTCGCCGGTCGCAATGACATGCGCATGCTTGAGAATTTCCACCCGAACCCCAGGCCGGAGTGTCCTCCAGTCCGAGATGGCGGCCGAATGGGCATTGCGCCTCGTTAGGACTGCCCCACGTGCTTTCATGTGAACTTCTACCCCTTTGTATGCGTTCTGCTGCCACAGCCTCTTTGATGTGACTTTCACTACATCTTCAGTTCTACTACACTTCCCGCGGCCCAAATGTACGTGTCGCCACATATTTCGCTACGCGCACGGGAAGCTAAGCCAGACTGAACAATATTCCCCGTCAGGCTAGATTTCCGACGGCGGATTCGGCCGCTGAAATCACATCACCCGAGGCGACCAGAAGGTCCGCCAGCTCAAGTTCCGGAGAAAGGAACCTGTCGGTGCCAGGGCCTTCGACGACGGACCTCAAGGCTCCGAGGACCGCGCTGCCGGCAGGGCCGGGAACCAGTTCCCCGCCGGATAGCTGGGTACGGATATCGAGGGCCCGGGCCGACGTCACGAGCTCGATCGCCAGAACGCGGCGGAGGTTCTCCACCGCCTTGCGAAGCTTCCGGGCCGCGTGCCAGCCCATCGAGACGTGGTCCTCCTGCATGGCGGAGCTGGGAATGGAATCCACCGAAGCCGGAACTGCCAGCCGCTTGTTGTCGGAGACCAGCCCCGCCTGGGTGTACTGGGCGATCATCAGGCCGGAATCGACGCCCGGATCTGAGGCAAGAAAGGCCGGAAGGCCGTGCGAACGGGCCGGGTCAAGCATCCGGTCCGTGCGGCGCTCAGCGATGGAACTCAGGTCCGCCACAGCGATGGCCAGGAAGTCCAGCACATAGGCCACGGGCGCGCCGTGGAAGTTGCCGTTTGAACTGACCCGCCCGTCCGGCAGGACCACCGGGTTATCGATGGCGGCCGCGAGTTCGCGCGACGCCACCAGGGCGGCGTAGTCCACAGTATCCCGGGCGGCGCCGGCCACCTGTGGGGCGCAGCGCAGCGAATAGGCGTCCTGGACCTTCGAATCGCCTACACGGTGGGACGCCACTATTGGGGAGTTCGACAGGACCCGCAGCATGTTGTCCGCACTCGCCGCCTGGCCCGGGTGCGGGCGCAGGGCCGCGTGCAGCTCAGGCAGGAACACCTGGTCCGTGCCCAGCAGAGCCTCGACGCTGAGTGCTGCGGTGATATCCGCCGTCGTCAGCAGCTGTCGGAGGTCCGCGATGGCCATCAGGAGCATGCCCAGCATGCCCTCGGTACCGTTGACCAGCGCCAGGCCTTCCTTCTCGGCCAGGGTAACCGGCTCGATGCCGTGCTCGGCAAGCAGCACGGCGACAGTCTGTTCCCCGCGCCCGCCGTACGTCACGCCGTCGGGCCCTTCAGCCTGCCCTTCGCCCATCAGCACCAGCGCGCAGTGGGAAAGCGGGGCGAGGTCGCCGGAGCAGCCGAGCGAGCCGAATTCCCGGACCACTGGCGTGATGCCTGCGTTAAGGACGTCCACCATCGTCTGCAGGACTATGGGACGAACGCCCGTGCGGCCGGAGGCGAGGGTCTTGGCACGCAGGAACATGATGCCGCGGACAACTTCGCGCTCCACGGCCGGGCCCATGCCGGCTGCATGGCTGCGGATGAGCGACTTCTGTAGCTGGGTGCGCAGGTCATTGGGGATGTGCCGGTTGGCCAGGGCGCCGAAGCCGGTGGAGATGCCGTAAGCGGGGGTTTCGCTGTGGGCGAGGTCATCGATGTGGGCGCGCACCTTGGCCACGGTGTCCAGTGCGTCCTCGGAGATGGTCACGTGGGCGTTGTGGCGCGCGACGGCGACGACGTCCTCGGGAGTGACGCCGCTGGAGCCGAGGGTGACGGTGAGCGGTGCTTGCGTTGTGACAGTCATGATTCCTACTTCTGGGGATCGATTGCTCCGCAAGGGCCCTTTTGAGAGTACTTAAGGGCGGTTACGGAGCAACCGATGTGGGTTGGGCCTGGCTAGCTTGTTTCCGGGGCCTGGTTAGCTTGTCTCGTTCATGGGGATGCGCACGCCGCGTTCTTTGGCGACGTCGAGGGCGCGGTCGTAGCCGGCGTCGGCGTGGCGGATGACGCCCATGCCGGGGTCGTTGGTGAGGAGGCGTTCGAGTTTCTGGGCGGCAAGGTCCGTGCCGTCGGCCACTGAGACCTGGCCGGCGTGGATGGAGCGGCCGATGCCGACACCGCCGCCGTGGTGCAGGGACACCCAGGTGGCGCCCGAGGCGGTGTTGAGCAGGGCGTTGAGCAGGGGCCAGTCCGCGATCGCGTCGGAGCCGTCGGCCATGGCCTCGGTTTCCCGGTACGGGGAGGCGACGGAGCCGGAGTCCAGGTGGTCGCGGCCGATCACGATGGGGGCCTTGACTTTGCCTTCCTTGACCAGCTGGTTGAAGAGCAGGCCGGCCTTGGCACGCTCTCCGTACCCGAGCCAGCAGATCCGGGCGGGCAGGCCTTCGAACTCGACGCGCTCGGCGGCGGCGTCGATCCAGCGGTGCAGGTGCTTGTTCTCCGGGAACAGTTCCTTGATGGCCTCATCGGTGACGCGGATATCTTCCGGATCCCCGGACAGCGCCACCCAGCGGAACGGGCCCAGGCCCTCGCAGAACAGCGGCCGGATGTAGGCCGGAACGAAGCCGGGGAACTCGAACGCCCGGGCGTAGCCGCCCTTGCGTGCCTCATCGCGGATGGAATTGCCGTAATCGAAGACCTCGGCGCCGGCGTCCTGGAACTCCACCATCGCCTGGACGTGCCGGGCCATGGAGGCCTGGGCCTTCTTGGTGAAGCCCTCCGGATCAGCCTCCGCTTCGCGCTGCCATTCCTCCACCGAAATACCCTCCGGAAGGTAGGACAGCGGATCATGGGCACTGGTCTGGTCCGTGACGATATCAACGGTGAGTTCACCGGCGGTGTGGCGGCGCAGGATCTCCGGGAAGACCTCGGCGGCGTTGCCCACATAGCCTACCGACCAGCCGCGCCGCTCTTCCTTGGCCTTCAGGACCTTGGCGATGGCGGCGTCGAGATCGGTTTCCACCTCATCGAGGTAGCGCTTGCCCGCCCGGCGGCGCAGGCGGGTCTCGTCGACGTCGACGATCAGGCAGGCACCATCGTTCAGCGTGACAGCCAGTGGCTGGGCGCCGCCCATACCGCCGCAGCCGCCGGTGAGGGTCAGCGTGCCGGCGAGGGTGCCGTTCTCGTCCCCGGTCAGCTTCCGGGCGATCGCGGCGAACGTCTCAAAGGTGCCCTGCAGGATTCCCTGGGTGCCGATGTAGATCCAGGATCCGGCCGTCATCTGCCCGTACATCATCAGGCCTTCGGCCTCGAGCCGGCGGAACTCGGGCCAGTTCGCCCAGTCACCGACGAGGTTGGAGTTCGCCAACAGCACCCGCGGCGCCCACTCGTTAGTGCGGAACACCCCCACCGGCTTGCCCGACTGCACCAGCAGGGTCTCGTCCTTCTCCATGGTTTCCAGCGTCCGGGTGATCGCATCGAACGCAGCCCAGGACCGGACAGCCCGGCCCGTACCGCCGTAGACCACCAGGTCATCAGGGCGTTCGGCGACCTCGGGGTCCAGGTTGTTCATCAGCATCCGCAGCGGGGCTTCCGTCTGCCAGCTCTTAGCGGTCAGCTCGGTGCCGCGGGCTGCTTTGACCGGGCGGGCACCGGTAGTGAAATCGGCGGATGCCATGAGGGGCTCCTTCGTGTTCTGGGCGAGTGTTGGGGTCGCGGTACTTGGAAGAGGTTCTATATCTACTAAAGCCCCTCCCGGCGAGCCCTGACAGGGCTTTCGAAGGGGTGCTGTCCGGGATTCCAGACGCATCCCCTCACCCCTCGTTGCTCTGTCATTTATGGTCCCCATTCCAGGGGAATGGGGACCATAAGTGACAGAGCAAGCAGGGCTCGGGACGGGTTCTATTTGGCGGGGCGGCCGTGGATTCGGACCGAAAGCTCGTCGGCTACTTTCTGGACCCGGGCCGCGAGGGCCGGCCATTGGTCCGCCGGCAGTTTGTCTTCGAGGAACGTAACGGCTACTGCCGCCGTCGGCCATCCCACGTGATCCGTGACGGCGGCAGCAATCGAGCCGAAACCGGGCGTCACCTCCCCGTGTTCGGTGGCATACCCGCGCTGCCGAACCTGGTCCAGGTGGGAGGAAAGCGCCGAGTACTTCATGATGGCGCCCTCCACCTCATGCCGGGCGGTGAAAGCCGCAGCGTTCGGGTACAGCGCGCGGACCTGCGACTTCGGCAATGCCGCGAGGATAGCGCGTCCGCTGGCGGTGAGGTGGCTGGGGAGCCGGACGCCGACGTCGGTCACCAGCGACGGGCGGTTTTTGGCCCGCTCTTCCACGATGTACAGCACGTCGCGCCCATGAAGGACGGCCAGGTGGGCACTTTCGCCGATCACGTCCACCAGCGACGCCAGCAGCGGCCGGCCCAAGCGGGAGAGCGGTTCCTGCCGAGAGTAGGCCGAACTCAGCTCGAAAGCACTGATGCCCAATCCGTAGCGCTGTTCCTCGTGGAGGTGGAGGACAAAGCCGTTGGCCTCCATCACCCCCAGAAGGTGGTAGACGCTCGAACGCGGCAATCCGAGGGATGTGGCAATGCTCGACGCCGCCATGGGGCCACGTTTTGAAGCCAGCAGTTTGAGGATGCGCAGCGTGTTCTCGGCCGCGGGGACCTTGGAAGTCACCTTTGGTTCACGCCCACCCTGCGCCCTTGCTTCCATGCTTACCGCCACCGTATCCTCCGTATTCCTTGCGGGATCCTTCAGGCATGTCCGGGATCCCGTACTTAAGCTTGCGCCCTTGGCTGGTCCCTGGAAGGCAATGAAGGCAAGGCATCTGTCCGGGATGCCAGACAGATGCCGCGGGAAGTGCCCTGTGTGCGGACAAAGACCCTAGGCTGAAGCGTATGGTCTCAACCGCCGACATCCTTACCGCCTTCCTGCAGGTGGATGCCTCCGTTGCCAGCGAGCCGGTCCTTCGACGCCTGGGATTCCAGGCAATCACCACCTCCACGCCTTTTGTGCGGACGCCGGGCAAAGGTGGCCATTCCCGTGCAGCCTGAGTGGAGTCCCAGGATCGGCTGGGCCGAGCTTCCCGGCCACGTGCGCGCCGGCATCGAACGGGTTCTCGATTCCCCCGTGGTTGAGGCGACGGGCCAGCAGGGAGGCTTTTCTCCCGGCACTGCGGACCGGGTCCTCACCGCCGCCGGCCGGCGCGCCTTCGTTAAAGCCGTCAGTCCGCAACTGAACGAGCACTCGCCCGGAATCCATCGGAAGGAGGCGGCCGTTGCAGCCGCACTTCCCGCCGGGCTTCCAGCGCCGACCCTGATCGGCACCTATGACGACGGCGAATGGGTCGCGCTGGTGCTCAGCGATGTGGAAGGCAGGCATCCCCACACGCCGTGGAACGCCGTCGAGGTTCACCTTGTCCTTGATGCCCTGCTAGCGATAGCCGGGACACCGCTCCCGCCGGAACTCACCCGGTTGCCTCCTCTTCAAACCGAACTGGCGGATCCGTTTGGAGGGTGGACCCGCATCCGGCGCAATCCGCCAGAGGACTGCGATCCTTGGATCCTCCAGAACCTGGACACGCTGGAGAGTCTGGCCGAGCAGGGCCTGAAGGATGTAGCCGGTGCATCGCTGGCCCACACCGACGTCCGCGCTGACAACATCATCATCACGGCCACCAACGGAGCCGTCCTGGTGGACTGGCCGTGGGCTGCCATCGGTGCGCCGTGGGTGGATGCCCTCACGGTTCTCATTAACGTTCGCGTCTTCGATCCTGCCTTCGATACCGACGCGTTCCTGCATTCCCACAGCGTCTTCACGACTGCCAACGCGGCCAACGTCGACGGCTTCCTGGCCGGCCTTGCTGGCTACTTCACCGATGCCGCCCGGCAACCGCCTCCGCCAGGCCTACCTAGCCTCCGGTCTTTTCAGCAGCAGCAGGGCGAAGCCGTCATTCACTGGCTGCGGGAACGACTCTCTGCCCCAGGTTCTGCTCTGACGGCTGACGCTCCGCCGGTTGGGTAGAGTGCCCGCTATGGACGAAAAAGAGACACTCCACCACTATCTTCGTGTCAGGCGGGAGAACCTCCTGGGCAAGCTGGACGGCTTGGGTGGCTACGACATCCGCCGGCCGCTCACACCCACCGGCACCAACCTGTTGGGCCTGGTCAAGCACGTGGCGAGTATGGAGCTTGGCTATTTTGGTGAGGTCTTCGGCCGTCCCAGCGGGCGGCATCTCCCGTGGTTCGACGACGACGCGAGCCCCGACGCAGACCTCTGGGCCACAGCCGACGAAAGCCGTGAAGACATTGTCGGTCTGCATCTGTTCGCCGCGGCGCACACCGACGCGACCATCGAGGCGCTGCCGCTGGACTCCCCCGGCGTTGTTCCGTGGTGGCCGGAGGAGCGGCGCGACGTCACACTGCACCAGATCCTTGTCCACATGCTGGCAGAAACGTCCCAGCATCTGGGCCACGCCGACATCCTGCGCGAACTCATCGACAGGACCGCCGGCCAGCGTCCCGGTGATCCCAACCTCACCCCGCGAAGCACCGAGGACTGGGCCACCCACCGTGCCGCCATAGAGGCCGCCGCGCGGGAAGCCTCCGGGAGGACCCAGGAAGGGGCAGCCCGGAGCGATGCCTGACCCCGCGATCCGGGTAGAGGCGTGCAGCCGGCAGTCGTTTCAAATACGGACCACCACCTTGCCGCGCACCCGCCCCTCGTGCAGGGAGGCGACAGCCGCCGGAGCTTCCGCAAGGGGATAGGCCTTCTCGATGGCGGGCTTCACGCTGCCAGCCTCGATCATGGAAGTCAGGGCCTCAAGGTCCTGATATTTTTCCGTTGAGACCAGTCCCTTGAACTTCTGCCCGGAGAACAGCGAGGCGAACGGCGCACCGAGGGATCGTTCAAATCCGCCGGTCAGCTTCCCGCCGCCTTCACCTCCTACAATCACCAGCGTTCCCTTTGGCGCGAGCGCCTTCCGCGAAACAGAGCGGGGCCGGTTACCGGCGGTATCGACAATGACGTCGTACAGCACGCCGGCACGGGAGAAGTCGTCGCGCGTGTAGTCAATGACGTGGCTAGCTCCAAGCGACCGGACCAGATCCATCTTGCCGGTGCTGCAGACGCCGGTGACCTCAGCGCCGAACGCCCTGGCCACCTGGACGGCGAAGGACCCCACTCCCCCGCCTGCCCCGATGACCAGCACCTTCTGTCCAGGAGCGACCCGACCGGCGTCGCGGACGGCCTGCAGGGCTGTCACGGCAGATATGGGCGCAGCCGCTGTCTCTTCAAAGGTCAGGTTCGCGGGTTTGCGCGCCACAAGTTTCTCTTTGGCGCAGACAAATTCCGCGAAAGACCCCTCACAGGTGCCGAACACTTCATCGCCCGGCTGGAACCGGGTCACACCCGCCCCCACTGCCTCCACGACGCCGGCAACTTCCCGCCCGCGGACCGGCACCTTGGGCTTCTTCAACCCGAAGCCGAAAAGCCGGACCAGGTACGGCATCCCGGTCATGAGGTGCCAGACCCCCTGGTCGACGCCGGCGGCGCGGACCCGGATGAGCACCTCTCCTTCGGCAGGCGCCGGCGTCGGGATGTCCCTGAGCTGAAGCACGTCCGCACTTCCATAAACGTCCTGCACAATAGCTTTCACGATGCGTCTCCTTCACGGTGCGGGTACTGGAAAACGTCCTCGAGCGGCACGCTGAGCACGTGGGCAATCTGGAAGGCCATCTCCAACGACGGCGAATAACGGCCTTGCTCGATGGCGATGACTGTCTGGCGGGTGACGCCCACGCGCTCGGCGAGCTCCGCCTGGGTCATCTCGCCCCGTTCGAACCTCAGCCGACGGATTGAGTTGGTTACCCGCGTTGGTTTCACCACGGCTGGAACCCCCTGCGGTAGGCAACAATCTTTGCAATGGAACCCAGGATCGCCGACAGGACAAACGTCAGGTAGATGACGTTCGCGATCCAGAAGTGGTCCGTCTCCGTCATTGCCATCAGCAGTGCCGCCACTCCCCCGATGACCACAAACGACTGGCCGATGTACTCGCCGAAGCGGTAGATTTCGCGGTCGCGCTGGTCCTTCTTCCCGGCGTCCCTGGGCGAAAAGATGCCCATCAGGGCGTGCAGGGCGATGGACACTGCAATGGATGCGCCGACGGTCCACAGCAGCGGCGCGACATACGGGACATCAACAAGTGGCATAGTCCCGGCCAGGCCAAGGACGATGGCCAGGTAAGCGCCGTAGGAACCCACGGCCACCACCCCCATGATCCACGCGCTCTTCTCTTCGAAGGACATTCCGTTTCCGCCGTTCCCAAAGAATGTAAAACAAACCTGACATGCCGAATGTAAAGAAAACCAGACACCATGTCAAGGGTTCTAGACTCAGTGGTTGACGAATCCAACACCCGTCCGGCTCAGTCTGAGATGAAAGACACCAAGCTCCCGTGAGGCTCATCACTCCGGGTGCCAGGATGGTCTGCTGGTTAGCGATCCCCTCCCAATGACGAGAAGGTACTTGTTATGCAGCAATCAGCCGTCCCGAAACAAACAGCCAGGCGCGACGCAGGCGCGCAAGAGCCAAGCCCACCCGGGAAGCGGGTGCCGGGCGCCGCCGTCGCAAGTGTTCTGAACCGGGGATTGAACGTCCGCCATATCCGTTTTATGGCGCTCGGTTCTGCAATTGGCACCGGCCTGTTCTATGGCTCGGCCTCGGCGATCCAGAAGGCGGGCCCGGCGGTCCTGCTCGCGTACGTCATCGGCGGTGCCGCGGTATTTATGGTGATGCGGGCCCTGGGCGAAATGGCAGTCCGGCACCCTGTCTCGGGCTCCTTTGGCCAATATGCCAGCCGCTACCTCGGCCCGTTGGCGGGATTCGTCACCGGCTGGACCTACGTCTTTGAGATGGCGATTGTGGCCATCGCAGACGTGACGGCCTTCAGCATCTACATGGGCTTCTGGTTTCCCCAGGTGGACCGCTGGATCTGGATCCTGGCGATCATCTGCTTCCTGGCCGCGCTGAACCTGCTCAGCGTCAAGGTCTTCGGTGAGCTGGAATTCTGGTTCTCATTGATTAAGGTGGTCGCCATCATCGCCATGATCGCCGGCGGCGCCGCCATCATCGCCTTCGGCTTCCAGGCGGGCGGTTCAACCGTGGCGCCCGGACTGGGCAACCTCGTGGAGAACCGGGGGTTGTTCCCCCAGGGCTTCGAGGGGCTGTTGGCCTCGTTCGCCGTCGTGATGTTCGCCTTCGGTGGGATCGAAACGCTCGGCATCACCGCCGGGGAGGCCGCCGATCCCAAGAGGGTCATCCCCAAAGCGGTGAACACCGTACCGGTCCGCGTACTGCTCTTCTATGTCCTGACCCTCGGTGTCCTGATGAGCCTCTTCCCCTGGAACGAGATCGGCAGCAACGGCAGCCCGTTTGTCCAGATCTTCAGCGGCCTCGGCATCCCCGCGGCGCCCCATATCCTGAACGCCGTGGTCATCACGGCAGCCCTGTCCGCCATCAACAGCGACATTTTCGGCGCAGGCCGCATCCTGTTCGGTCTCTCCAACCAAGGCCACGCGCCGGCCGTATTCGGCAAGGTCTCCCGCCATGGTGTCCCGTGGATGACCGTGGTGATGATGGCCGGCATCCTCCTGGTGGGCGTCGTGCTGAACGCCGTGATTCCCGAAGACGTCTTTATCCTGATCGCATCGATCGCCACGTTCGCCACCGTCTGGGTGTGGGTCATGATCCTCGCCTCCCACGTGGCCATGAAACGGGAGATCGCCCGGAAGGGCCTGCCGGCGTCGGAATTCCCGTCCCCGTGGTGGCCCGCGGCCTCTGTCCTGACCATCGCATTCATGGCTCTGGTCATCGCCGTCCTGGGCGCCTTCGAGGACACCCGCGTCGCGCTGTACGTGGGAGCCGCGTGGCTGGGTCTGCTGGTTCTCGCCTACCGGCTGTGGGTTAAGGGGAACGGACGACGCCGGGCCGACCTCGTGGACGAAACCTCACCGCTGCCGCTGGTCACCACCGCGGTTTCCGCCCACCGCTAGGCATCGCCCCTCGGCCGGGGCCAGGGCTATCATCAGGCATGGTTCCATTCACTAATCTCCTGGCGTTTGCCCTGGCTTCGCTGGTCCTCATCGCCATCCCGGGACCCAGCGTGCTGTTTGTCATCGGCCGGTCCCTCGCCCTCGGGCGCAAAGGCGGGCTCTTGAGTGTGCTGGGCAACGCCCTGGGCATGGTGCCACAGATCATCGCTGTGGCCATGGGAGTGGGGCTGGTTCTGGCACAGTCGGTGGTGCTGTTCACGATCATCAAATTCGCCGGTGCGGCCTATCTGGCATATCTCGGCATTCAGGCGATCCGGCACCGCGGCGGACGCGCGACGGCGGCTGGCCCCGTGCCGCCGTCGTCCACCTGGCGCATGCTGCGCGAGGGATTCCTGGTGGGTGCCACCAACCCAAAGTCGATCGTGTTTTTCGTAGCGGTGCTGCCGCAGTTCGTTGACTACGCGGCCGGAAACATTCCGCTGCAGCTTGCGTCTTTGGGCGCGGTTTTCCTGGTGATAGCGCTCGTCTGCGACAGCATTTGGGCCCTGGCCGCCGGCACCGCCCGGCAATGGTTCGGCCGTTCGCCGAAACGAATCTCCACGCTCAGCGCCGCAGGCGGGGTCATGATGATCGGCCTTGGTGGAACGCTGGCGCTGACGGGCAGTAAGACCTAACCGCCGCCAACCCTCTCCCACGTCATGTGGGAGAGGGTTGCCCAAAAACCTGCAGGAAGTGAGAGAGCGTCTTGGCAGGCTGTCCTACTCAGGCGGCATCGACCGCAGAGCGCACCGCAACGGGCATGGGCGTCGTGGGCCGGCCGATAAGCGTGCGGAGGTCGGAGCCGCTGACCAGGAGGTCACCGCGGGCGATGCCCAGGTCCGAGTCCGCCAGGACGTCGGCAAACTGCTCCGGTATCCCGAACCCGACCAGCAGTCCGGCATAGTCCTCCACCGGAAGATCCTGATACGCCACGGGCTTGTTGGCCGCTGCACTGATTTCCTGCGCCAACTCGGAGAGCGTGAAGGCGTGGTCCCCGCCAAGCTCATAGACCTTTCCGGCCTGGTCGTCGGCAACCAGGACTGCGGCTGCGGCCTCGGCGTAGTCAGCGCGCGACGCAGCGCTGACCTTGCCTTCGCCGGCGCTCCCGGCAAGTGCGCCCTGGGCAAGCGTGCCCGGCAACTGGTCGGTGTAGTTTTCGAGGTACCAGCTGTTGCGGAGGATGGCGAAGGGGACCCCGGAGTCCTTGAGGATCGCTTCTGTTGCCTGATGCTCGGCAGCCAGTTTCATGCCCGTGGTGTCAGCATTAGCGATGCTGGTGTAGGCGACCAGCCCGACACCCTCGGCCTTGGACGCCTCAATCACCGTACGGTGCTGATCCACGCGCTTGCCTACCTCGCTGCCGGAAATCAGGAGGACTTTGCTGGCGCCTTTCAGTGCCTGGGCCACGGACGAGGGATCTGAATAGTCCATCGGCTTGACCTGCACGCCATGGTCCTGGAAGTCAGCCAACTTTTCGATGGAGCGGCCGGTGGCAACGATCTCCGCCGCCGGAACGTTGCGCTGCAGCAAAGCCTCGATAACGTGGCGGCCAAGCTGTCCTGTTGCTCCTGTGATGACGATGCTCACGGGGTATTTCCTTTCACCGATTTTTAGGGGGTCACCCTCCACAACCAGCCACGGACCGGATTACTTCCTGAAAGAGAGTACGCACTTTCAGGTAAGGTACTGACTTTTTGGTAGGATATGGCTATGGAAGCGATCAGTGTGCCTGCCCCGCAGTTTGCTGAACTACGGGCGGACTTCGCCGACGGCGTGTTCCAGGCCGGTTGCCCCAGCCGGACGGTCCTGGACCATATCACCAGCAAATGGGGTGTACTCATCCTGGCCGCGCTCTCAGAAGGTGAGCAGCGCTGGAGCGAGCTCAGGCGCCGGGCCGAGGGCATCAGCGAGAAGATGCTGGCGCAGACCCTCAAGACGCTCGAACGTGACGGCCTGGTGCTGCGGAAAGCGAGGCCGGTGATTCCGCCGCATGTTGATTACAGCCTGACGGACCGGGGCTACGAACTGACTGCCCTGCTGGTCCCCCTCGTCACCTGGGCCTACGACAACGCGGACGAGATCCTCAAAGGCCAACGCTGACTGGAAAATCCCTAAGTACCGGTCCTGCACCAAAACGAGTACATGTTACTGGTGTGACTGGTGTGAATAGCGCCTAACGTATGCGTAGGGTGCCAGCCGGGACAAGAGGGCCGTCCTCTGCTGGGGCGTTCCGGCACCCGCACCGGTGGGCGGCCGCGCGCCGCACTCAAGGAGTGGTTCGCAATGGTGAAAGCACATGTCCAGGACCTTGCCAGCATGGGCAGGCCCGTAAGATTTTCCTCCCTCAGCGCCAGCGCCTGGGATCGTGTCCGGGTGACACTCGTTCCGCGGTGCCCCTATCGCGTGGGGGACGCCGTGGTGGGAGACGATCCGTTCAACGGCAGGCATGAGGGGATTGTGATGTCCCTCCGCGGCTCGTCCGTGGAACTCGGCACCGCTGCCGGGGTGTTCTTCTACGACCACCGCCACCTGAGGCGCCTGGACTAGCGCCCCGGGTGGCGGATGTCGATCCGACCCTGCGCCGACATGACAGATAATCCCCATGATCTGGACTCCGATGGGGGTTATCTGTCATCTCGCGAACTCCGAAACCCTTAGCGCGCGGACCAGCCGCCGTCCATCGTGTAGCTGGCGCCGGTAACCATACCCGCATGGTCCGAGGCCAGCCAGGCCACCAGGGACGCTACCTCCTCCGGCTCCACGAGCCGTTTGACGGCGGACTCTGTGAGCATCACCCTGGCCAGGACCTCGGACTCCGGAATACCGTGCACCTGCGCCTGGTCCGCGATCTGCTTCTCGACCAACGCAGTCCGGACGTAGCCCGGGTTGATGCAGTTGGACGTGACTCCGTGCTCCCCGCCCTCAAGCGCCGTCACCTTGCTCAGCCCTTCCAGGCCGTGCTTGGCGGAAACGTACGCGCTCTTGAACGGGGAAGCACGGATTCCGTGGACGGAGGACACGTTGATGATTCGGCCGAACCCGTTGGCATACATGTGCGGCAGGGCGGCCCGGATCAGCAGGAAGGGCGCTTCCAGCATGAGGGAGATGATCTTGCGGAACTCCGCGGGATCAAACTCCTCGATGGGGCTGATCCGCTGGATCCCGGCGTTGTTCACCAGGATGTCGCAGTCCAGGCTCAGGGTGGCGAGCGTGTCCACGTCCAGCAGGTCAACAGCCCACGAGGTGCCGCCCACTTCGTCGGCGAGCGCGGCGGCGCCGGCGGAGTCGACATCGGCAACCACCACCTTCGCCCCGCGGGCAGCAAGCTCCCGGACGCACGCGGCACCGATTCCGCTGGCACCGCCGGTGACCAGCGCCTTGCGCCCGTTCAAATCGCGTTCCATTACTGTTCCCATCGTGTGCTTACCCGACAAACGGTCCAACGGCTCAAGCAGCTCAGCGTGAGCCGGCTGGCAGGAGTCCTTCGCGGGCGGCGTCGGCCTTGTCCACTTCCTCCAGCGCGATGCCCTTGGTTTCCTTCAGGCTCAGCACGGCCACCGTGGTGATGGCGCACGCCACCACGAGGTAGATGGCGGTGGGCACCCAGGAGCCGGTGTCCTTGAGCCACTGGGTGGCCAGGAGCGGGGCCAGCGAACCGGCGAAGATGGAGGTGACCTGCGAGCCCAGGGAGACGCCCGAGTAGCGCATCCGGGTGGGGAAGAGCTCTGCCATGATGGCGGGCTGGCCAGCGTACATAAACGCGTGCAGGCACAACCCGATGGTCACGGCCAGAACGATCACCACGGCATTGCGGGTGTCGAACATGGGGAAGGCGAAGAACGGCCACGCCGCGCCGGAGATTGCGCCGATGAGGTAGACGGGCTTGCGTCCCAGCCTGTCCACGAGCCGGCCCACCTGCGGGATGACCAGGAAGTGGATGACGTGGGCGATCAGGAGTGCCAGCAGGAGCGAGGAGGTGTCGTATTTGTGCACGCTCTTGAGGTAGACGATCGCGAAGCTGACCACCAGGTAGTACATGATGTTCTCCGCGAAGCGCAGTCCCATGGCCTGCAGGATGCCTTTGGGGTACTTGCGGACCACCTCGAAGACGCCGTAGCTGACGGCCTGCTCCTTTTCCACCAGCGCCTTGGCCTCCAGGAAGATGGGGGCTTCGGTGACGTGCGTGCGGATGTAGTAGCCGACGAAGACGATCACTGCGGAGAGCCAGAACGCCACGCGCCAGCCCCAGCCCAGGAACGCCTCAGGGCTGAGGGCCGTGGACATGATGAACAGCACCAGCGTGGCCAGCAGGTTGCCCACCGGAACTGCGGCCTGGGGCCAGCTGGACCAGAAACCGCGGGAGGCGTTGGGGCTGTGTTCGGCAACCAGGAGCACCGCGCCGCCCCATTCGCCACCGAGGGCGAAGCCCTGGATAAAGCGGAGGGCAACCAGCAGCGCCGGGGCCAGGTAGCCGATGTCGGCGAAGCCCGGGAGGCAGCCCATCAGGAAGGTGGCAACACCGACGATGATGATGGTCAGCTGCAGCGTGGGCTTGCGGCCCAGCTTGTCGCCGATCTGGCCGAAAACGATGCCACCGAGGGGGCGGGCCACAAAGCCCACCGCGTAGGTGAGGAAGGCCTGGATGATGCCGTCCAACTCGTTTCCCGTGGCCGGGAAGAAGTACTTCCCGAACACCAGGGTTGCGGCGGTGGCGTAGAGGAAGAACTCGTACCACTCCACCACCGTGCCCACCATTGAGGCGGCAACAATCTTTTTCAGTCCGGACCCCTTGGGGGCGGATCCGGCGGCATTATCTGCCGAGCGCTGTTCTACGCTCATGGGGTTTCTCCTTAGTGTCCACTCTGACACGTGCTGTGATCTCCAGCACTAATGGCTCCACTGAGTATTACTGCACAAACATGCACCTACAATGACCAATCCGGCACCAACCATGTGCACAATTGCAGATATGAACACCAATCCCGATGACTTGCTGGTCCTGCTCGCAGTCTCCCGGTCCGCTAAATTTACGACGGCGGCACAGGCCCTGGGCCTGAACCACACCACTGTTTCGCGCAGGATAGCAGCGCTCGAGAAGGCGCTGGGCGGCCGGGTGCTGGCCCGTGCGGCCGGCGGCTGGGAACTGACGGAGCTCGGGACTGAGGCCGTCCGCGTCGCCGAACAGGTGGAGGCCGCGGTGAGTGCGCTGGGACCGTCAGGGAAGGCACCGGACCCCATTGCCGGCGTCGTACGCATGACGGCGACTGACGGCTTCAGTGCCTACATCGCGGCCCCGGCCGTTGCCCGGCTGCGCCGCGACCACCCGGGGCTGACCGTTGAAGTGGTGACCATGACCCGGCGGGCGCTGCAGCAGCGTTCGGGCCTGGACATCGAAGTGGTGGTGGGCGAACCGCAGGTCCACCGCGCCGAAGCCGTCCGGCTGGGTGACTACATGCTGGGGATGTACGCCTCGCGCGCCTACCTCGAGGAGAACGGGACACCTGCCAGCGTGGCGGAACTGACGGAACACCCGCTGGTCTATTTCGTGGATTCGATGCTGCAGGTCGATGACCTCGATGCACCGCGCCGGCTGGTTCCGGCGATGCGGGACGGGCTGACGTCCACCAACGTTTTTGTCCATGTAGAGGCAACGCGGGCCGGGGCGGGCATCGGGTTCCTGCCCTGCTTTATGGGTGACCTGCACGAGGACCTAATCCGGCTGCTCCCCGAGGATTTCGCCGAACTTCTTCCCTACTGGATGGTGCTGCGGCCTGACTCGATGCGCCGCCCTGCCGTGGCCGCTGTTGTGCAGGCACTGCAGGACCAGACGGCAGCGCACCGGGAAAAACTGTTGGGCCGGGGCAAAACCCCATCGAGTGCTCCGTAAACGCCGTTTTGGGCGCTCAAAAGGGCGCTTACGGAGCAATCGATGGGGTGACCGGGTCGTGGCGCACCGGTGACCCGGCGGCGAAGGCGCGCACCTGGGCGTCGTTCCAGATGTGCGCCGGGACAGCTCCGCCCAAGAGCCGGCGGGCCAGCTTGGGGTCGCCGTCCAGGGGAGTGTCGCTGCCGGCCATCACCATGTTTCCGTAGCGGCGGCCCTTGAGCATGGCGGGATCGGCGATGATGAGCGTGTGTTCGAAGGCGGCCGCGATGGTGGCGGCGTCCTCCCGCGCGTTCTTGAGGTCCGGGGCGTCACCGGAGTTGACCACATAGAGACCGCCCGGGGCAAGGACCCGCCTGACGTGCTCGTTGAACTCGGCGGTGGTAAGCGGCCGGGGCGTCAGCGCACCCGCAAAGACGTCACGGATGATGAAGTCGCGGGTGTCCGGCGTCAGCGTCTCGGTCACCTCGCGGGCCTCGCCGACCCTGATCCGGAGCAGCGGGGCCTTGGGGAGGTCGAACCAGCCGCGGACGTACTCCGCCAATTTGCCGTCGAGCTCCACCACCACCTGGCGCGCATCCGGGTAGGCCGCGTGGAAGTAGCGGGCCAGGGAACAGGCCCCGCCGCCCAGGTGCAGTCCACGCAGCCGGTGCGGCCCGCTGTCCTTCGGTCCGCCCTGCCCGGACGCCGGTGGCCAGCGCGATTCAATCAGCGCCGCCATCCAGCGCATGTACTCAAAATCGAGGAAGAGCGGATCGGCGAGGTCGATGTGGGAACTCATGACGCCGTTGATTTTCAGCAGCCAGCCGTTGGAGTTGTCCTGGTCCGCGATGAGCTCGCAGTCCCCGGTATCGATGTAGTAGACGCCCTCGACGGGGCCCTCCGGCCGGGTACCCTTGGGCACCTCGATGACTCCCGCTGCCGAACGCTGGCTGTTCCGGCCGCCTGACTTGCCGCGTTTCGCCATTATCCGTGTGCCGCTTCAGTCATGGCTCAACATTAGTTGACTGGCACGCAGGAGCGGCGTCCCTACTGGACTTGCCTGGCTCCCTCACCCGCCCTGATGCGTCTGACCACGGCCGTGGTGGAACGTTCGGCCACGTAGTCCAGGATGGCCACCCGACCACCGCACTCTTCCACCGCACTGGCCTCCTCCAGCATGTCCGCAGTGTAGTCACCGCCCTTGGCGTACACCTCGGGCTTGAGCCGCCGGATCAGCGGGCTGGCCGTGGGGGTGTCAAAGACCGTGACATAGTCCACGCAACTGAGCGCGGCAATGACTGCAGCCCTGTCCGCCTCGGTGTTGATGGGACGGTCCGGTCCTTTGAGCCTGCGCACTGAGGCATCGCTGTTCAGGGCCACCACCAGGATGTCGCCCAGCTGTTTGGCCTGGTTCAGGTAGCGCGTATGGCCCTTGTGCAGCACGTCGAAGCAGCCGTTGGTCAGCACGATCCGCTGGCCCTGGGAGCGGTGCGCTTCCAGCTCCAGGGCGAGTTCGTCGATGCCGAGGGCCGTGTCCGCGAAGCTCGCCAGGTACCGGCCCAGTTGGGCGGTGCTGCACACCGACGTGCCCGGCTGGTGCACCACCACGTCCGCCGCGGCCTGGGCCAGGTCCAGGCTTGCCGTCAGCGGGAGGCCTGCCGAGTGGGCCAGGGTCAATGCCGCAACAAACGTGTCTCCGGCCCCGGAGGCCTGCTTCTCCGCAGCGGGCCTGGCCCAGGTCCGGTGGGTGCCGCCATCGGCCGGGAACAGTACCGTTCCGTCGCGGTCCAGCGTCACCACCACCGCACGCGCCCCGGTGGCAGCGCACAAGGCATCGCGGTGCCGGGCCACGGCGGCCACCCGATCCGGACCCTCCGGCAGGCGCAGGCCCAGCAGGCGGCTGGCCTCCTGGGCATTGGGCGTGGCGAGGTCCGGCCGCAACGGCGCCCAAGGGCGGGGATCGTGGGCATCCACCACCGTCAAAGGCCGCGAAACGGGCCCGCCCAGCGCCTCAATGAGGGCCTCGCGGACCGGGCCGGCCAGGACACCCGTCCCGTAATCGCACACCATCACCGCGTCCTGGTGCCCGACGGCGGCACGCACCGATGCGGCGAGCGCCGCCAGCGCATCGGCCGGGACGGCTTTGGCTGAGTCGTCGATCCGCAGCATCACCTGGCCGCCGCTGCTGATCCGGATCTTCGTGGTGGTGACCATGTCCGGATGCGTGTGGAGATGCCGGACGTCAATCCCGGCATCCTGAAGCTTCCTCCGAAGCGTCGTCCCGGCGTCGTCCGTTCCGATGATGCCGGCCACCGACACCCTGGCCCCGAGCGCCGCGAGGTTCATGGCGGTGTTTGCTGCACCGCCGGGGACGAAGTCGCGGGTGGCCACGTCCACCACCGGGGCCGGCGCCTCCCGGCAGAGCCGCTCGATGGTTCCGCTCCACCAGCCGTCCAGCATCACGTCGCCGAGCACCGTGATGGCCGGCCGTTCGGCGGCGAGGCGGCGCGGCAGCCATTCGGAGAGTCCCCGCTGGCTGGAGAGGTCGTCGGCGTCGGCGTGCAACGGGCTCATCGCTGGTCCTCTACAGATGGCGCCCGTTCCCGCAGGGCGAACGGAGGCGGAGCCGCCACATGCACCACTTTCACCCGGGTGAACTCATCGAGCAGCTCGGGGCCGTAGCCAAAACCCTCGCCGCTGGCGCCCCGGGGCTGGGCCGAACCACCCGGCGCCCCGCCAAACACCTCGTTGATCTTCACGGTGCCCACCGGAAGGGCGGCAATGGCCTGCTGGACATGGGCGATACTCCCGGTCAGGACCGTGGCGGCCAGCCCGTAACGGCCGCTGCCCGCGAGCCGCAGCCCTTCGTCGAAACTGGGGACCACCTGGACGGCAGCCACAGGGCCAAAGGTTTCCTCCGTCATCACCTGCATGCTGTCGGTGCAGCCGAGCAGGACAGTCGCCGGGTAAAAGGCACCGGGCCCGTCCGGAATTGATCCGCCTTCCACGGCGTGGGCTCCCTGCTCCAGTGCCTCGGACACCTGGGCGTGGACGGTGCCACGCAGCCTGGTATCCACCAATGGAGCCATGGTCCCGTTGCTGTTGCGGAGCGCCGCTTCGGCTTCCAGCGCAGCGCAGAATTCGGACGCGATGGCCTCATGGACGTAGATCCGTTCCACCGATGTGCAGATCTGTCCGCTGTTGCTGAAGGCGCCGATGGCCGCCTGCTCGGCCGCCCACGCCGGATCAACGTCGCGGTCCACCAGCAGTGGATCGTTCCCGCCGTTTTCCCGGAGGACGTGGGCTCCGAACTGGACGGCTGCGTGGGCGATCCGCTCCCCGGATGCAGTGGAACCCACGTGGGCAATGACGTCGACGGCGGCCCGGGTCAGGGCTTCTCCCACCCCCGCGCCGCCGGACACAGTCAGCAGGACGCCCGGCGGAAAGGCCGGCGCCAACACTTCCCCGAGGGCTTCACCGAGGCGTGGGCAGCGCTCGCTCGGCTTGTGCACCACAGTGTTGCCGGTGACCAAGGCTGCGCCAATCAGGCCGCACGCTACCGCTACGGGATCGTTCCAGGGAGTGAGGAGAACGGCAACGCCGCGGGGCTCGGCCACCGTGTAGTCCGAGGCGGTCCGGCTGCCCAGCAGGCTGTGTCCGCGGTGCACCGGGCCCAGCTCGGCGTATTGCTCCAGGGTTGAGACTCCGGCGGCTATCCCGGCCAGGGCTTCTTCGAGCGGGCGTCCGGTTTCACTGCTGTTGAGGCCCGCCAGTTCCTGCGCGGCGGCCTCGAGTGCCCGGGCAGCGGCACGGAGCGCGGCACCCCGCTCCGCCGGGGCGACGCCGGCCCACGGCCCGGCGGCGCTCCTGGCCACCTCGACGGCGTGACTCACCGCTTCGGGCCCGGCCTCAGGGACGGACCACAGGAACTCCCCGGTGCGCGGATCGCTGATAGCCAGTCCGGAGCCGTCAAGGGTCAGGTCAGGGGTGGTTGTGGGTGTGGCGGTCGTATGCATGGAACTCCTCCGTACGTACTTCTCCTTGGAGTCCCGTACCCCGGGGGCGGATGTTTACACGGTGGAATCCGGGCAGAATTGCGCCCCTAGCCAGGTGGGCCGGGCGTCCGTAAGGTGGCAGCACGCGAAGGCACAGGCACAAGCATAGGTACAGGCATAGAAGGAGGGCAGCATGGATGAGACCGCCAGGGGCGTCGGGCCGGTGCTAGGCAAATTCCCCGGGGTCTCGCGGGTCGCAGTACTGCGCGGCGGCGGCCTGGGGGACCTGATGTTTGCCCTTCCTGCCGTCACCGCGTTGAAGAAGGCGTATCCGGGCTGCACCGTGACGCTCCTGGGGACACCGCTGCACGAATCCCTGCTCGCCGAAGTCCAGAGCGCGGTGGACGATGTCATGGTGCTGCCCTTCGCCGAAGGGGTGCGGCCCGGCACCGAGGACGCGTCCGCCGTCGACCGGTTTTTCCTCGACGCCCGCGCCCGGAAGTTCGACCTGGCGGTTCAGTTGCATGGCGGGGGACGGTTTTCCAACCCGTTCCTGTTGCGGCTGCAGGCCCGGCACACGGTGGGGTCCGCGACCCCGGATGCCGTCCCCCTCGAACGGACCCTGCCGTACACCTACTACCAGCACGAGCCAATGCGGGCCCTGGAAGTTGCCGGCCTGGCAGGCGCTGCACCAGCGGCACTTGAGGCACAGCTTGCGCCGCAGGAGAGGTTCGTGACACCGCTGCCTGACACCCTCGGCGCGGCGTTGCCAGCCGCCGGTACTCCCGTACTGGTGATCCATCCGGGCGCCAGCGATCCCCGCCGCCGCTGGCCGGTGTCCAGTTTCGGGGCGGTTGCCCGGGCAGCGTCCGACGACGGCTGCCGGGTCCTGGTGGTGGGCGACCGGAACGAAACCGGGCTGGCGGAAGCAGTGGTGACTGCCGCCGTCGGGCCTTCCGCCGGAACCGGTTCAGGCACCGCAGCGTCTGCGGTTTCCGTGTCCTCCGTGGCAGGGAAGCTGGGGCTTGGTGAGTTGGCCGCGCTGCTGGCCCGTGCCGATGTGGTGCTGGCCAATGACAGCGGACCGCGGCACCTGGCGCAGGCGCTCGGTACAGCCACAGTGGGGATCTACTGGGCGGGGAACGCCCTCACGTCCGCTCCCCTGGGCCGCGGCCGGCACCGGCTCCAACTCTCCTGGACGACGCACTGCCCCGTGTGCGGGGCAGACGTGACGCAGGTGGGCTGGACAGCTCCGCGCTGCCCGCATGACGAGTGCCTGGTGGCGGGTATCGGGCCGGCCGAGGTTTACCAGGACGTTCGGAGCCTCTTGGGAACTTAGGGCCAGGAGCCCTCCTCTGCGTGGCAGATCAGCATCTCCCGCACCTCGCAGCCCTGCGGTTGGGAGAGCACGAACAGGATGGCTTGGGCAACGTTGGCCGGGCTGTTGAGCCGGGAGTCGTCCTGTGGTTTGTACTGCTCGGTCCGGTCATCAAAGAAGTGCGTGTTCATGCCGCCGGGGATCATGGTGGTGACACCGATCCGGCCGCCGGTTTCAGCGGCGAGCGCGTGGCTGAAGCCCACCACGCCGAACTTGGAGGCGCAGTAGGCCGTGGCGTCGGCCACCGCGCGTTTTCCCAGCGTGGAGGCCACGGTGACCACCCTTCCCCGCGATTCCATCAGGTAGGGCAGCGCGGCGCGGACAACGGCGACTGTGCCCAGCAAATTGACGCCGATCACCTTCTCCCATTCGTCGGCGTCGACGTCCGCCAGCTTGCCGCACCGGTCGATGCCCGCGGCCGTGACCACTGCTTCGAGGCCGCCCAGGGACTCCGCGGCCTCCCGCACGGCCTGCTCCACGGCCAGGCGGTCTGCGACGTCAACTTCGAAGGCTTTCACTGCGGAGACAGTGCTGATGTCCCGGTCAAGGACCACCGGGGTTCCGCCCGCCTTCAGGACGGCGTCGACGACGGCGGCCCCCAGTCCGGAGGCCCCTCCGGTGACCAGGACGCGGCCAGGCCAGGGTGTCTCTGTGTTCATGGTGTTCCTTTCGGTTGAGTTTCAGCTGACCTTGCCCAAGGCTTCGGCCAGGCCCGTTGTGGAACGGGCCGGGTGGTAGGGGACCGTAACGCAGCGGCCGCCCCAACTTTCCACGAGTTCTGCCTCCGGCAGCCTGGCATTTTTGTAATCGCCGCCCTTGACCCAGATGTCCGGCCGCAGCCGCTCCAGGGCGGCCTCCGGGGTGTCCTCGTCGAAGATCATGACAGCGTCCACGCATTCCAGGGCCAGCAGCAGTTCGGCGCGGTCCTGTTGGTTCATGATGGGCCGTTGCTCACCCTTGAGCCGGTGGACGGACGCGTCCGAATTCAGGCAGACAACAAGGCAATCGCCCAGTTCACGGGCGGCCGTCAGCGATCTGACGTGCCCGGCGTGCAACAGGTCGAAGCAGCCGCCAGTGGCCACCACTTTGCCGCCGTTCTCCCGTACGCTCCGGGCCAGGAGCAGTGGTTCGGTGGTGCGGTGCCTGCGTTTGGCCGGTCCTGCCGGCTCCGGCAAGGACGCCACTCCCCCGGCAGCAAGGAAATCCGCGGCTTCATGGACGGCGAGGACGGCGGAGTCCTCCAGGTCCCGGCCAGCCAGCAGGTGCACTGCCAGGCTTGCGGCGAGCCGGTCCCCTGCCCCACAGGGATCTGCCTGCTCCACCCGGGGTGCCGGGACGGGACGCGGGACGCGGTCACGCTGCCGCAGCAGTGTTGCTCCGTGCTCGCCCGTGGTGACCAGGACAGCGCGGCTGCCCCACTGGTCCAGCAGTATGCCCGCCACCTTGGCCGCCCCATCGGCGGAGGCGGCTCCGGCGAACCCGTCGCCGAGGCTCCCAGCCGCTTTGTGGGCTTCAGCAAGGTTGGGAGTGACGACGGCGACCCCCGGCACGGGAGCGGCGCCCGCGGGGTGCGGATCCCACACTATGGGCACATCCTCGGCCAGCCTCGCCAGAAGCTCCCGGAGCTGCGGGTTGGCCGCCAAGCCACGTCCGTAGTCAGCGACAATGATGGCGCTGGCCTTTTCCACGGCCCGCAGCATGGCGGGCGTCACGTCCGGCACCGGGACCCTCCCACAGCCCTGGTCGAACCGGACCACGGGATGTGTTCCCGCCCGGACACGCGTCTTGACCGGCGTCGGGAAGCTGCTGGGACCGGCCGCCAGGCGCACGCCCGCGAGCGCCGCCTCCAACTGGCGCCCGGCGTCGTCATCCGCCAGCACCGTGACAAGGGTGACCGGCCAACCGTCGCCCGCCAGCATCCGGGCCACCAGACCGGCTCCTCCCGCCCGGCGCTTCACGCCGGTGACATCAACCACCGGCACGGGAGCGTCCGGGCTCAGCCGGGTGGCATCGCCGGACAGGTCAACGTCGAGGAGCACGTCCCCCACCACCACGATCCTCATGGTTCAACACCCCACTCCGCTTCCGTTCGTCCCTCCTGGAGACCCGTACTCCGCCGGCGCACCTCCAGGTCAAATGCCCGGCAGATGGCGTGCAGTGCAATCAGGTGGCCCTCCTGCGCGTTGGCGTTGAGGGCATCGATCGTCACTGCCTCATCGCAGGCGTCGGCCAGGGGATTTGGCCCCGGGCCGGTCAGTGCCCACGTGGTGACATTGAGGCGGGCGGCCGCTTCCACGGCGCGCAGCAGGTTGGGGCTCTGGCCGCTGGTGGAAAGCAGCAGCAGGACGTCCCCGGAACGGCCGTGGGCGCGGACCTGCCTGGCGAACACGTGTTCGTAGCCGTAATCGTTGGCGAGGGCAGTCAGCGCCGAGCTTTCGGCGTGCAGCGAGATGGCCGAGAACGGGGCGCGTTCGCCGTCGAACCTGCCCACCAGTTCAGCGGTCAGATGCTGGGCCTCGGCGGCCGAACCGCCGTTTCCGGCCGCCAGGAGCCGCTGGCCGCAGAGGAGGCGCTGCGCCAGCTCCACGCCCCAGGCCGCGAGACGGCCGGATTGGGCCCGGAGCGATTCCAGTGCCGGAACCACGTTGTCCAGATGCGCTTGCACCGTGTGCAGCGATTCAGCGTCCGCGGACTCCGTGTCCGCTGCCTCCACCTCCAGCACTTCCAGTCCCGGCAAAGCGGCTGGAAAGGCGAGGGCCTGAATGTCGGCTTCGCGGATGGACCATTCGGCGGTCACAGCGCTGCCCCTTCCATTCCCAGGGTTGCAGGCAGTTCCGCCATGGCCAGCTGGTAGGCCTTCTCCGTTTCCGCGGCAACCCGGTCCCAGGAATACCGGGTCCGTGCACGGACCTGCCCGGCAGCCCCCATTTCTGCGCGGAGACCGGGGTTTGCCAACAGGATGGCCACCGCAGCGGCGATGGCCTCCGGATCCCGGGGCGGTACATGCAGCCCGGTACCGTGATCGAGGACGGTGTCCTGCAGCCCGCCCACTGCAGCCGCCACCACCGGCACACCGCACGCCATGGCTTCCAATGGAACGATGCCGAACGGTTCGTACCAGGGCGTGCACACGACGGCGTCGGCGCTGCGGAAGATTCCGGGCATGTCGCCGCGCGGCACCTGACCACGCAAGGTCACTTGGTGCGCAACGCCCAGCCCTTCGGCGAGGTCCAGGAGGCGCCGCACTTCCGGATCGGCATGAAGTACCCCGGGCTCGGCGCCGCCGCCCACGATGAGGAGTTCGACGTCGTCGAATCCCGCCTCGGCCAGCTGCGGGAGCGCGCGGATCACCAGGTCCACGCCCTTGCGGGGTACCAGCCGGCCAACCGAGAGGATCCGGTGGGTCCTGGGCCTCGGAGCGGGCGGACCGTCCGCGGAAAAGAGCCCCAGGTCCACCCCACACGGGGCGATGGACACTTTTCCGGTGTCGATTCCCATTGCTTTGAGTTCGAACACTTCGTCGGAGCAGGTGGCAATGATCCTGTCCGCGGACCGGCCCACTGAGGGTTCCAGCCAGCGACGCTGCGGCGGGCTGGTGTCCTCGCTGCCTTGATGCCTGCGTTTGACGGTTCCGAGCGCGTGGAAGGTCTGGACGACCGGAATCCGGTACTCGGCATCATCCCTTCTGGCAGCCCGACCGGAAGTATCCCGTGGAGAAGTATCCCGTTCTGCCGAGTCCTGTCCGCCGATCCGCCCGACCGCTTCGAGGGCCGCGAGCCCTGACATCCAGAAGTGCCCGTGCACCACGTCCGGCGGCAGCCGGCCCCAGTCCTTGGCGATGCCCGCCGCGAGGTCGTCCATGAACGGAAGCAGCTCATCTTTGGGCACATGGCAGGGGGGCCCGGCGTCCACATGCACTACTTCCAGCCGGGGCCCTGCCTGCACCCTCGCCGGCAGGTCTTCCGCGTCCCGCCGCGTGTACACGGTCACGCTGTGGCCCCGCCGGGCAAGGGCCTCTGACAGCGCGGCGACGTGGACGTTCTGCCCGCCGGCGTCCACCCCGCCCAGTGCGGCCAGCGGGCTGGCGTGCTCGGAAACCATCGAGATCTTCATGGGGTGTTCCTCTCTCGCGCCGGAATAAGGATCTGCTCGTCCAGACGTGTGGTGTGGGGGTGCCGCTTTCCGTTCGCGGCGGCCGGGGTGCGCAGGTCCGCGAGGACCTCATCCCAGCGGTTCAGAAACTTGGTGAGGCCATAGCGTTCCAGCGCCGCCTCCCGGGCGGCGAGGCCCCGCCGTCGCGCTTCTTCCGGGTTGGCGATCAGGCGGCGGGCGCAGCAGAGCAGTTCGCCGACGTCGGCGGACACCGCACCGGCTTCCGGCGGCACCGCGCGCGGCGCCTCGGTGGCCGCCAAGGCCAGGACTGGCATGCCCAGGTGCATGGCCTCCAAAAGTGACAGGCCCAGGGACGTCCACCGCATGGGGTGCAGGTAGACCCGGCAGCGGGCCAGTTCGCGGTGCAGGTCACGGGTCC